>DASUWV010000149.1:0-14066 GCA_036378275.1 Solirubrobacterales bacterium | reverse complement strand
GAGCAGCACCTCGAGGTGGCAGAGGACCTCGAGAAAGGCCGCGGAGATCTTTGCGTTCCACTCGTAGAGCGCGACCGCATTGACATGGCTGCCGTCCCGCGCGACCAGGTACCGCTGGAAGCGCAGGGGACCCAGCCAGGTTGTCACCTGTTCAGGGTTCAAGATCTGAGAGCAGGGCACATACGCAACTTTTTAGCTGCTAGACTCATAGTCGAATGCCCCGGTCCCGCCTCTGCTTGCACGCGGCCGGGGCTTCGTCGTATCCGACGCCCTTTTATGAATATGGATGAATATGGAATATATTCCAATATGGAACATGTTCCAACAATACGATGCTTGTCAAGCCCCCTCTAGCAACCCGTGATGCATAGTTGGAGCGATGCCGTCTAGATCCCCCCAAGCCGGCGGTCCGCATCAAGCTTTGGCTCTCGCAATCCGAAAGCTGCGCCAGGACCAGAACTTGACTCAAGAGGAACTTGCTTCCTTGGCCGGGTGGCACACCACCGAGATCAGCAGCATCGAGAGCGGGCGCCGCAACCTCACCTACAGCAGCCTGCGAAGGATCAGCGAGGCCCTCGGTCTGCCGACCTCCCAAATGCTCGCGGTGGCGGAGGTAATCGAAAAGCGGGAGAGGAAATCCTGACTCTCGTGTGAGTCAGGTGTCGATCAGCCCGTGCGAGAGCGCGTAGCGGGTCAGCTCGGGGCGGCTCGAGAGGCCCAGCTTCTGCTGGATGTGGGCGCGGTGGGTCTCTACGGTGCGGACGCTGAGGGAGAGCTGTTCGCCGATCTCGCGGTTGGTGTGGCCGAGGGCCATCAGCTTGAGGACATCGGTCTCGCGGGGGGAGAGGGCGGGCTTCTCGGCGGGGCTCTCGTTCTTGAGGCCGGCGGCGACGGCGGGGGCCAGGTGGCGCTCGCCGGCGGCGACGGCGCGGACGGCCTCGATCAGCTCCAGGTGGGCCGAGTCCTTGAAGAGGTAGCCGCTCGCCCCGGCGTCGAGGGCGCGGCCGGCGAGGGTGAGGTCGCGCTCCATCGTCAGCAGCACGATCGCCGTCTCCGGCGAGTCCTCGCGCAGCTCGGCGATCGAGTCGACGGCCAGGCCGTCGGGGAGGTTGACGTCCAGCACCAGCACCCGGGGCTTCTGCTCGGCGACGACCTTCCGGCCCGAGGCGATGTCGCCGGCCTCGCCGATGACCTGGAGGTCTTCCTGCCCCTCGAGCAGCGCCTTCAGCGCCCCGCGCACCACCGCGTGGTCGTCGACCAGGACCACCGTCGTCTTCCCCTCCGCAGCGCTCACGCAGCGAGCGTAACGCCTTGCGGGGCAGCCGCACATGCAAGTGGTGTCACCCCCGGATGACGCGGCGGGTCGCGGGGGAGACGATCTCGCCAGGCTCCACGACCAACCAGTTGCCCTGAGGAGAAAACGATGCAAACCACGCAAGACGCAGCCACTTTCCAAGGCGGTAACGGGGCCGCCGCCGACGCCCCGAAGCTGAAGCGGAGCATGGGCGTCTGGATGGCGACCGCGCTCGTGATCGGGAACATGGTCGGCTCGGGGATCTTCCTCCTGCCCGCCTCGCTGGCCGGCGCCGCCGGCCCGATCAGCATCGTCGGCTGGGTCTTCACCGGCGTCGGCGCGATGTTCCTCGCCCTCGTATTCGCCCGCCTCGGCCGCGCCCTTCCCCGCACCGGCGGGCCGTACGCCTACGCCCGGCGGGCCTTCGGCGACTTCATCGGCTTCCAGACCGCCTGGGGCTACTGGATCGCCGCCTGGGCCGGCAACGCCGCGATCGCCGTCGCCTTCGTCGGCTACCTCGCCGTCTTCTGGCCCGGCCTCGAATCCAACGACCTGCTCGCCGCCCTGGTCGGCGTCGGCGTGATCTGGCTGCTGACCGCGGTCAACTGCATGGGCACGCGCCAGTCGGGCGCCGTCCAGGTCGCCACCACGATCCTCAAGTTCGTCCCCCTCGCGATCATCGGCGTGATCGGCCTCTTCTTCATCAAGAGCAGCAACCTCACCCCGTTCGCTCCGCACGGCACCTGGAGCGCGATCTCCGCCGCCGCCCCGCTCACCCTCTGGGCCTTCATCGGCCTCGAGTCGGCGACCGTCGCCGCCGGCGAGGTCAAGGACCCGGAGAAGAACATCCCGCGGGCGACGATCTACGGCACCCTCGCCACCACCGTCGTCTACATCCTCGGCACGATCGCCGTGATGGGTGTTATCCCCACCGACACGCTCGCCAACTCGACCAGCCCCTTCGCCGACGCGGCCGGGCAGATGTTCGGCGGCAGCTGGGACAAGGTGATCGCGCTGGTCGCCCTGTTCTCGACCTTCGGCGCCCTCAACGGCTGGATCCTGCTGCAGGGACGGGTGCCGCTGGCAGCCGCCGAAGACGGCCTCTTCCCCGAGCGGTTCGCCAAGGTTCACGGCGAGCGCCGCACGCCGGTCTTCGGCCTCGTCGTCTCCTCGGTCCTGGTCACCGGGCTGATGCTGATGAACTACACCAAGGGCCTGGTCGACGCCTTCACCTTCATCATCCTGCTCGCCACCCTGACCACCCTGGTGCCGTACGCCTACTCGGCCGCGGCCCAGGCCTACCTGTACTTCACCGAGCGCGACCTCTTCGAGGGCGGGCGCTTCGCCCGCGACACGACCGTCGCCGCGCTCGCCTTCGCCTACTCGTTCTGGGCGATCACCGGCTCCGGCAAGGACATCATCGCCAAGGGCTTCGTCCTGCTGCTGGCCGGGATCCCTGTCTACGTCCTGATGAAGTGGTGGCAGGCCAAACAGGCCGAAAAGCAGGCAGCCGAGCTCGTCGCGACGCCGGCGCCGGTCCGCTCTCCCACTGAAGGGGGCGCGGCCGTCGCGATGAAGGAGAGCCGCTGAAATGGCGAGCTCCTCATCTCCCGCCAGAGCCCCGTCCATGGTCAGTCGCGGCGCTGACGCGCCGCTTGCTGCCGGCGCGGAGGTTGGGCGGGCATATCCCGCGCGGGGAGAGGTCGAGGAGGCCTCTCCCCGTCTCTACGTCGGCTCCGAGGTCGGCGTCCTGCGGCGGGTGATGCTGCACCGGCCCGACCGCGAGCTGCGCCGCCTCACCCCCGGCAACAAGGACGAGCTGCTCTTCGACGACGTCCTCTGGGTCAAGCGCGCCCGCCAGGAGCACGACGCCTTCGCCGACACCTTGCGCGAAGAGGGCGTCGAGGTCCTCTACCTGCAGGAGCTGCTGGCGCAGACGCTGGCGATCCCGGAGGCCCGCGAAGCCGTCGTCGCCGGAACCCTGGCTGAGGCCGATCTCGGCCCTGCCCTGGGGCCGGCGGTGGCGGAGTGGCTGGGCGGGTTGCCCGGCACGGAGCTGGCCGAGTGGCTGATCGGCGGCATCACCTACGAGGAGGTTCCCTTCACCAGCACCTCGCTGGTGGCCGCGGTCGCCCGGCGCGACGGCTTCGTGCTGGCGCCCCTGCCCAACCACCTCTTCACCCGCGACACCTCCGCCTGGATCTACGAGGGGGTCGGCATCCACGCGATGGCGAAGCCCGCGCGTCGCCGCGAGGCCGTCCACCTGGAGGCGATCTACCG
This sequence comes from Solirubrobacterales bacterium, assembly GCA_036378275.1. Classification (GTDB taxonomy): domain Bacteria; phylum Actinomycetota; class Thermoleophilia; order Solirubrobacterales; family 70-9; genus VAYN01. The sequence goes on along the minus strand of DASUWV010000149.1, from coordinate 10,492 downwards.
CCACCACCCGCTCTTCGCCGCGGTCCCGCACGAGGTCTGGAGCGACGAGCTCGGCGGGCCGCCGCACCTCGAGGGCGGCGACGTGCTGGTGATCGGCAACGGCTGCGTCCTGGTCGGGATGGGGGAGAGGACGAAGCCGGCCGCGGTCGAGCTGCTGGCACGCCGCCTCTTCGCCGCCGGCGCCGCGACGCGTGTGATCGCGGTCGAACTGCCCGCCCAGCGCTCGAGCATGCACCTCGACACGGTGATGACGATGGTCGACCGCGACGCCTTCACCGTCTACCCCGAGCTGCGCGGCGCGATGACCGGCTACACCCTGCGGCCGGGCCCCGAAGGGGTCAAGGTCGAGCGCGAGGGGGAGCTGTTCGCGGCGATCGCCGCCGCGCTCGACGTCGACGGGCTGCGCCTGTTCGAGACCGGCGGCGACAGCTTCGAGGCCCAGCGCGAGCAGTGGGACGACGGCAACAACGTCCTCGCCGTCGCCCCGGGCGTGGTCGTCGCCTACGAGCGCAACGTCGACACCAACACCCGCCTGCGGGCGGGCGGGATCGAGGTGATCACGATCGCCGGCGCCGAGCTCGGCCGCGGCCGCGGCGGCCCGCGCTGCATGTCCTGCCCGGTCGAGCGCGATCCGGTTCCTCCCCGCGGGCAAACGATGTGAGTGCGACCAGGAGCGGGGGCGCATCCGTCGACCGCCGAAGGGCTCTCCAGCCGCGAGGCTGAACGGCGCCTCCTCCACTACGGGCCGAACCGGCTCGAGCGCCGCCACGGCCGCCGCTGGCCAAGGCAGCTGGCGCGGCAGTTCACCCACCCGCTGGCGCTGCTGCTCTGGGGGGCGGCGGTGTTGGCGGCGATCGCCGGGATCACCCCGGTGGCGGTCGCGGTGGTCGTCGTCATCGTCCTCAACGCCGTCTTCGCCTTCGCCCAGGAGATGCAGGCCGAGCGCGCGGTCGAGGCGCTGCAGGGATACATCCCGCAGCGGGCGCGGGTGGTGCGCGACGGCCGCGAGACCGAGGTCGACGCGGCCGAGCTCGTCCCCGGCGACCTGCTGCTGATCGCCGAGGGGGACCGCATCTCCGCCGACGCGCAGCTGGTCGAGGGCGCGATCGAGGTCGACCTCTCGACCCTGACCGGCGAGTCGGTGCCGGTCTCGCTGGCCCCGATCGAGCACCACCCCGACACCCCCCACCTGCAGCGCCGCGACTTCGTCTTCAGCGGCACCTCCTGCACCGGCGGCGAGGCCCGCGCCGTGGTCGAGGCGACCGGGATGGGGACCGAGCTCGGCCGCATCGCCTCGCTCTCGCAGCGGGTCGAGGCCGAGGAGAGCCCGCTGGAGGTCGAGGTGCGCCGGGTCGCCTGGCTGATCGCCGGGATCGCGATCGCGATGGGGATCGCCTTCGTGCCGCTCGCGACCTTCGGCGCCGGCCTCGGCCTCTCCGACGCGGTCGTGCTGACGATCGGCCTGATCGTCGGCAACGTCCCCGAGGGCCTGCTGCCGGTGATCACCCTGGCGCTGGCGGTCGGGGTGCGGGGGATGGTCCGCGAAGGGGCGGTGGTGAAGCGGCTGAGCGCGGTCGAGACGCTCGGCTCGACCGACGTCATCTGCACCGACAAGACCGGGACGCTGACGGAAAACCGGATGCGGGTGACCGAGCTCTGGACCCTGGGCGAGGAGCGCGACCTCGCCGCGGCGATGTTCGCCTGCAACAACGCGCGGCTCGACGAGGAGGGGGCGCCGGTGGGCGACCCGACCGAGGCGGCGATGGTGCTCGCCGCCGCCGAGCGCGGGATCGAGACCGACGCTGCCGCCCGCGCCGCCCGCCGCCGCGCCCAGTTCCACTTCGACGCCGGCCTGAAGCTGATGTCGACGGTCGACGAGGCGGACGGCGGGCTCTGGGTGGACACGAAGGGGGCGCCGGAGACGGTGCTGCCGCGCTGCACCGCGATCGCCGGCGAGGGCGGGGCGTCCCGGCCCCTCGACGACGCGACCCGCGCCCGCGTGCACGAGGCCACCGACCGCTTCGCTGACGAAGGGCTGCGGGTTCTGGCGGTGGCGCACCGCCGGCTCGGCGCCGGCGTCCCGCGCCGCCGCGAGGAAGCCGAGCGCGACCTCACCCTGCTCGGGCTGGTGGCGATGATCGACCCGCCGCGGCCGGAGGTGGCGGCGGCGGTGGCGCGCTGTCACCGGGCCGGCATCCGGATCATCGTCGTCACCGGCGACCACCCGCGCACGGCGGTCGCGATCGCCGACCAGATCGGCATCGCCGGCGGCCACGCGCGGGCGATCTCCGAGGACCAGCTGGAGAGCATGAGCGAGGACCAGCTCGACGCCGCGCTCGCGGCCGGCGGCGAGCTCGTCTTCGCCCGCTCGACGCCCGAGGCGAAGCTGCGGATCGCCGACGCCCTGCGCGAGCTGGGCCACGTGGTGGCGATGACCGGCGACGGCGCCAACGACGCGCCGGCCCTGCGCCGCGCCGACATCGGCATCGCGATGGGCCGCTCGGGCACCGACGTCGCCCGCGAGGCGGCGACGATGGTCCTCACCGACGACAACTTCGCGACGATCGTCTCCGCGGTCAGGGCGGGACGGCGGATCTACGACAACATCCGCAAGTTCATCGTCTACATCTTCGCCCACGCGACGCCGGAGATCGTCCCCTACCTCGTCTTTGCGCTCGGCGGCGGCGCGATCCCGCTGCCGCTCACCGTCCTGCAGCTGCTCTCCTTCGACGTCGGCACCGAGACCCTGCCGGCGCTTGCGCTCGGCCAGGAGGCGGCCGAGCCCGGGATCATGCGCCGGCCGCCGCGCAAGCGCAGCGAACGGCTGATCCGCCCCTCGATGCTGCTGCGCGCCTGGCTCTTCCTCGGCCTGATCGCGGCGGCGCTGGAGATGGGCGCCTTCTTCTACGTCCTCGTGCGGGGCGGCTGGAGCCCGAACGACCCGACCGGCGAGGGGGCGCCGCTCCACCACGCCTACCAGCAGGCGACGACGATGACCTTCCTCAGCATGGTCGCCTGCCAGATCGGCACCGCCTTCGCCGCCCGCACCGAACACGCCTCCCTGCGCTCGATCGGCGTCTTCTCCAACCGGCTGCTGCTGTGGGGGATCGCCTTCGAGCTGGCGCTCGCCGCAGTGCTGATCTACGTACCGGTCTGCCAGGACCTGCTGGGGACGGCGGCGCTGCCCTGGCACTACGTGCTGCTGGTGGTGCCGTTCCCCTTCATCGTCTGGGGAGCCGACGAGCTGCGGCGATGGCTGGCTCGCCGGCGGGAGCCAGGACCTGCGTCCCGGCCTCGCCCCGCGCTACCCGAGCCAGGTCCGTGAGCGAGCCGATCGCGGCGCGGCGGCCGGTGGCGGCGGCGAAGCGGCAGGCGGCCTCGACCTTCGGCCCCATCGAGCCCACGGCCAGGTGCATGCCGCGCAGCTCGGCGGGCTGGGCGTTGGCGATCGGGCGCGCGTTCGGGCCGCCCCAGTCGCGGTAGACGGCCTCGACGTCGGTCAGCATCATCAGCAGGCCGACGTCGAGCCGGCGCGCCAGCAGGGCAGCGGTCAGGTCCTTGTCGATCACCGCTTCGACCCCGTGCATGGTGCCGTCGCCGTTGAGGGCGATCGGGATGCCGCCGCCCCCGGCGCATATCACCAGCGCCCCGGAGTCGACCAGCACCCGCAGGCTGCGGATCTCGGCGATCGCGTTCGGTTCGGGGGAGGGGACGAGGCGCCGGTAGCCCTCGCCGTCGCGGCCCACCGTCCAGCCGCGGTCGAGCCGCAGCCGCTGCGCCTCTTCGGCGCTGTAGACGGGGCCGATCGGCTTGGTCGGCTTGCGGAAGGCGGGGTCGTCGCCGGCCACCACCACCTCGGTGAGGACGCTGACGACGTCGCGCTCGGGCAGGCGGTTGCGCAGCGCCAGCTCGAGCATGTGCCCGACCATCCCCTCGCTCTCGGCGCCGAGCACGTCGAGCGGGTAGGGCGGGACGTCGGGGAAGGCCTCGTTCTGCAGCGCCAGCAGACCCACCTGCGGCCCGTTGCCGTGGGTGATGACCAGCTCGTGCTCGCGGCTGAGCTCGGCAAGCGCGGCCGCTGCCCGCTCGACGTTGCGGCGCTGGTTGGGGGCCGAGGCCGTCTCGCCGCGCTGCAGGAGCGCGTTCCCACCCAGGGCGACAAGAATTCTCATAGGGGCAGGATCGCGCCGATCCGGCCTCTTCCCATCGGCCCAAACCCACAATCCCGGTTGCGGGATATCGCCGTGCCGGGGGTCGTGGCAGACTGCCCTGGAGAAAGCGATGGAGAGCGGGGAGAAGCAGACCACCGTCGTCCTCGCCGACGACCACAACGTGATCCGGGCCGGGCTGCGGGCGATGCTCGAGGCGGAGGACGACCTGCGGGTGATCGGCGAGGCCGCCGACGCCTCGGCGGCGCAGAAGATGGTGCGGGACCGGCGCCCCGACGTCCTCGTGCTCGACCTGCAGATGCCCGGCGCCGAGCCGGCGAGCGACGTGCCCAGGCTGCGCGACGAGGCCCCGGACACGGCGATCGTCGTGCTGACGATGCAGTCCGATCCCCGCCGCGCCCGCGAGCTACTGCGGGCGGGCGCCTCCGGCTACGTCCTCAAGCAGGCGGCCGAGCGCCAGCTGACGGCGGCGATCCGCGCCGCCGCCGGGGGCGGCTCCTACATCGATCCCGAGCTCGGCGGCCAGGTCGCCCAACTCGGCGCCGACCCGCTGGAGTCGCTCGGCGAGCGCGACCTCGAGCTGCTGCGCCTGCTCGCCCTCGGCCACACCAACCGCGAGATCGGCGAGCAGCTGTACCTCAGCGTCCGCGCGGTCGAGGTCAACCGGGCGAAGCTGCTCGAGAAGCTGAACCTCGAGAGCCGCCCCGAACTGGTCCGCTTCGCGATCGCCAACGGGGTCATCGACGCCCAGCGCGACCGGGGCTGAGCGGCATCCGCTGAGGAACTGAGCGCGGTCGGTTGGAGGGGTCGGGCATCCCCTTCTCTCAACTTTTTCGGTGGGTCGCCTTCGGCCGTCCGAGGATCGGGGCACCGAAAAAGTACAAGCCGTTCAGGGGACACCCGAACCCTCCTGCGGAGCGAGCTCCGGCAGACGCCGAGGGACGGTTAGCTCGAAGTTCGTCAGGCTTCGGGCAGCGGCACGCGGGCGGTGATTTCGGTGCCTTCGCCGGGGGTGGAGCTGACGTCGATCTCGCCGCCGATCAGCTCAATCCGCTCGCGCATGCCGGTGAGGCCGCGGCCGCTGGTCGAGGCGGTCGAGTCGAAGCCGGCGCCGTCGTCGCGGATGAGGATGCGGATCTCGCCGTCGGCTTCGCTCACGCCCAGAACCACCTGCGAGGCGTGGGCGTGCTTGAGGACGTTGGTGAGGGACTCCTGGACGAGCCGGTAGACGAGCCGCTCTTCGTCCCTCCCCAGCTCGCCGGCGATCTCGATCGTCGCTTCGACCTGGAGCCCGCCGCGGGCGGAGTTCTCTTCCGCCATCGCCTGCAGAGCCCCGGCGAGGCCCAGCCGCTCGAGCGCCGCCGGCCGCAGGTCGTTGATCAGCCGGTTGAGGTCGTTGATCTGGGACTCCAGCTGCGCGATCGCCTCCTCGGCCGCGCTCTCGATCCGCGCCGCCCGCTGCTCGCCGCTGCTCTGCAGCGCCGTCGCCAGGCTGATCCGGATCGCCGCGAGGTTCTGCAGGGCGTCGTCGTGCAGCTCGCGGGCCCAGCGTTCGCGCTCCTGCTCGGCCGACTCGACCTGCTGGCGCAAGCGGTCGGACTCGACCGTCTGCGCGGTCGCGACCGCCGTCGCCGCGCTGGACGCGAACGACTGCAGCAGCCGCAGGTCCTCCTGGTCGAACTCGATCCCGCCGGCTTCGCGGTCGAGCGCCACCAGCGTCCCGACCGCCCGGCCGCGGAAGAGCAGCGGCACGACCAGCGCCGTCTCGGCGCCGACCTTCTCCCGCAGCCGCCCCTCGGAGGGAGGGGAGCCTCGCTCCAGTCGCTGCGAGACCCGGTCCTCCATCGCCGCCCCGAAGACCGAGTCCTCGATCGAGATCGTCAGGCCGCCGATGTCGGTGTCGACGCGCCCGGCGCTGGCGGCGACGAAGAGGTGGTCGCCGCGGCGCAGGAGGACGAGCAGCGCCCGCGCGTCGACCAGCGCCCGCGCCCGCTTGACGATCAGGTCGAGGACGCGCTCGACGTCGGTCTCGCCGCCGACGGTGCGGGCGATGTCGACCGAGGTCTCCGCCCGCCGCAGCGCCTGCTCGACCTCCGCCTCGCGTTCGCTGAGGCTGGTGTAGAGGCGGGCGTTCTCGATCGCGATCCCGGCCCAGCTCGCCAGGGTCAGGGCCGCTTCTTCGTCGCTCTCGTCGAATTCCTCGGCGCCGGCCTTCTCGGTCATGTAGAGGTTGCCGTAGGTCTCGCCGCGGACCGTGATCGGCACCCCGAGGAACGAGTGCATCGGCGGGTGGCCGGGGGGGAAGCCGTAGGCGTGCGGGTGGCTGTTGACTTCGCGCAGCCGCAGCGGCTTCGGCTCCCGGATCAGCTCGCCGAGGACGCCGCGCCCGCGCGGCAGGTTGCCGATATCCCGCTGGGTCTCGGCGTCGATGCCGACGTTGATGAAGCGTTCGAGTTCGCGCCGGTCGCGGTCGAGCACCCCCAGCGCCGCGTACCGGGCGCCGGTCAGCTCCCGCGCCGCCTCGACGACGGAATTGAGCACCGCCTCGAGGTCCAGCTCGGAGAGGACCTCGTTCCCGATATCGATCAGCCGCCGGAAGCGTCCCTCGTCGGTCCGCTCCTCGGACTGCTCTGAAAACCCCATTTGGACCACATTCAACCGCTCTTCCCGCTTGCGGGCAAGCGGCTTCGAAGGGTGGGCCCGAAGCCGGGCGGGCTCAGTGCCGCAGCAGCCCGGCGACGGCCTCGGCCAGGCGCGCCCCGCGCTCGGTCAGCGCGTACTCGGTGTGGGGCGGGCGGCCCGGGACCAGCCTGCGCTCGACGATCCCCGCCTCCTCCAGCTGCTCGAGCCGGTCCGAAAGCGTGGTGGGGGAGACGCCGGGAAGCGACTGGCGGAACTCGTTGAAGCGGGCGGCGCCGCTGGCGCAGGCGTAGATGGTCGCCATCGTCCAGCGGCGCTCGAGCAGCCCCGCGGCGGCGCGGAGCTCCTGCGGGACCGGGTTGCAGTTGCGGCAGCGCGGCATCGGCCCCTCCCTATGCCGCCACTGCCTCGTGCCCCTTCTCGGCCGGCTCCAAGGCCAGCCCCAGCACCTCGTCGATGCTCATCACCGGGTGGAAGGCCATCTGCTCGCGCACCTCCTCGGGGACCTCGTCGAGGTCGCCGCGGTTGCGCTCGGGCAGGATCACCGCGGTCAGCCCGGCCGCGTGGGCCGCCAGCACCTTCTGCTTCAGCCCGCCGATCGGCAGCACCCGGCCCTGGAGCGTGACCTCTCCGGTCATCCCGACCGTGTGCTTGACCGGGCGCCCGGTCAGCAGGCTGACTAGCGCCGTGGTCATCGCCGTGCCGGCGCTGGGGCCGTCCTTGGGGATCGCCCCGGCCGGCACGTGCAGGTGGAACTCGCGCTGGAACGCCTCCGCGGGGATGCCGAGCTCCTCGCGGTGCGCCCGCACGTAGGACAGCGCGATCCGCGCCGACTCCTTCATCACGTCGCCGAGCTGGCCGGTCAGGACCAGCCCCTTGTCGCCGTCCATCGCGGTCGCCTCGATGAAGAGGATGTCGCCGCCGGCGCCGGTGACCGCGAGGCCGGTGGAGACCCCGGGGATCGCGGTCCGCTCGACCGACTCCTGGAAGAACTTCTGCCGGCCCAGCGCCTCGCGCAGGGCCTCGACGTCGAGCACGATCTTCTCGGCGGCCGCGCCGGAGGCGACCTTCGTCGCCGCCGCGCGGATCAGCTTGCCGATCTCGTGCTCGAGCCGCCGCACGCCCGCCTCGCGGGTGTACTCGGAGATCACCGTCCGCAGCACCTCGTCGGAGACCTCGACCTCCTCGGGCCGCAACCCGTTGCGCTTCAGCTGCCGAGGCAGCAGGTAGCCGCGGGCGATCGCCAGCTTCTCCTCGGTCGTGTAGCCGTCGAAGCCGATCGTCTCCATCCGGTCCAGCAGCGGCGCCGGGATCGTGTCGAGCAGGTTTGCGGTGGCGACGAAGACGACCTCGGAGAGGTCGACCTCGACGTCGAGGTAGTGGTCGCGGAAGGTGTTGTTCTGCGCCGGGTCGAGGACCTCGAGCAGGGCCGCGGAGGGGTCGCCGCGCCAGTCGGCGCCGACCTTGTCGACCTCGTCGAGGAGGATCACCGGGTTCATCGTCCCGGCGTCGCGCAGGGCGCGGACGATCCGGCCCGGCAGGGCGCCGATGTAGGTGCGCCGGTGGCCGCGGATCTCCGCCTCGTCGTGGAGGCCGCCGAGGCTGATGCGGACGAACTCGCGCCCGAGCGCCCGGGCGATCGACTCGCCGATCGAGGTCTTGCCGGTCCCGGGCGGCCCGACCAGGGTCAGGATCGCGCCGTTGGCGCGGCCGTCGTCCTCGATCTGCCGCTCCTCTCGCAGCTTGCGCACGGCGATGAACTCGACGATCCGCTTCTTCACGTCCTCGAGGCCGGCGTGGTCGGCGTCGAGAACCTCGCGGGTGTACTCGGGGTCGAGCCGCTCCTCGGAGCGCCTGCTCCACGGGACGGCAATCAGCCAGTCGAGGTAGCTGCGGATCATCGAGCTCTCCGGCGACTGCTCGCCCTGGCGCTCCAGCCGCCGCAGCTCCTTCTCGGCCTGCTCGGCGACCGCCTCGGGCATCTCCGCCTCGGCGATCTTGCGCTCGTACTCGGCGATCAGGTCGGCCTCGTCCTCGCCCAGCTCCTTGCGGATCGACTCCATCTGTTTGCGCAGGAAGTAGTCGCGCTGCTGCTTCTGGGCGCCGGACTCGACGTCGTCGCGGATCTTCTCCCGCACCTGCAGCTCGGCCAGGCGCTCGCGCTGCAGCTCGACCGCCAGCTCGAGGCGGGCGGTGACGTCGACCGTCTCCAGCAGCCGCAGCTTGCCCTCGTTGGAGATGTCGGGGGAGAGGCCGGAGGTGTCGGCCAGCGCTCCCGGCTCGTCGACCGAGCGCAGGAAGGCGGCGACGCGCCCGTCGTCGCCGCGCAACTCGAGGATCTCCTCGACCACGGCGCGGTATTCGCGGGTCAGCTCGCGGGTGTGCTCGTCGTCGGGATGGCCGTCGCGGATCTCCTGCACCTCGACGCGCAGGGTCTCGCCCTCGCCTGCCTGGGCGGAGCCGGCGATCAGCCCGCGGTGGAGGCCGACGACGGTGGCGACGGGGCGGCCGCGGCGCGAGAGGCCGGTCTCGATCACCTCGGCGACGACGCCGACGCGCCCGTACTCGCCCTCGCGGCGCGGGATCAGGAAGACGCGCTCGTCCTCGCCGACGTCGATCGGCAGGGTGGCGGTCACGGTGGGGAAGACGATTGCCTCGTCAAGAGCGATCAGCCGATAAGTCATAACCAAGTCCACTTTCTGTAGTTAATCCTCAATCAGGATAGCGCCGGCAGGGCTGAGGTCAAGCGATACGGTCCTCGTGTGACCAAGGTCAAGTGCCAGATCTCGATCTCCGCCGACGGCTTCCTCGCCGGTCCCAACCAGAGCGAGGAGAACCCCCTCGGCGAAGGCGGGATGGCGCTGCACGAGTGGGTCCTCAAGCTCGCCGCCTGGCGGGAGCCGCACGGGCGTGAGGGCGGCGAGGTCAACGCCAGCAGCGAGGTCTTCGAAGAAGCGAGCGCCGACACCGGCGCGGTGGTGATGGGCCGCAACATGTTCGGCCCGGTGCGCGGTCCCTGGACCGAGCCGCTGTGGAACGGCTGGTGGGGGGACGAGCCGCCATTCCACGTACCGGTCTTCGTCCTCACCCACTACGAGCGCGAGCCGCTGACCCTCGGCGAGACCACCTTCCACTTCGTCACCGAGGGGCCCGAGCGTGCCGTCGAGCTGGCCCGCGAGGCGGCCGGCGACGAAGACGTCTCGGTCGGCGGCGGCGGCGAGACGATCCAGCAGCTGATCCGCGCCGGCCTCCTCGACGAGTTGCTGGTCAACCAGGTCCCGGTCATCCTCGGCGGCGGGACGCGCCTGTTCGACGGCATCCCGCCGAGCGTGAAGTTGGAGCAGCAGCGGGTGGTCGAGGGTCCCGACGCCGCTCAGATCTTCTATTCCGTCGGATGACTAGACGGCGACCGAACCTGGATCCCCAGGCGATGCTCTACAGCAGCCGCTTCCTGCTCGAAGACGCACCCGACAGGGAGTTTCCGGCGAGCGGCATGGCGGCGCTCGAGGCGATGCGGCTGGTCGAGGAGGAACTGGTGCTCGAGGGGGATCCGTGGCGCAATCTCGCCACCTTCGTCACCACCTGGATGGAGCCGGAGGCGAAGGCGATCGTCACCGAGAACCTGCACCGCAACTTCATCGACCACGCCGAGTACCCGATCTCGGCCGAGATCGAGCAGCGCT
>DASUWV010000148.1:0-12952 GCA_036378275.1 Solirubrobacterales bacterium | reverse complement strand
ATCCGGGCGTCCTGGCCGACCTCGACCCCGGCGTCGACCCAGGTGGAGGCCGGGTCGACGATCGTGACCCCGGCGAGCATGTGCGCCTCCAGCAGCCGGCGGCGGGCCTCGGCCTCGACCGCTGCCAGGTCGACGCGGTTGTTGACGCCCATCGTCATGGCGAGGTCGTCGGCGCGATGGGCGGCGACCGAATGGCCGGCCTCGCGCAGCGCCGGGAAGACGTCGGGCAGGTAGTACTCGCCCTGGGCGTTGTCGCTGGAGAGCCCCTGAAGGGCGGCGGCCAGCGGAGCGGCGTCGAAGACATAGGTGCCGGCGTTGATCTCGCGGATCTCCAGCTCGGAGGCGCCGGCGTCGCCGGCGGCTTTCGCCTCGACCACACGCTCGACCTCGCCGGCGGCGTTGCGGACGACGCGGCCGTAGGCGCCGGGGTCGTCGAGCTCGATCGTCAGCATCGTCGCCGCCGCCCGCGAGGACTCGTGCGCCTGCAGCAGATCGGCGATCGTCGCCGCCGAGAGCAGCGGGTGATCGCCGGAGAGGACGAGGATGGTGTCGGCTTCCTCGATCAGCGGCAGCGCCGCCCGGATCGCGCCGCCGGTGCCGTCGGGCTGCGGCTGCTCGACCGTCTCGACGCCCTCGGGCAGGCCGGGCGAGAGGTCGCGGCCGGGCGAGACGATCGCGGCGACGCGCCCGGCGCCCGCCTCGCGCGCGGCGAGGATCGGCCAGGCCACCATCGGCCGGCCGCAGACGGGGTGGAGCATCTTCGGCGTAGACGAGCGCATGCGCGTGCCCTCGCCCGCCGCCATCACGAGCACGAGAGGAGAACTCACTTCCGGAACTGTATTCCGGAAATGGAATGCCGTGCGCGTATTAAGCCCGCTTGGCCAGTTCTTTGCCGAGCATCGCGACCGAGGTCAGCGTCCAGCCGGCGAAGATCAGGTCGATTCCGACCAGGAGGCCGATCGCCCAGTCGGCGGAGCTGGGGAACTTGGCGAGGACGAGGATGCCGATCAGGAGGCCGCAGACGCCGCTGAGCCCGACCCAGCCGGCGTTCGGCTGTCCGCGGCCGATGAAGGCGACGGTGATCCGCGTGATCCCCATCAGGAGGAAGTAGATCCCCAACACCAGGGTCAGCGTCAGGGTCCCGTTGTGGGGCTCGACGATCAGCCAGAGGCCGACGATCACCGTCAGCGCCGCCCAGAACATCCGCCAAAGCACCGTTCCCACCGAGTGCGCCGAGAACGCCGCCGCGACGAGGAATGCCCCGACCACCAAGAGGAGCCAGCCGATGAAGATCGCCGTCCCGACCGAAGCCACCGCCGGCACCAGGATCGCGATGCACCCGAGCACGATCGCGATGACTCCCACCGCCATCAGCTCCTTCCAACTCCGGCTCAGCCCTTCGCGGACCTCGGGGTCAAGCGACGCGCCGCCGATCTCCATGTAGAAGAACCTAGACGGCTATGCGGACGCCGGCTCGGGCTCAACCGTAGTCTCGGGGTTCGGACCACCGCCATCAGGCGGGAAGAGGTATTTCGCCACCGCCCCGACGATGACCGCGACTTGAACCACGGTCGCTCCCAGCCAGACTTGAATGCCAGAGACCGGAATCTCCCAACCCTTGGCGTTGCCATAGACGATGAAAACCACGTCCGCCGCCACCATCTGAGCAGCCATCAGGAACAGCGCTCCAAAACCGAGCCACCGCCTTAAGCGAACGTCGGTCCAGGCATTTGCCGCCCTAGCCTTCTTTAAGGCCTTCTGAAGCTCGAGGTCGACTTCCTCGACCGAGGTCGGCCCCGCCGGCGCATTGGACCGCCGCCACCGACCCCAGCCCCTTCGCCTCGATCCCTCCGCCTTAGATCCCATCGAAAAGAAATCTCAGGTGAGTCCGAGGTTCTCGAGGCGGAACTTCATCGCACCAAGGGACACTCCAAACGCCACGGCCATCGCGGCGGGGTCCAGTTCCTCATAGAGCGCCCTGACCTTGTGCTCGGGCATTAGCAGGGCGGCTGCGAACTGGTTGGCGTAGATCTCTTCCGGATCGGTCCCCTGGGAAGAGTGCGGTCCGCGCCTATCGATGTAGCCCCACGAATCATCGTCTCGTCCGGTCACCCTTTTGGAGTAGTGGCCGATCTCGTGGGCGCACGAGAACCGCTGCCGAGTGAGGCTGTCATTGGCGTTGATGTAGACCTCGGGATCGCATCCCTGCCGCTTGGCCAGCATTCCCGAAACGTCAGCTGCGAGCACCTGCGTGTAGACCTTCAGCCCGAGACGCTTGGCGATGTGGAAAGGATCAACCGGAAGCGGGCAGTCCCCCATCTCACCGCCATCGGCAATCCAAGTCGTGCGGAGCAGGTCTTCTGCTGCCTTCTCGACTTGCATTCTGCCGGTCATCGCTCCCTTTCTTTGAATTTCGGTTGCTCCAGCCATTTCCGATACTCCCCCTCGGAAAGAATGTCAAGACTCGTTAGCAATGTTGGAAACCCGTCAAATCGGCCTCCTAGAAGAGAAGGGAATTCCGACCCGGACTCCGATCATCCTTTGGAGTATGACTCTAGGCTCAGACAGAAAGATGCTACTGGGGAGCCCGGACTCGAACCGGGAATGCGGCATCCAAAGTGCCGAGTGTTGCCGATTACACCACTCCCCAAAGCTCTACAAGCTTAGGCGCTCCGCCCTACTCCTCCGCCGCCCGGGCGACCTTGCCGCCCTTCGCCCCGGGCTCCATCGCCGGGCCGCGGGGTGACGCGATCCCCAGTACGCGCATCGCTTTCAGGCCGAGGCCGAGCTTCTCGCGGCCTTCGGTGCTGGAGACGTCGTGGCCGCAGAGCTCGCGGACGCGCTCGAGGCGGTAGCGGATCGTGTGGCGGTGGGTGAAGAGCTGTTTGGCGGTGGCGGCGACGTTGCCGTCGTTGTCGAGGTAGGCCTCGACGGTCGCCACCAGCTCGGTCTCGTACTGCTCGTCGTAGTCGACCAGCGGCTGGATCGTCTCGGCGTAGAAGCGTTCGAGCTCGGCGGGGTCCTCGCTCATCGCCGGCAGCAGCAGGCGGTAGGCGCCGGTGTCCTCGAAGGCGAGCAGGGAGCGGCCCTCCGCCTCGCCGACGTTGACCGCCAGGCGCGCCTCGCTGCCGGCGCGGTAGAGGTCGACCGGGTCGGCGCAGCGGCGGCTGCGGCCGACGGTGAGGTGGAAGCCGCCGAGGCTGTCGTCTAGCTCGCGCGAGAGCCCGGCGGCGGCGCGGGCCAGCCGTTCGTCGTCCTCGGCCGGCACGATCGCCGCGATCTCGGCCGACTCGCCGCCCTCGCTCGCCGCCAGCGATCCCGGCGCCAGCGAGCGCAGCGCCCGCTGCGCCAGCGTCAGCACCCGCTCCCGCCACTCGCCGGTCTGCGCCGCCCGCGGCGCCGCGCGCAGGACGACCACCCCGGCGCCCCGATCGAGGTCGGCGCCCAGCTCGCCGGCGCGGGCGACGATGTCGCCGCGGTCGGTCACTTCCCGCCGCAGCACCGCTGTGACGAAGGCGCCGGCGGCCTCCTCGCTCTCCCACTCCGGCGAGCGCGAGCGCTCCAGCTCCAGCGCCAGCAGCGTCGTCACCATCCGCGCGATCGCCGCGTCGGGCGCCGCCTTGGCCCGGTAGCGCAGCTCCCCCACCACGGTGTCGGCGACCCGCAGCTCGACCCTGGTCACCCCCTCGCCGCCGGAGAGCAGCTTCTGCTCCTGGTCGGAGGAGGCGCCGGCGACCGCCAGCACCGCGCTCGAGCGGTCGATCAATGCGACGCTGGCGTCCAGCAGCCGCGCCGCCGCCCGCGCGACCGCGGGCAGCCCGGCACCGGACTCGACCGCCTCGGAAAGCGCGTCGAGCAGCGCCGCGCGGTCGATGTTTGCAGGGCTTTCAGAGCCCCGTTTGGACTGAGCCTGCATCGGGCCATTATCAAGGACAACCATCGAGGCCGTCGGGGGCTAAGGCGGTCTGGCGTGGCATGGGTGCGCGGCTGACGAGCGCCGGACCAAGCGGGGCAAGGACGCAGGTCGTCCGAATAGCAGCGCTATTCGGACGACCGAGGACGCCGCACCGCGCAGCGTCCGCCGCCGTCAGACGCGTGCCCAGGACGCGTCAGCCCGCCTTAGGACCCGTTGATGAAGTTGACGATGTCGGTGTAGTAGTAGACGACGACCAGGCCGATCACGACGCCGCCGAGGACCAGGGCGGCGAGCACGAAGAGCGAGAGGAAGCCGGCCGCCGCCTTCTCCCAGATCCGCCCGTAGGCGCTCAGGGCGGGGGTGAGGATGAGGGTGACGAAGACGACCAGGCAGATCGCCGCGGCGATCCCGTAGAGCAGGTACTGGTGGTCGATCCTCGCGAGCGCGAAAACGGTCACTGCGCTGGATTCTGGCGCACTTGCGAGACGACCAGCCCCACCGCCGCGCAGAACGAGACGGCTGCCGCCCCCAGCGCCCAGCCACCGCTGACGTCGCTGAGGTAGTGGACCTGGAGGTAGACGCGCGAGAGCCCGACGAGCCCCGTCAGCACGAGGCCCGCCGTGACCACGGCGGCGCCGCGCGCCATCCCCGGCCGCAGCCGCAGCACGATCGTCACCGCCAGCCAGAGGTAGAAGACCGCGTGGGCGGCGTGGCCGGAGGGATAGGAGGAGCCCGAGGCGGAGACGAGCGGGTCGGGCGGGCGCGGCCGGTCGACCGCGTCCTTGATCCCGACGACCCCGAGTTGGATGATGACCATGCCCGCGACCAGGACCCAGAACTCGGCCCAGCGCCGGCGCCAGGCGAGCAGCGCCGCGCAGATCGCCGCCAGCGCCCAGACGAGCGGCCCCGAACCGAGTGCGGTGATCACCTTGGCGACGCTGGTGAGTGCCGCACCGTGCAGGTGGCCGACGAGTTCCATCGCCGTTTCGTCGCCCGGCGTCGGCCCCGGTTCGCCGGTGACGACGACCGCGTAGGCGACGAGGACGAAGGAGGCGACCGCCAGCGTCGCCATCAGGGAGGTGAATTCGAGCCCGAAGGTGCCGCCCGGCGTCACCCGGTCCCAGAGGAAGCGGAACTGCGGCCGGCGCCCCATCTCGACCAGCCACCGCGTCGCCCGGTGCCCCTCCATCCAGCGCACCGCCGAGCGCCGGTTCTCCTCCTCGCGGAAGCGGCGGTAGAGGAAGACGATGCCGACGACGACGACGATCAGCGTCGCCAGCAGGAAGGCGCCCTTGGCGGCGTATTTGCCGGCGGTGTCGATCGCGCTCGAGAAGAAGTAGCCGATCAGGATGTGGGCGCTGGCCCAGAGGCCGGTGCCGAGGATCGAGTAGGGGACGAAGGCGCGGTAGCGCATCCCCGAGCTGCCGGCGATGAAGGGGGCGAAGGCGCGGACCAGGCTGATGAAGCGGCCGATGAAGATCGTCTTGCCGCCGTGGCGGCCGAAGTAGTCCTCGACTTTTTCGAAGCGCTCGTGGCTGATCCCGACCCGCGGGCCGTGGTCGAGGACGAAGCTGCGGCCGAGCCTGCGGCCGAGGAAGAAGCTGGTGGTGTCGCCGAGCCAGGCGGCAAACCAGGCGATCGCGATCAGCAGGTAGATGTCGATCGCGCCCTGGCCGGCGACGGCGCCGCCGAGCAGCATCACCGTCTCGCCCGGCACCACCAGGCCGACGAAGGCGCCGGTCTCGGCGAAGGCGAAGACGCCGACCAGCAGGTAGGTCCAGGCCCCGAGCGTTTCGGAGATGTCCTCGAGCAGCTTGTGCAGGTCGAGGCTGCCGAGCTTGCGGCTGAGGAGGAAGTAGCCGACCGCGACGGCGAGCGCGACGACCGCGAGCACGATCCGTTTGCGGGTGATCGGGCCCTCCCCGTTGCCCTCCCCGGGCAGCTTCATGGCGCCAGTCTCGCGCGTCCGGCGGCGCAGACGATCACTTCGTCGCTGTCGAGGGATTCGGCGGCGCGCTGCGCTGCGGCGAGGTCATCGAAGAGGCCGACGGCGGTGGGGCCCGAGCCGCTGAGGATGGCGACGGGGGCGCCGGCCGCGCGCAGCGCCTGCAGGGCCTCGTCGATCTCGGGGCGCAGCGAGAGCGCCGCTTCGGTCAGGTCGTTGACGAGCAGGTCGGGGTAGGCGAGGGGACTGGCCCCGGCGCCTGCGGCCTCGCGCAGGAGCACCGCAAGGTCTTCGAGCTCCTCGGCCGGGCGGCCGAGCCCGAGCCGGTCGGCCTCGGCGAAGACCTCGGCGGTGCTGAGGCCTCCGCCCCCCGGCAGCAGCACAGCCACGTGCTCGGCCGGCTCGGGGAGTGGCTCGACCCGCTCGCCGGCGCCGCGGACCAGCGCCAGCGAGGGGCGCAGCTGCGAAGGCACGTCGGCGCCCAGCTCGGCCGCCAGCTGCGGCAGGTCGGCGACCTCGCCCGCCGCCAGGCGCAGGATCGCGGCGGCGTCGCCGCTGCCGCCGCCGAGCCCGCCCGCGACCGGCACCCGCTTCTCGATCTCGATCCGCAGCGGCTCGCGCTCCCAGCCGCGCTCGCGCAGCCCGGCCAGCGCTCGAGTCACCAGATTCTCCCCGTCAACCCCGGGGCAGATCACCTCATCGCTCTCGGCGGGCGAGACCTCGATCAGGTCCGCCAGCGCCACCGGCTCGAACAGCGAGCAGAGCTCGTGACGGCCGTCCTCGCGCGGCGGCCCCAGATAGAGGCAGAGGTTGAGCTTGGCCGGGGCGTGGATCAGCATCAGACAGGTTTCAGGCAGGCAGCTTCGCGGAGAGGGCGGCGAATTGCTCCGGCGCCAGCTGCTCGGCGCGGGCGTCCTCCGGCAGGCCCAGCTCGGCCAGCGCCTCGCGCGCCGGCGCCAGCGAGCCCGGCTGCGCGTGCTCGAGCGAGCGGGCCAGCGACTTGCGGCGGTGGGCGAAGGCGGCGCGGATCAGCTCGCGGGTCGCGGCGTCGGCGCCGGGGCCGGTCCGCCGCAGCCGCAGGATCGCCGAGTCCACGCGGGGCCGCGGCTTGAACACGGCGGGGTCGACCGCCCGCGCCAGCTCGACCTCGCAGGCGAGCTGAGCGACCGCGCTCGGCGCCCCATAGGTGCGGCTGCCCGGCCCCGCTCGCAGCCGGTCGGCGATCTCGCGCTGGACCATCACCGTCCACCTACGCAGCGAGGGCAGCTCCTCGATCGTCCGCAGGATCAGCGGCGTCGCCACCGAGTAGGGCAGATTGGCGACCATCGCGGTCGGCTCGGGCCGCAGCGCCGCCAGGTCGAGCTTCATCGCGTCGCCCCAGTGCAGGTCGACGTTCGGCAGCGCCGCGATCCGCTCCAGGACAGGCTCGAGCCCGCGGTCGATCTCGACCGTGTGCAGGTGCGCGACCGCCGGCGCCAGCCGCTCGCTCAGCACCCCTTCCCCCGCCCCGACCTCCAGCACGACGTCCTCGGGCGCCAGCTCGGCGTCGCGGACGATCGCGTCGAGCAGGTTAGGGTCGGCGAGGAAGTTCTGCCCGAGACGGACCATCAGGCCATCTCACTACCAGCCGAACAGCGCCCGGGCGTTGGCCTCGACCGTCCGCTCCAGCTCCTCGTAGGAGACGCCGCGCACCTCGGCCACCGCGCGCGCGGTCTCCACCACGAAGGCGGGCTGGTTGCGCTTGCCGCGCCTCGGCTGCGGCGCCAGGTAGGGGGCGTCGGTCTCGACCAGGAGCCGGTCCTCGGGCACCTTCGCCGCCGCGAACAGCAGGTCCTTGGCGCTCGGGTAGGTGGCGTTGCCCGCGAACGAGCAGTACCAGCCGCGCCTGGCCGCGTCCTCCACCCGCTGGGGCGCCGAGAAGCAGTGCAGGATCACCGGCTGGTCGCCCGCGCGGGCGTCGAGCGTCTCGAAGATCTCGTCGGTCGCGCTCGTCTCCCCCTCCGGGTCGCGGGCGTGGATCACGATCGGCAGGTCGAGCTCGATCGCGATCTCGATCTGGGCGGCGAAGGCGCGCCGCTGCTCGTCGGGGGTCGCGTAGTCGCGGTAGAAGTCGAGCCCGGTCTCGCCGATCGCCCGCACCTTCTCGTGCGCCCCCAGCTCGGCGATTTCGGCCGCCGCCGACTCGTCGAAGCCGCGCGCCTCGTTGGGGTGACGGCCGACCGAGACGAAGACCGCCTCGTGCCGCTCGGCGCTGCCGACCGCGGCGGCGTTGGTCTCGGCGTTCATCCCGACCGTCAGCATCCGCTCCACCCCCGCCTCCCGGGCCGCGGCGACTAGCTCGTCCTCGGCGCCGTCGCAGAGGAACAAGTGGGTGTGGGAGTCGATCATCGGATCGGCTCAGACTATCCTCGTCGGATCGCCGCCCGCCTCTGCCTGCTGCTGCTTCTCGCCGCCATTCTGGGCTCGCCCGCACCGGAGTCCGCCGCGGCGCAGCGGCCCTCCCACGTCTTCCTCGTCGTGCTCGAGAACCGCGAGTACGACGAAGTCGTCGGGAACCCGGCGCTGCCGTACTTCGACCACCTGGTCCAGCGGGGCGCCGTCGCCACCGACTACTACGCCGTCGCGCACCCGTCGCTCCCCAATTACCTCGCGATCCTCGGCGGCTCGACCTTCGGGATCGCCGAAGACTGCACCGAATGCCTCGTCGAAGGGCCGAACCTGGCGACGCAGCTCTCCCGGGCCGGCATCTCCTGGCGCGCCTATATGGAGGGCCTCCCTTACCCGTGCTACACCGGCGGCAACGGCGGAGGGTACGGGAAACGGCATGACCCTTTCGTCTACTTCCCCGCGATCACCACGGTGCCCAAACGATGCGCCAGGGTTGTTCCCCAGACCCGGCTGGAGGACGACCTGGAACACGAGCGGCTGCCCCAGTTCGCCTGGCTGACCCCCGACACCTGCCACGACGGCCATGACTGTCCGCTGCCGGTCATGGACTACTACCTCTGGAAACTGGTGCCGCAGGTCACGCGGCAGCTCGGGCCGCACGGGCTCCTCATCCTCACCTTCGACGAGGGCAGCACCAAATTCGGCTGCTGCGGGTCGCCGGGCGGCGGCCGCGTCGCCACCGTCCTGCTCGGCCCCGACGTGCCCCACGGAAAGGAAGTCAAGCTGCTCTCCACCCACTACTCACTGCTGGCGGCCATCGAGGACCGGTTCGGCCTGCCGCGTCTGGGCGAAGCCGCCAAGGCGCCGCCGCTGGCGCCGGCGCTGATCGATCCCCGCGGCCTGCGCTCCCGCTGATGCCCGAATTCGCCGACTACTACCGCGAGATCTACGCCCGCGGCCTCGGCGGCGAGACGCCGGCGGTCCCGGTCTCGGTGGCCGAGCTGGAGGAGCGGGCGGTGGCGGCAATGGAGCCGCGGATCGCCAACTACGTCGGCGCCGGAGCGGGCAGCGAGGAGACGATCAGGGCGAATCGCGAGGCCTTCCGGCGCCGCCGGATCGTGCCGCGGATGCTGCGCGACGTCTCCGTGCGCGACCTCTCGACCACCGTCCTCGGCACCGCGATGCCGGCGCCGCTCTTGCTGGCGCCGATCGGGGTACAGCACGGGGTGCATCCCGACGGCGAGCTGGCCACCGCCCGCGGCGCCGCGGCGCTGGGGGTGCCGATGATCGCCTCGACCGCCTCCCACTACTCGCTCGAGGAGATCGCCGAGGCCGGCGGGCCCGAGGCGCCGCGCTGGTTCCAGCTCTACTGGCCCAACGACCCCGAGCTCGCCCGCAGCTTCGTCGGGCGGGCCGAGCGGGCCGGCTACGAAGCGATCGTCCTCACCGTCGACACCTTCATCCCCGGCTGGAAGCCGCGCGACCTGCAGCAGGCATGGCTGCCGTTCCTCGAAGGCCGGGGCGTCGGCAACTACTTCCAGGATCCGGTCTTCCGCGCCAGGCTGGAGAAGACGCCCGAGGAGGACCCGGGGATGGCGACCGGCCAGTTCCTCGCCGTCCAGGCGAACCCGGCGCTGAGCTGGGACGACCTCGCGACGCTGCGCGAGCTGACCTCGCTGCCGATCCTGGTCAAGGGGATCCAGCACGTCGACGACGCCCGCGAGGCGGTGCGGCGCGGAGTCGACGGCATCGTCGTCTCCAACCACGGCGGCCGCCAGGTCGACGGCGCGATCGGCTCGCTCGACGCCCTCCCCTCGATCGCCGAGGCAGTCGCCAACGAGCTCACGGTCCTCTTCGACAGCGGCGTCCGCACCGGCACCGACGTCCTGAAGGCGCTCACCCTCGGCGCCGACGCCGTCTGCCTCGGCCGCCCCTACCTCTGGGGCCTGGCGCTCGACGGCCAAGCCGGCGTCGAAACCGTGCTGAAGATGGTCCTCGCCGAGCTCGACCTGACGATGGCCCTCTGCGGCCTCACCCGGCCCGAGGATGTTGGGCCGGAGCTGCTGATCTGACCGGCTGTATCCCGACGCACGACGGGGAAAGGGAGCGACGTCTCCTGAAAGCCGGGCCGCAGATTGCGGCCCGGCGTAAACGCAATTTGAAGGGTTTATATCCCTCAGGTTATGTGCATTCCAGTTTAGATACGGTGCGGAGTGTGATGACAATGGACAGATCCAGCGATACGGGCGACCCGAGGGTCGACACGGAGTACTCGGTTTTTGTGCCGACCACTGTCTTATGTGTCTGAACGGACTGGGACGACGAGCTGAATTCGATTGTGGCTTCGCTGCTGCTTTCTCCGCATTTCGGTTTCGTGAGTGTGCCGATTAGGCCGTTGCCTTCGAGGGCAACGTTGAACGGTCCGCATGGGAAGTTGCCGAACGTGCCTGCGTTCGGTGTGACTAGCACTCCGGGACCAGTCGCATGCGTCACCGAATCTTCAACTGTCACAAGATGGAAGTCGAGTTTTGGCGTTGTGCTGCTACCGAATGTAAGCTGCAAGGTCCCTGTTGTGCTGCTGGTGAATTCTCCCGTCCCTGAGGAACTGGTGCAAACAATGGTTCCAAAGGACCCTGTCAGGATCGCACTGCCTAACCCGTCAATGGCCTTTGCGCCTTCGGGCTTGGGGACCAGATGTAGCGGCACATCTTCTTCCACCGCCATAGCCGTTGCCGGCAGGGCGAATGCCGCCACGCTTACCGCTGCCAGGACGAGCAGGATGATTTTCTTGCTCATGGTTGCCTTTCTTTCTGGAATTCGTGTTGATCTGGCAAAGGCAAGAATCAGCCTGCCTTGCCCACTCTTTCGGACCCAGGCTCATGCACAGGCAACCGATGGTCAATAAACCTCTGTGTTCTCCTTGCTCCTAACAGTGTTCGCCCTGCAGAGAAAGCTCGCCAACGGTGCGCTCTCGCAAAAAGCTGCGGCCCTGCGTGAGTGCATGCTGATAGGTCTTATTACTTCAGGAGATCGGGCCGGAGCTGCTCAGCTCGGACAGCTGAAGCTCGGCAGCGGTCCCGGCAGCGTCGGGATTTCGAGCAGTCCGCCCAGCGTCGTCAGCACCGCGTTCAGTTTGAGGCCGCCGAGGGCTTCTTCGACAGAGTTGAGCTGGCCGGTCAGGGTTGAGACCTGGGTGCAGAGCGCTTTGGTGTTGGCGATCGCGGCGAGCAATTCGACGTTGGTGACGCCGTTGAGGATCGCTTCCAGGCTCTGGACTTTGCCCAGCAGTTCGGTGACTTTGTCTTCGAGTTCGTTGACGACGACGTTTTCGTTACGGCCCGGGAGGCCCTGCGCACCGGTCGCGCCGGTTTCTCCGCGCGCGCCCTGTTCGCCCTGCGGCCCCGGCACTCCGCCCGCCGACCAGGCGACCTTCTTCCACTTCTTCGGGCAGCGGACCTTGCCGTTGCGGACGAGGCGCAGCGCTCCCTTGCCCCTGCCCTTCGCCTTGTAGCAGGCGTGGATCCTGCCGTCCTTGGCGACCGGGAAGGCGACGGATGGCGAGCTGGTGAAGAGAACGAACGCACAGAGCGCGAGCAGGAACAACGCAGACGCCGTGCCCTTCGAACCCTCTCTCCTCCACTGGACGGCCATGCGGCGAACCTACCCATTGGAGCGTGCTCAAACCCGGAAATCCGGCTCCTAGAGCCAAATTTCTGCAAGTTTTCAGTATGCAGTGATCGGTGTAGGAGAAGGTGCGGCGCCTACGCCGGCGCCTCGATCTTCGGGAAGAGCGGCGCCACCCGCTCCACCTGCTGCCCCCCCGGCCGCGAGCCGAGCTCGGCCAGCCCGCGCGACTCCTCGCCGAGCGCCGCCAGCAGCGTCTCGGTCGTCTGCGGCAGGTAGGGGACGAGCAGGAGCGTCGTCACCCGCAGCCCCTCGACCAGGTTGTAGAGGACTTCGTCGAGGCGCTCGGGGTCGGCCTCGTCCTTGGCCAGCTCCCACGGCTTCGTCTCCTCGACGAAGCGGTTGAGGCGGCGAACGAGGGTCCAGGCGACATCGAGCGCCTGGGTCAGCTCGGCCCTGTCGAGCAGCTCGCTGAAGCGGGCGACCGCGCCTTCGAAGTCCTCGGCCAGCGTCGCGTCGACCTGGGCCGCCGGCACCGTGCCGTCGCGGTAGCGATCGACCATCGCCAGCACCCGGCTGGCGAGGTTGCCGTAGTCGTTGGCCAGCTCGGTCTCGTAGCGCTGCTCGAAGCCGGCGGTCGAGATCGAGCCGTCCTGGCCGAAGCTGACCTCGCGGAAGAGGTAGAAGCGCAGCGCGTCGGCGCCGAAGCGGTCGATCACCTCGAAGGGATCGAGCACGTTGCCGAGGCTCTTCGACATCTTTTTCTCGCCCATCAGCAGGAAGCCGTGGATCACCATCCGCCGCGGCGGCTCGAGGCCGGCGGCGAAGCAGAGGGCCGGCCAGATCACCGCGTGGAACTTGAGGATGTCCTTGGCCATCACGTGCAGGTCGGCGGGCCAGTAGCGGTCGGTCAGGTCCTCCCCCTCACGGGCGAACCCGAGCGCGGTGACGTAGTTGAGGAGGGCGTCGAACCAGACGTACATCCGCTGCCCGGGATCCCACGGCAGCGGCAGCCCCCACTTCAGGTTCGGCCGCGAGAGCGAGACGTCTTCGAGCCCGCCCTTGATGAACGAGAGCGC
>DASUWV010000147.1:0-3886 GCA_036378275.1 Solirubrobacterales bacterium | reverse complement strand
CCAGAAGTTTTAGTTCATGGCGTGGAGAAATATCCGCGCATGGGTGAGATGAGCCGCACCGAGAAGGCCGTCAACCTCGGCGCCGTCGTCGTTCCCTTCGCGGCGACGCTCGTCGCCATCGTCCTCCTCTGGAACAGCTGGGTCAGCGCCGCGGACCTGCTGATCGCCGCCGTGATGTACCTGCTGACGGCGATCGGGATCACCATCGGCTTCCACCGCCTCCTCACCCACCGTTCCTTCCAGACCTCGAAGCGGCTCGAGTACCTGTTCGCGATCCTCGGCTCGATGGCGGTGCAGGGACCGGTGATCGCCTGGGTGGCAGACCACCGCAAGCACCACGCCCACACCGACGAAGAGGGGGACCCCCACAGCCCCCACGTCAGCCCCCAGGGAGGAGTCAGCGGAGTCTTCTCCGGCCTCTGGCACGCACACTCCGGCTGGCTGATGTCATCTCAGGGGCGCGCCGACTGGAAGCGGTACGCCGCCGATCTCTACGAGGACGCGGGGATGAGAACCATCAGCCGCCAGTTCCCCCTACTGGTACTGGCAACGCTCGCGCTTCCGGCCTTGGCCGGCTACCTGATCAGTGGAACGCTGATCGGCGCGCTCACCGGCCTGCTCTGGGGCGGCTTGGTTCGCATCTTCTTCGTCCACCATGTCACCTGGAGCGTCAACTCCGTCTGCCACTTCTTCGGCACCCGCCGCTTTGACACCGACGACCACTCGACCAACGTCTTCTGGTTGGCAATCCCCTCGCTGGGGGAGTCATGGCACCACAACCACCACGCTTTCCCACGCTCGGCCGTGCATGGTCTGAAGAAGTGGGAGCCAGACCCCTCCGGCCTGATCATCGCCACCATGGAGAAGCTGGGCCTGGCGCGCAACGTGATCAGGATTTCTCCCGAGCGCCAAGCTGAACGCGTATCTTCTTGATGGACAGCCGCCCTCTGGATGTCTACCGGGCAGCGGAGCGGCCGGCCGTCCGTCTGAAATATCCATTCGATCTGCAGCTGCCGTGTGTCACAGTACGTGTGACTGTGGCAGACTCCCGCCTAAAGGGTTCTCTGCACTTTGGATGGAAAGGAAATAGATGCCCCCCAGCACGAACGTACTTGACGAGGCGCGTCAGCTCGTGGAGCGCCGCCTCGCCGACCTCGACGAGGAGCGCAAGCGACTCGAGCGCGCCCTTGCGGAGCTCGGCGGGAAAGTCACCCGTCGCGGCCCCGGTCGCCCCAAAGGCAGCGGCAGAAAAGCCGGCCGCGCCGGCGGCGGTGGTACCACCACCCCCCGCCGTCGCCGTAAACGCCGTGGCGGCACCCGCGCCGACCAGGCCGTGAAACTGATCGAGTCGCAGCCCGGCATCAGCGCCTCGGACGTCGCCAAGACGATGAAAATCAAGCCGAACTACCTGTACCGCGTCCTCGGCGACCTCGAGAAAGAGGGCCGCGTGAAAAAGGACGGCCGCCAGTACTACCCGGCCGGCGGTTGATCGGTACCTACAGGTACACCGTTTCATGCAAAAGGGCCGGCGAAATGCCGGCCCTTTTCTCTAGGTTCGATTGGTGCGCGCTTAAATCAGGCCGAGCTGGCTGACCGCGTCGCGCTCCTCCTGCAGCTCCATCACGCTGCGGTCGATCCGCTCGCGGGAGAAGTCCGGGACGTCGAGGCCCT
The DNA here is from genome assembly GCA_036378275.1 of Solirubrobacterales bacterium. Taxonomy (GTDB): domain Bacteria; phylum Actinomycetota; class Thermoleophilia; order Solirubrobacterales; family 70-9; genus VAYN01. The sequence continues at coordinate 2,215 of DASUWV010000147.1, read as the reverse complement.
GGACGATGCTCCACTCGCCGCCGCTGCAGCTGCAGGGCATGCCACAGACGATGCCCTCGCCGATCCCGTAGGAGCCGTCCGCGGGGACCGCCATCGAGACCCAGTCACCGTCAGGCGTGCCGAGCACCCAGTCGTGGATGTGGTCGATCGCCGCATTGGCCGCCGACGCCGCACTGGAGGCGCCGCGGGCGTCGATGATCTCGGCGCCGCGTTTCGCCACCCGCGGGATGTACTCGTCGCTGATCCACGCTTCGTCGTCGACCGCCTCCCAGGCACTGGCGCCGTCGACTTTGGCATTCACCAGGTCGGGGTACTGCGTGGCGGAATGGTTGCCCCAGCTGGTCATGTTGGTGACCGAGCCGACCGGCTTGCCGAGCTTGTTCGCCAGCTGCGAGATCGCCCGGTTGTGGTCGAGCCGCATCATCGCCGTGAAGCGCTCGTGCGGCACGTCGGGCGCATTCGACATCGCGATCAGGCAGTTGGTGTTGGCGGGGTTGCCGACTACCAGCACCCTGATGTCATCGGCGGCGCCGGCGTTGATCGCTTCGCCCTGCGGCTTGAAGATGCCGCCGTTAGCCTCGAGCAGGTCGGACCGTTCCATGCCCGGTCCGCGCGGCCGGGCGCCGACCAGCAGGCCGACGTTGCAGCCCTCGAACGCCTGCTTCGGGTCGTCGGTGATGTCGACCCGGCTCAGCAGGGGGAAGGCGCAGTCGTCGAGCTCCATCGCCGTGCCCTCGGCGGCTTTGAGCGCCGGCGGAATCTCCAGCAGGCTCAACTCGACCGGCGTGTCGGGCCCGAGCATCTGCCCGCTGGCGATACGGAACAGGAGCGCGTAGCCGATCTGGCCGGCGGCGCCGGTAACGGTGACCTTGACGGGGGTGCTCAATGAATCGTCTCCTCGGAGTTGGGTTTCGAAGATCGGTTAGGCCATCGCGCGCCGGAGGCCCTCGTCGATCGAGGCGAGGAACTCCTGCGTGGTCTGGTACTCCTGGCCGCCGCCCACCAGCAGCGCCAGGTCTTTCGTCATCTTCCCGCTTTCGACCGTCTCGACGCAGACCCGCTCGAGCGTCCCGGCGAAGCGCGAGACCTCGGGCGTGTCGTCCATCCGGCCGCGGGCGGCGAGCCCACGGGTCCAGGCGAAGATCGAGGCGATCGGGTTGGTGGAAGTCGGCTTGCCCTGCTGGTGCTGACGGTAGTGGCGGGTGACAGTTCCGTGGGCGGCCTCAGCCTCGACGGTCTTGCCGTCGGCGCTCATCAGCACGCTCGTCATCAGCCCCAGCGAGCCGAAGCCCTGGGCGACGGTGTCGGACTGGACGTCCCCGTCGTAGTTTTTGCAGGCCCACACGTAACCGCCCTCCCACTTCAGGGCGGCGGCGACCATGTCGTCGATCAAACGGTGTTCATACGTGAGGCCCGCGGCCTCGAACTCGTCCTCGAACTCGGTCTCGTACACCTCGGCGAAGAGGTCTTTGAAGCGGCCGTCGTAGCGCTTGAGGATCGTGTTCTTGGTCGACATGTAGACCGGGAAGCCGCGGTCGAGGCCGTAGCGCATCGAGGCGCGCGCGAACTCGCGGATCGACTCGTCGAGGTTGTACATCGCCATCGCGATGCCGCCGCCGGGAAAGTCGTAGACGTCGAGCTCGACGGGCTCGGAGCCGTCCTTCGGCGTGTGGGTGAGGGTCAGCGTCCCCTCGCCCGCCACCACCAGGTCGGTGGCGCGGTACTGGTCGCCGAAGGCGTGGCGGCCGATCACGATCGGCTTCGTCCAGCCCGGCACCAGCCGCGGGATGTTCGAGATCACGATCGGCTCGCGAAAGATGACGCCGCCGAGGACGTTGCGAATCGTCCCGTTCGGCGAGCGGTACATCTCCTTCAGCCCGAACTCCTCGACCCGCGCCTCGTCCGGGGTGATCGTCGCGCACTTGACGCCGACGCCGTGACGCTTGATCGCTTCCGCGGCTTCGACGGTGATCCGGTCCTCGCTCGCGTCGCGACTCTCGATCCCGAGGTCGTAGTACTCAAGCTCGATGTCGAGGTAGGGAAGGATCAGCTGCTCTTTGATGAACGACCAGATGATCCGCGTCATCTCGTCGCCGTCGAGTTCGACGACGGTTCCCTGGACCTTGATCTTGGCCATGAGCCGCGATGCTCCTCTCGCCTGTGGGCTGCCCGCGCAAACGGTACAAGCGTACTGGTAGCGGGTCGACAACGGTGC
>DASUWV010000146.1:0-57326 GCA_036378275.1 Solirubrobacterales bacterium | reverse complement strand
AGCGCCTGCGGCGGGTCGGCCATCAGCATGTAGCCGAACCGGCAGAGGACGGCGTCGAACTCGTCGTCGGGCAGGTCGAGCCGGTGGGCGTCGAGCAGCCGCGTCTCCACGTTCGGCATCCCCAGGCGCTCGACCCGGTCGGCGACCGCGTCGACCATCTCCTGCGAGAAGTCCGAACAGAGGACGGTGCCGTCCGGCCCGACCCGGCTCGCCGCCTGCAGGCCGACCCGCCCGGCCCCGCAGGCGAGCTCAAGCACCCGCATCCCCGGGCGCAGCTCCGCCGCGTCGAGCATCCAGGGGGTGGCGTCGGCCGAGGCTCCCGTCTCCTCCTCTTCGGCGGCGCGCGCCCAGCTCCGGGCGGCGGCGCTCCACTGCTCCCGGCTCGCCTCGTGGTACTCGGACCGGCTCACGGAGGGAAACCTAACGCGCCCCAGTTGGCCCGCCAACTAAATTTCCCCGTGTGGCAGAGCTGATCCTCTACGCGATCCCCGCCTTCGTGCTGCTCCTGGTCGTCGAGCTGCTCTCGTTCAAGTACGCGCGGGACGAGGAGCTGGTCGGCTACGAGCTGCGCGACACCCGCACCAGCCTGGCGATGGGCGGCGGCAACGTCGCCATCAATGCGGTCTGGAAGCTGGTCGTGATCGCGATCTACGCCGGGCTCTACGAGCTGACGCCGTTGCGGATGCCGGCGGACCGGTGGTGGACCTACGTCCTCCTCTTCTTCGCCGATGACCTCGCTTACTACTGGTTCCACCGCATCCACCACGAGGTGCGGGTCTTCTGGGCGAGCCATGTCGTCCATCACTCCTCCCAGCACTACAACCTCTCGACCGCGCTGCGGCAGACCTGGACGCCGATGACCGCGCTGCCGTTCTGGGCGCCGCTGGCGCTGGTCGGCTTCGCCCCCTGGATGATCCTCACCCAGCAGGCGGTCAGCCTCATCTACCAGTTCTGGATCCACACCGAGCGGGTGAAGAAGATGCCGGCCTGGTTCGAGTTCCTCTTCAACACGCCCTCGCACCACCGCGTCCACCACGGCTCCAACGAGGTCTACCTCGACCGCAACTACGGCGGCATCCTGATCGTCTGGGACCGGATGTTCGGCAGCTTCCAGGGCGAGACCGAGCGCGTCCGCTACGGGCTGACCCGGAACATCCGCACCTTCCGCCCGACCCGGGTCGCCTTCCACGAGTTCGCCGCGATCTGGCGGGACGTGCGCCGGGCGACCTGCTGGCGCCACCGCCTCGGCTACCTCTTCCGCGGCCCCGGCTGGTCGCCGGACGGCAGCGGCGGCGGCACGCGCGGCTAGGTCTCGCCGCAGCGCTGCCCAAACGGCCAAATGAACTCCCGTGTTTGGCCACCGCGAGAGTTGCCCTTGGTTCCGAATCGATTTAGCGTAGGTGTGGTCGGCGAGGAGAGGTGGATCGCCGGCCGGTGGTCGACGGGAGCCTCGTTTGCGCGCGCTCGCGCGCGAAGGAGGGCTGCCATGAGCGCACAGGAGAACAAGCAGCAGGCCGAAGCCGCCTACAAAGCGTTCAGCGAAGGCGACGCCGCCGGGGCGATGGCGAACATGGACGATGGGGTGGTCTGGACGGTGCGCGGCGACAACTCGCTGACCGGCACCTACAGGGGCAAGGAAGAGATCGGCGAGCTCTGGGCGAAATTCGCCGAGAAAGGGGTCAGCACCAAACCCCACGACTTCATCGCCGACGGCGATAAGGTCGTGGTGCTGACGACCGCCGGTCTCGACGGCGAGAGCACCGAGGCCGCCGACGTTCTCACCTTCAACGAGGAAGGCAAGCTGATCGGGTTCGAACAGATCGGCGATCCGGCGATCGGCAACCGCGTCTTCGCCCGGTAAGGGATTTCAGTGTCGCCTTTGTGGCCCTATGGGCCTACAAAGGCGACACGCCCCTCTTAGGAGGCCCGCCGCCCTACCGTGATCAGGTACTCCATCTCGAAACGGGCCTCCTCGCCGCCGCCGCGGTTCCACTCGGCGCAGAAGTCGCTCAGCGCCTGGTCGAACTCCTCCTCGCGACCCTCTTTCTCCGCATTGGCGCGGGCGACGATGGTGGGGCCGTAGCGCTGCTTGAAGTGCTCGCCGTAGTCGTCGGGCTGCTCGAAGGCGGTCACCTCGAGCACGCCCCGCTCGGCGCGCTCGAACTCGACCTTGTCGCCGAACAGCCCGCGCTGGTGCTCCTCGCTGCCCCAGAGCGGCGGCGGCTGCACCCCCGGCGGCGGCGCCGGCATGAACTGGCCCATCGTCTTGAACAGGGCGCCGATCATCCCCTCCGGGGTCCAGCTGAGCAGGCCGATCTTGCCCTCCGGGCGGCAGACTCGCACCAGCTCGTCGGCCGCCAGCTGGTGGTGGGGGGCGAACATCACCCCGATCGAGGAGATCACGGTGTCGAAGGCGTCGTCGTCGAAGGGCAGGTTCTCGGCGTCCGCCTCGGTCCATTCCAGCTCGACCCCGGCTGCGGCGGCACGGCCGCGCCCGGCCTCGAACAGCTCCGGCGTCAGGTCGCTGGCGACCACGCTCGCGCCGGCGGCGGCGGCCGGGATCGCGGCGTTGCCGGTGCCGGCCGCGACGTCGAGGACGCGTTCGCCTGGGCCGATCTCGCAGGCGGCGACCAGGCGCGGGCCGAGCGGCGTGAGGAAGGTCTCGACCATGTCGGGGTAGTCGCCCGAGGCCCACATCTTGCGGTGTTTGGCCTTCAGCTCCGGGTTCAGGGCTTCGGTGTCGGTGGTCACGGCAGGTCTCCTTTGGATCGGGGTGTCGATCCATTCCTACGTCCGCGCCGGGGCAACGTCAAGCTTGTCATCCCCGCGGGCAGGTGATTTTCGTCGGCAGCCGGGTATGCCCAGGACAAGAACCTGCTGCAAACGGAGGTGATCGCGATGGCGAAGAACCACGGCTCGAGCGTCAAGAACGACAAGCAGTACGAGGGTCTGCGCAAGAAGGGCATGAGCAAGGAACGGGCGGCGAAGATCGCCAACTCCGAAGGCTCATCGAAGCGGGGCGGTAAGAACTCGTCCTGAGAGCTACGCGGCGGCCCGGATCAGATCGGCGGCTTTCTCGGCGATCATGATCGTCGGTGCGTTGGTGTTGCCGCCGGGGATCAGCGGCATCACCGAGGCGTCGACGACGCGCAGGCGCTCGACGCCGTGGAGGCGGAGGTCGGGGGACACGACGGCGTCGGGGCCGGTGCCCATGCGGCAGGTGCCGACCGGGTGGTAGAGGAGCTCGACGCGGCCACGGATGTCGGCGGCGATCGCTTCCTCGGTGTCCACCTCCGGGCCGGGGAAGAGCTCGCGGCCGACGACCTCGGCGAGCGGTCCGGCGGCGGCGATCTCGCGGGCGCGGCGAATGCCGGCGGCGAGCGCCTCGACGTCCTCGGGCTCGGCCAGCGAGTTGGTGAGGATGCGCGGCTTCGCGGCGGGGTCGGAGGAGCGGAGGCGGACCCAGCCGCGGCTCCTCGGCTTGACCAGCACCGGGCCGCTGGTGATCGCGTGGCCGTCGTATTCGTCGAAGCCGTTGTCGACGAAGTAGGCGGGGGCGAAGTGGAACTGCAGGTCGGGAGAGGGGAGGCCGGGGCGGCTGCGGATGAAGGCGAAGGCCTCGGCGACCGAGGAGGAGAGCGGGCCGGTTTTGCGCACCAGGTACTCGAGCAGCGCTTTCGGCTTCTCGGCGTCGGCGAGCGAGCCGCCCGCCGGCACGTCCCAGACGCAGGCGACGTAGGGATGGTCCTGCAGGTTCTCGCCGACCGGGAGGTCGTGCACCGCCCGTACTCCGGCTTCGCGCAGCTGCTCGGCCGGGCCGATCCCCGAGAGCATCAGCAGCTGCGGTGAGCCGATCGCGCCGGCGCTGAGGATCACCTCGCGCTCGGCCCGGGCCGCCTGCTCGCCGCCGCGACGGCGCGAGTAGCGGACGCCGGTCGCGGTGCCGTCCTCGATCTCGAGCCCGGTCACCAGCGCCCCGGTCACCACCTCGAGGTTCGGCCGCTTCAGCGCCGGGCGCAGGTAGGCGTCGGCGGCGCTCCAGCGGCGGCCTTTGCGCTGCGTCACCTGGACCAGCGCCGCGCCGTCCTGCTCGGGCCCGTTGTAGTCGTCGATCCGCGGCACCCCGGCCTCGGCGCAGGCGGCGAGGAAGCGCCCGGTCAGCGGCCGCGGCGAGCGCTCGTCCTCGACCCGCAGCGGCCCCCCGGTCGCGTGGTACTCGGAGGCGCCGCGCTGGTTGTCCTCGGCCTTGAGGAAGTAGGGGAGGACGTCCTCCCAGCCCCAACCGGTCGCACCTGCCTCGACCCAGGCTTCGTAGTCGAGCGGGTTGCCGCGCACGTAGAGCATTGCGTTCATCGAGCTGGAGCCGCCGAGCCCCTTGCCGCGGGGTATGTAGAGCGAGCGCCCCTCGCAATGCGGCTCGGGCTCGGTCGCCAGGTCCCAGTCGAGCTTGGTCTTGAACTGCTTGGCGAAGGCGGCCGGGATCTTGATGTTGGGATGCCGGTCGCGCTTGCCCGCCTCGATCAACAGCACCCGCACCGAGGGGTCCTCGCTCAGCCGGTTGGCCAGCACGCAGCCCGCCGAGCCGGCGCCGACGATCACGTAGTCGTGCATCTCCCTCTCCTCACTGCTCGATTAAGTCGAGAGTGATCCTAAATGCCGCTCATCGAGTCGGCGACCGGCTGTCCGGAGGCGCCTCGCAGCTCGGCGTCGACGGCCAGCAGCTCTTCGACCCGGTGGGCGCAGGTGTGACGGGCGCGGATCGTTTCCAGCCCGTTGCGCGCCAGCTCCGCGGCGAAGGCGGGGAACTCGACGATCGCCCGCATCGCCTCGCGCATCTCGATCTCGTCGCGGGCGACCAGGTAGTCGTGCTCGGCCCGGAAGAGCCCGTCGCAGTCGTCCCAGGGCGCCGAGATCAGCGGGATGCCGCAGGCGAGCGCCTCGAAGATCCGCATCGTCGGCATCCCCGGCAGCGCCTCCCCGCCGAGGGGATGGGGCAGGTCGACGGTCATCCGGTGCGCGGCATACAGCTCGGGCACGCGGTCGGCGCGTGCCGGGCCGCGATGGTGCAGCCCCGCCAGGCGAATCCGCAGGCGGTCCCTCATCGAGGGAGTCGGGCCGAAGACCGAGCCATGCAGGCGGGCGCGTCGGGCAGGGCGGAGCAGCAGCTCGCGCAGCTCCCGCGTGCCTTTCTCGTCTCCCCACTCGGCGACCCAGACGAGGTCGCCCTCGATCCGGCTCACGGGCTGCGGGTGGAAGGCGCGGACGTCGGCGGCGTACTGCCAGGTCCAGGCGCGCTCGGCCCAGCCGTGTTCCAGGTAGGCATGGCGGATCGCCTCTCCACGGGCGAGGACGCCGTCGTAGCCCGAGAGGTCGAACCGGGCCTTCTCGCCCGGCAGGCTCTCGGTCAGGCCATGGGTGTCGTAGAAGAGCAGCCGGTATTCCCGGTTGCGGGCGTGGTGGTCGCCGATCTGCCCGACCAGCGCCGGCCCGCAGCCTGCATGGACGAGAGCGAGGTCCGCATCGCCGAGGCAGGCGTCGAGGTCGGTCGTCCGCATCCCCGGCGGGAAGGAGGCGACGTCGTGCCCGACCCGCCGCAGCTCGGCGAGGACGCTGTGGAGGAAGCGGGCGTGAGCCTCGCTCCACTCCCCGGCCCGCGAGCGTGAATGGAAGAACGCCGCGATTTTCATGCGCGGTTCCAGTGCCCCGCCATCGGGGCAGTTAAACAAATGCGCGCGCAGAGTGGAACCGCTGCTCGAAGCTCGAGGCGAAGCGGGAGATGGGCGAATCGAGCGGGTTAGCCTGCAGGGATGGCCGAGAAGGCGGCGATCAGGGCGACGGTGCGCGGACGGGTCCAGGGAGTCGGGTTCCGCGAAGCGTGCGTGCGCCGGGCGCGCGAGCTCGGGGTGCTCGGCTGGGTGCGGAACGCCGATGACGGCAGCGTCCTCGTCCATGCCGAGGGGGAGACCGAGGCGGTCGAGGCGCTCGCCGCCTTCCTCCGCGAGGGCCCGCGGGGAGCGCAGGTGAGCGGCGTCGAGGTCGAGCGGGTCAAGGCCGAGGGGCACGAGCAGTTCGCCGTCCGCGGGGTCAGCGCCGGCGTCTTCGTCGTCCAGGAGCACCAGGCGACCGCCCACCACTTCGACTTGCGGCTCGAGGTCGGCGGGGTGATGAAGTCGTGGGCGGTGCCGAAGGAGCCCTCGATGGACCCGGCGGTGAAGCGCCTGGCGATAGAGGTCGAGGATCACTCGCTTGCCCACAACGAGTTCGAGGGCGAGCTCGACGGCGGCTGGGTGAAGCTCTGGGACCGCGGCAGCTACGAGCAGGGCGGCCGCGTCCCCTGGCCGGAGGCGATCGAGCGCGGCCACGCCGTCTTCGTCCTCCACGGCGAGAAGCTGAAGGGCGGCTTCGCCCTGCAGCGCACCCGAGGCGGCGAGAAGCCCCAGTGGCTGCTGATCAAGCGCCGCGACGAGCAGGCGAGCGGAGCAGCACCGGAGCGAGATCCTTAAGCAATTCAGGGAACCGGCCGATACCTCCGTCGTGGACAAGCCGTCCAAGCGGCGATTGCAGCCGCGCAGGTTCGCGTTCGTGGCGCTGGGGCTCCTTTCGGGGCTCCTGGTCTTCTATGCCGTCGTCGTCCTCTGGACGCTCGGTAGCGCCTCGCTCCAGGACGCCGTAGGGCGCTGGGTCTACGACGCGGTGGTTGTCGGCGGCGCCCTGGTGGTGCTGGCGCGCGCGGCGCTGTACGAGGCCGAGCGCAAGGCATGGCTGGCCCTCGGTGCCGGCCTCCTGCTCTGGGCGCTGGGGCAGACCTACTACTCCGTCTTCCTCTACTACGCGAGCCCGGCGCCCTTCCCCTCGCCCGCCGACGTCCTCTTCCTCGCCTTCTACCCCGCCAGCTACCTCGCCCTGGTCCTGCTCCTGCGGGCGCGGGTGGCGCACCTCGATCCACTGGCCTGGGTCGACGGGCTGATCGGCGCCCTCGCCGTCGCCGGCGTCGCCGCGGCGCTGATCTTCCCGCCGGTGCTGGAAGCCCTCGGCGGCAATCCGCTCGGGGTCGCGGTCAGCCTCGCCTACCCGTGCTTCGACCTGGTCCTGCTCGGCCTCCTCAGCGGCGCCTTCGCCGCCTCGAAGTGGCGCACGCACGGGACCTGGCTGCTGATCGCGGTCGCCCTCCTCCTCTTCGCCGCCTCCGACGTCGTCTACCTCTCGGCCCTCGGCCAGTCGACCACCGCCCTCAACGTCGCCAGCGTCGGCTGGCCGCTCGCCTTCCTGCTGCTGGCCGGCGCCTCGTGGCTGCCGCAGGCCGAGTCGGGGGCGACGGTGGCGCGGGCGGAGCGGCGGCGGATCGCCGTGCCGCTGGCGATGGGGCTGGTCGGGATCGGACTGCTCGGTGCCGGCAGCTTCGTCGCGGTCGGCGCTGTCGCGATCGCCTGCGGCGTCGCCTGCCTCCTCGCCGTGCTGGTGCGCCTCGCGATCACCTTCGAACAGAACACGCGGATCCTCGCGATCACCGAGACCAAGGCGGTCACCGACGCCCTCACCGGCCTCGCCAACCGCCGCCGGCTGATGGCCGACATCGAGGCGGTGGTCTCGGCGACCCCGCCCGAGACGATGGTGCTGGCGCTGTTCGATCTCGACGGCTTCAAGGCCTACAACGACGGCTTCGGCCATCCCGCCGGCGACGACCTGCTGCGCCGTCTCGGCGCCGCCCTGGCGAAATCGGTCGAGCCCCACGGCTGCGCCTACCGCCTCGGCGGCGACGAGTTCTGCGTCCTCGCCTCGACCCGCGCGCTCCCCGCCGAAGCGATCTGCAAGGCAGCCGAGGAGGCGCTCACCGAGCGCGGCCGCGGCTTCGCCATCACCGCCTCGTGGGGCAAAGTGCTGATCCCGGCCGAGGTGACGACCTCTACCGATGCGCTGCGCGTCGCCGACCGGCGGATGTACGCGAAAAAGGGCCGGCGGGCGGATTCCGCCCGCAGCCAGACCCGCGGCGTGCTGCTGCGGATGCTGCACGAGCGCGAGCCCGACCTCGAGCGCCACCTCGACGGCGTCGCCTACCTCGCCGCCACCTTCGGCAAGGCGCTGGCGCTCGACGCCGAGGAGCAGGACGTCCTCGTTCGCGCCTCCGAGCTGCACGACATCGGCAAGATCGCCGTCCCCGACGAGGTCCTGCACAAGGGCAGCGACCTGACGCCGGAGGAGTGGGAGCTGATGCGCAAGCACCCGATCATCGGCCAGCGCGTCCTCGACGCGGCGCCGGCGATGACCCCGGTGGCGGCGCTGGTCCGCTCGACCCACGAGCGCTGGGACGGCGAGGGCTACCCGGACCGCATCGCCGGCAGGGAGATCCCGCTTGGGGCGCGGATCATCTTCATCTGCGACGCCTACAACGCGATGACCGAAGGCCGCCCCTACCGGTCGCCGCTCAGCAGCGACGGGGCGGTCGAGGAGCTGCGCCGCGGCGCCGGCAGCCAGTTCGACCCGGAGCTGGTGCGCACCTTCGTCGAGAAGGTCGTGCCGCAGCTCGATCGGAGCAGCGCTTCGGTCGCGGCATCGGCTTCGCTCTCGAAATAAGGGTCCAGGACAGACCCGCTGCCGACTTGAAAAGAACACTTTCGAAAGGTATCTTGCGAACCTTCGTGTCAGCGCAGCGAACCGTTCAGCTCACCGACCCGCGTGCTCTGCGCGCGCTCGCGCACCCGGTCCGCCTCGACTTGATCGGCCTGCTGCGCCGGGGCGGGCCGCTGACCGCGACGCAGGCGGGGGAGCAGATCGGCGAGAGCCCGGCGAGCTGCTCGTTTCACCTGCGGCAGCTGGCGAAGTACGGGCTGGTCGAAGAAGCCGGCGGCGGCCACGGCCGCGAGCGGCCCTGGCGCGCGACCGCAATCTCGACCGAATGGGCGGCGCGGGCAAGCGACGACGAGGCCGACGCCGCCGGGGCGATGCTGTCCCGGGTCGTGGTCGAGCGCTACTTCCAGAGCGCCCTCGCCTGGTTGGACCGGCGCGCCTCCGAGGACGCGGAGTGGATCGAGGCCGCGTCGATAAGCGACGCGCTGGTCTACATGACCGCCGAGGAGCTGCGCGACCTCGACCGCGGGATCCGCGGCCTGCTCGAGCCATACCTGAAACGTCTCGAAGATCGCGAGCCGCCGGCGGAGGGGGCGCGCCCGGTCAACGTCATCGCCCTCGGCTTCCCGCTCGCCGACGAGCCCGGCGAGAAGCCATGACCCCGCACCCCACGCCGCCGCCGCTGCTGCGCTCGAACCGCTCCTTCCGCGACTTCTGGACGGGCCAGACGATCTCGCTCTTCGGCGACCAGGTGACGCTGCTGGCGATCCCGCTGCTGGCCGCGCTCGTGCTCGATGCCGACGCCGCCCAGATGGGACTGCTGACCGCCGCCGCCCTGGCTCCCAACCTGCTCTTCTCGATCCACCTGGGGGCCTGGGCCGACAGCAGGCCGGCCCGCCGCGACCTGCTGATCGCCGCCGACCTCGGCCGGGCGGCGCTGCTGCTGACGATCCCGCTGGCCTGGGCGCTCGGAGTGCTGACGCTGACCCAGCTCTACCTCGTCGCCTTCGCCGCCGGCTCGCTCGGCGTCATCTTCAGCGTCGCCTACGACGTCGTCTTCGTCTCCCTGCTCGAGCGCGACGACTACATCGAAGGCAGCTCGCTGCTGAACGCCAGCCGCGCCGCCTCCTTCGTCGCCGGCAACAGCGTCGCCGGGCTGCTCGTGCAGTGGATCTCGGCGCCGTTCGCGTTGCTGTTCGACGCCTGCTCCTACCTCGCCTCGGCCTTCTTCGTCAGGCGGGCGAAGGGCGAGGAGGCGGCGCCGGCGCCGCCGGGGGAGGGGTTCGGCAGCCTCGCCGCCGGCGGCCGCTTCATCGCCCGCACGCCGCTGATCCGGGCCTCGCTGCTCGCCTCGGCGACCCTCAACCTCTTCAACACCGCCTTCTACGCGCTGCTCGTCCTCTACGCGACCAGGAACCTGGGGATGAGCGCCGGCGCGGTCGGGCTGGCGCTGGCCACCGGCGGCCTCGGCTCGCTGCTCGGCGTTCTCGTCACCGGCCGCCTCAGCACCCAGATCGGCCTCGGCAAGGCGCTGGTCGTGGCCTTCGTCCTCACCCCGGCGCCGCTGCTGCTGGTGCCGATGGCGGGCGGCGCCTCGAGCCCGGCGCTGGTGGTGGCGCTGGCCGAGTTCCTCACCGGGATCGGCGTGATGGTGCTCGACGTCGGGCTTGGCGCCCTCTACGCGGCGCTCGTCCCCGATCCGCTGCGGGCGCGCGTCTCCGGCGCCTTCCTCCTGGTCAACTACGGGGTGCGGCCGGTCGGCGCCCTCGCCGGCGGGCTCCTCGCCGCGGCGGTCGGCCTGCAGGCGACGATGTGGGTGACGACGATCGGCGCCCTGGGCGGGGTGCTGTGGCTGCTGCCCTCGCCGATGCCGCGCCTGCGCGACCTCCCGAAAGCGGCGACCGAGCAGCCGGTGGATTCCCCGGCGAGCTAGCCCTAGGATTCGGTTCATGGGCGAGTTCCGCTACGAGGGCCACAAGATCTCCTACGACGTCTACGGCGAGGGCGAGCGGCTGATCGTCCTCGTCCACGGCCTGCTGATGAACCGCCATATGTTCGACCGGCTGGGGCCGGAGCTGGCCGGGCGCGGCAACCGGGTGGTGACGGTCGACATGCTCGGCCACGGGCGCTCCGACCGGCCCGAGGACCTGCGGCTCTACTCGATGCCGCTGTTCGCGCGCCAGGTGGTGGCGCTGCTCGACCACCTCGGCGAGGAGCAGGCGGTGGTCGGCGGCACCTCGCTCGGGGCGAACATCGCGCTGGAGCTGGCGGTCCGCTACCCCGACCGGGCCCGGGCGCTGTTCATCGAGATGCCGGTGCTCGACAACGCCCTGGCGGCCGTCGCCGGCTTCTTCGCGCCGGTCCTGCTCGGGCTCAAAATCGGCCGCCCTCTCTTCGAGGGCGTCTCGCTCCTCACCCGGGCGATTCCCCGGATCGGCTTCCTGCCCGACCTGGCGCTCGACTTCGTCCGCCAGCGGCCGGGGCCCTCGGAGGCCGTGCTCGAGGGGCTGCTGCTGGGGGAGACGGCGCCGCACCGCGAGCAGCGGGTGAAGATCGAGCACGAGACGCTGGTCGTCGGCCACCCGCGCGACCCCCTGCACCCATTCAGCGACTCGGGGATGCTGATCGAAGAGCTGCCGAACGCGCGCCTGGTCGAAGCCAACTCGATCCTCGAGTGGCGGCTCAACCCGGAGCGGCTGAACGAGGAGCTGAGCGGGTTCCTCGACGAGGTCTGGGCCCCGAAGCTGCACGCCGTCGCGGCCGGCTGAGCCCGCCCCCGGTATACCGGGGCGGGGTGCGTCACACTTACTGGCCGGTGAGCCAGGTTTCGGGTGACAAGCGGGTCGAACGCGACGGCGAGTTCTCGACCATCTCCGGCGAGGAGGTCAAGCCGCTCTACGGCCCCGAGGACGTAAACGGCGACCTCGAGGAGCGGGTGGGGGAGCCCGGCTCCTATCCGTTCACCCGCGGCCCGTACGAGTCGATGTACCGGGGGCGGCTGTGGACGATGCGCCAGTTCGCCGGCTTCGGCACCGTCGAGGAGACCAACGAGCGCTTCCACTACCTGCTCGACCACGGGCAGACCGGGCTCTCGACCGCCTTCGACATGCCGACCCTGATGGGCTATGACTCCGACCACGCGAAAAGCCTCGGCGAGGTCGGCCGCGAGGGGGTCGCCGTCGACACCCTCGCTGACATGGAGCGGCTGTTCGAGGGGATCCCGCTCGCCGGCGTCACCACCTCGATGACGATCAACGCGCCGGCGGCGATCCTGCTCGCCTTCTACGTGCTGGTCGGCGAGAAGCAGGGTGTCCCGCCCGAGCAGCTGGGCGGCACGATCCAGACCGACATCCTCAAGGAGTACATCGCCCAGAAGGAGTGGTGCTTCCCGATCGAGCCGGCGCTGCGCCTGGTCACCGACATGATCGAGTGGTGCACGGAGAACATGCCGCGCTGGCACCCGGTCTCGATCTCCGGCTACCACATCCGCGAGGCCGGCTCGACCGCTCAGCAGGAGCTCGCCTTCACCCTCAAGGACGGCTTCACCTACGTCGAGCGGGCGATCGAGCGCGGGCTCGATGTCGACGACTTCGCGCCGCGGCTCTCCTTCTTCTTCAACTCCCACATCGACTTCTTCGAGGAGATCGCCAAGTACAGGGCGGCGCGGCGGATCTGGGCGCGGGAGATGAAGGAGACCTACGGCGCGACGAGGGAGGAGTCGATGCGCCTGCGCTTCCACGCGCAGACCGCCGGCGTCAGCCTGACCGCGCAGCAGCCGCTCAACAACATCGTCCGCACGGCGCTGGAGGCGCTGGCGGCGGTGATGGGCGGGACCCAGTCCCTACACACCAACTCCTTCGACGAGGCGCTGGCGCTGCCGACTGAGGAGGCGGTGCGGGTGGCGCTGCGCACGCAGCAGATCATCGCCACCGAGACCGGCGTCGCCAACACCGCCGACCCGCTCGGCGGCTCCTACTTCGTCGAGAAGCTGACCGACGAGATGGAGGAGGCCGCCTACGGCTACTTCGCCCGGATCGACGAGCTGGGGGGGATGGTCGAGGCGATCCGCCGCAACTTCCCCCAGCGCGAGATCGCCGAGGCCTCCTTCCGCTACCAGCGGGAGCTGAACGAACGGCGGCGGATCGTAGTCGGCGTCAACGACTTCACCCAGGACGACGAAGAGGCGACCCCGATCCTCCGCATCGACCCGGCGCTGGAACGCAAACAGGTCGAGCGCCTGGCGGCGACCAAAGCCTCCCGCGACGGCGCCGCCGTCGAGACCGCACTGGCGGAGCTGAAGCGAGTCGCCGCCGGCGAGGGCAACCTGATGCCCCCCATCATCGCGGCGGCCCGCACGCAGGCCACCGAGGGCGAGATGATCGCGGCGATGCAAGAGGTCTTCGGCACCTACACCGAGTCCCCGGTCTTCTAGGGCCGGTTCGCGAGAAAATCGCTGGGCGAGAGAACCGGGATGGTCCCGGCGAGGTCGAGCAGGTGGCGGTCTCCCGAGACGAGCACCGCCTTTTGGGCATGAGCCAGGGCGATCAGGTAGTCGTCCCCGGGGTCTGCGCAACGGATCGGAGGTGGAGCCTCCGGATCAGGGACGATCTGGGCCTCGCGACCCAGGAGCTGCACGTAAGTGGCAACGCGATCGAGGTCCGCATAGCTTCGAAACTTGTCCCGCCGCAGGACAGACTCCAGCTCCGCGAGCAGGAGCGGCGAGGCGATCAGGTCGTAGCTGCCGTCGCGAGCGGCTGCCACGAGCTTCGCCGGGGCCCCCGCAGGCGCGATCAGTGCTGAGACGAGGACGCCCGAGTCAAGAACCGCCCTCGTCACCCTTCTCCCTGCGCATGGAGTGAAGCTCGTCGTACGCGAGCTTCAGGCTCTCCTTTTCGGTGACGGGCGTGACCTTGGACCAGATCTCGGCAAGATCATCGAGACCGAGATCGCGGCGCAGCGATTCCTCGATCACCTGCGAGTCTCGCTTGCCGGTGCGAGCGGCCTTGATCTTCACCGCTCGGAAGACATCCTCGTCTAGGGTGACCGTCGTCCTTGCTTTAGACATAGATACATTATTGCATCATGATGCAGATATACGAGAGGAACGCATGAGTGCCGACGTAGTCACCCCTGCCTACGAGATCTCCCAGGAGGCGCTTGACCTGCGGGACATGGTGCGCCGGCTGGCGCAGGAGAAGATCGCGCCGCGAGCCGGCGAGATCGATCGCAAGAGCGAATACCCGTGGGACATTCGGGAGCTGCTGGCCTCGCACGACATCCTCGCGCTGCCGTTCGCGAGCGAGTACGGGGGGACCGGGACCGGGACGCTGGTGCTGCAGATGGCGGTCGAGGAGATCGCCAAGGCCTGCGCCTCCTCGGCGCTGATGCTGATGGTGCAGGAGCTGGGGACCCTGCCGATCCAGCTGTTCGGCTCCGAGGAGCAGAAGCAGCGCTGGCTGCCGAAGTGCGCCAGCGGCGAGTGGACGCCTGCCTTTGCGCTGTCGGAGCCCGAGGCGGGCTCGGACCCGGCGGCGATGCGGACCAGCGCCGTCCGCGACGGCGGCGAGTGGGTGATCAACGGCCAGAAGAGCTGGATCACGAACGCGACGATTGCCGACTTCTACGTCGTCTTCGCGACGACGGATCGCGAGAACCGCCGCACCAGCGCCTTCGTGGTCGAGAAGGACACGCCCGGCTTCGATCCCGGCCAGCTCGAGCACAAGCTCGGGATCAAGGGCTCGCCGACCGGCTCGCCGAGCTTCACCGACGTCCGCGTCCCGCACGGGAACCTGATCGGCGAGGAGGGCAAGGGCCTCCACGTCGCCCTCGGCACGCTCGAGCGCACCCGGCTCGGCGCCGCCGCACAGGCGGTCGGGATCACCCAGGGCGCGACCGACTACGCCAGCTCCTACGCCGCCGAACGGGTCGCGTTCGGCAAGCCGATCAACCAGCTGCAGGCGATCCAGTTCAAGCTCGCCGACATGGAGACCGGCACCGCCGCCGCCCGTGAGCTCCTCTACAAAGCCTGCTCGATGGCGGACCAGCCCCAGCGCCCCGCCGACCTCGGCAAGTGGACCTCGATGGCGAAGCTGTTCGCCTCCGACAACGCGATGAAGGTGACGGTCGAGGCGATCCAGGTCCTCGGCGGCTACGGCTACGTCAACGAGTACCCGGTCGAGCGGATGATGCGCGACGCCAAGATCACCCAGATCTACGAGGGCACCAACGAGATCCAGCGCGTGGTGATCGCCCGCTCCATGGCGGGGTAGGGACTCAGCCGCAACTGGACCGACTGGCCAATCGACTACGGGAACTCCTGCAAGTACGCTCTAAGTACGATTGGATACCGTTTGGAATAGATGTCCAATCTAACGTGAAATCGCGTAAAGTTTTGGCCGCGGCAAGCGAGATTTGGGAGAGGGCTCGCCGCGATTCGCTAAATCGTCGGCAGGGCCGACCTTCCTACTGGTTCATCCAGATAGGAGCGCTTGACCGTTTTCACATCGCATTCACCCCGGTCTCGACCCCGCGTCCACGGGCGCTCGATCCTGGCCGGAGAGCGGAAGCTCCACGTCCGCGGGGTCACCTACGGCACCTTCCGCGGGCCCGACGGCTCCTCCTTCCCTGCGCCTGAGCGGGCCGGCGAAGACCTCGCGGCGATGGCCGCGGCCGGGGTCAATGCGATCCGCACCTACGTGCCGCCGCCGGCCTGGCTGCTCGACCTGGCGCTCGAGCACGGCATCCACGTCATGGTCGGCTTCGGCTGGGAGCAGCACGTCGCCTTCCTCGATGACCCGGAGCGGGCGCAGCGGATCGCCGCCCGGCTCGGCGACGAGGTCCGGGCGCTCGAGCGCCACCCGGCGATCCTCTGCTACTCGGTCGGCAACGAGATCCCGGCGGCGATCGTCCGCTGGCACGGCAAGCAAGCGGTCGAGCGCTACATCGAGCGGCTCTACTGGGAGGCGAAGACCGCCGACCCCGACGGGCTCGTCACCTACGTCAACTACCCCTCGACCGAGTACCTGGAGCTGCCCTTCCTCGACGTCTGCGCCTTCAACGTCTTCATCGAGCAGGAGGGCACCTTCGAGGCCTACCTGGCGCGGCTGCAGAACCTCTCCGGCGACCGGCCGCTGCTGATCACCGAGCTCGGCCTCGACAGCCGCCGCAACGGCGCCGAGACCCAGGCGCGGGTGCTCGAGTGGCAGGTCCGCCACGCCTTCGCCACCGGCGCCGCCGGCGCCTTCGTCTTCGCCTGGACCGACGAGTGGCACCGCGGCGGCCACGAGGTCGAGGACTGGGACTTCGGCCTGGTCGACCGCGAGCGCGAGCCGAAGCCGGCGCTCTACGCGGTCCGCAGCGCCTTCGCCGCCGTGCCCTTCGCCCCCGGCGCCCCCTGGCCGTCGGTCTCCGTCGTCGTCTGCACTCACAACGGCGGGCTGACCCTCGACGAGTGCCTGGCGCGGGTGACCAGCCTCGCCTACCCCGATTACGAGGTGATCGTCGTCAACGACGGCGCCGACGAGGCCTGCTCTGCGATCGCCCGCCGGCACGGGGTCGAGCTGATCGAGACCGAGCACCGCGGCCTCGGCCACGCCCGCAACCGCGGCATCGAGGCGGCGCGGGGGGAGATCGTCGCCTTTCTCGACGACGACGCCTACCCGGATTCCGACTGGCTCCACTACCTCGCCGCCTCGATGCGCGGCAACGGCAACGCCGGCGTCGGCGGCCCCAACATCCCGCCCGAGGATGACGGCTTCCTCGCCGAATGCGTCGCTGCCGCGCCGGGCGGGCCGATCCACGTCCTCGTCTCCGACCGCGAGGCCGAGCACGTGCCCGGCTGCAACATGGCCTTTCGCAAGGACGTGCTGGAACAGGTCGGCAACTTCGACGAGCGCTTCCGGGTGGCGGGCGACGACGTCGACCTCTGCTGGCGCCTGCAGAAGGCCGGGCGGACGCTCGGCTTCAGCGCCGGCGCGGTCGTCATGCACCGCCGCCGCGACTCGATCGGCCGCTACCTGCGCCAGCAGTACGGCTACGGCAAAGCGGAGGCGCTGCTCGAGCGCAAGTGGCCGACCCACTACAACCGCGCCGGCTCCTCGCGCTGGTCGGGGCGGATCTACGAGGCGCCGGCGGCGCAGACGCCGCGGCGGCGGGCGATGGTCCGCTACGGCACCTGGGGCAGCGGCCTCTTCCAGTCGATCTACGAGCCGCCGCGGGTGGTCTCGGGGATGCTGCAGGCCCCCGAGGGCCTGCTGCTGATCGCGCTGCTGGGGGAGATCTCGGCCCTCGGCCTGCTCTGGCGGCCGCTGCTGGTGGCGGCGCCGGTGTTCCTCGTCGCGCTCGCCTGGATCGCCGCCGCCGCACTCGCCAGCGGCTGGCGCGCCCACCGCCACGTCCCGGGCCGCTCGCAGGGGGAGACGCTGAAGCGGCGCGGCGTCACCGCCCTGCTCTTTCTCCTCCAGCCCTTCGCCCGCCTCGCCGGGCGGCTGCGCAACGGGCTCTCGCCCTGGCGCCGCCGCGCTTCCGCCAGGCCGACCCTGCCCTGGCCGCGCACGGTCGAGGTCTGGAGCGAGAAGTGGCGCGAGCCGAGCGCCTGGGTCGAAGGGCTGCAGGACGGGCTGGCGGCGGCCGGGGGCTTCGTCCGCAGCGGCGGCCCCTTCGACCGCTGGGACCTCGACCTCCGCGCCGGCGCCCTCGGCGGGGTCAAGATCCGCACCGCGGTCGAGGAGCACGGCGACGGCAGGCAGCTGCTGCGGGCGCGGATCTGGCCCCGGACCACCGCCCCCGGCCGCCTCCTCGCCCTCTTCCTGATCCTGCTGGCGCTGATCGCCGTCGACCAGCAGCGCCCGGCGATCGCGATCGCGATCGCCGTCGCGCTCTCGCTCGCCGTCACCCTGGGCCTGGAGGGGATGGCGACGGCGACGCGGCTGGCAGTGGCAGAGCTCGAGAGCCTGGAGGAAGAGGAGGGGGCCGAAGCGGAGAGCACCGTCGCTCCCGAGGCCTCGCGAACCGAGACCCGCCTCGGGCTGGCGGCGATGGAGAAACGCCGATGAGCCCGTGGATGGGCCCGATCCCGATGCGGAGCAGGCGCAACGTGCGCCGCACCGGCAAGAAGGAGGAGAAGCAGGGGGCGTGGGAGCTGTGGAAGGCGCTGCCGCGGGCGAAGCCCTACCTGCGTCCCTACCGCAGGACCCTCGTCTTCCTCACCTGCGCCACCGTCCTCGCCGCGATCTTCGGCCTCGGCGAGCCGTGGCCGCTGGCGGTGATCCTGAACCAGGTCCTCAACCAGGAAAACCCGGGCGGCTTCATCCAGCAGATCTTCGGCGACCACCCGGACCGGATGGTGCTGCTGCTCTCGATGCTGTTCCTGCGCTTCTTCATCGTCGTCGCCGGCAACGGCTTCACCGTCCTCAACCACTACCTGGGGGCGAAAACCGAGCAGAACATGGTGCTCGACCTGCGCAGCGACCTCTTCGACCACGTCCAGCGGCTCTCGCTGACCTTCCACGATCAGCGCCAGACGGGCCAGCTGATGAGCCAGATCAACAACCAGGCGGCCGCGGTCGGGACGATCGTGATGGTGATCCCGCCGGTGGCGGAGTCGCTGATGACGCTGGTCGGGATGCTGGTCGTCACCGCCCTGATCGACTGGCAACTGGCGCTGCTCTCGCTGGTCGTGGTGCCGCTGCTGTTCTGGTCCTTCGGCGTCTACGGCAAGCGGATCGTGCCGCGGCTGCAGCGGGTGCAGCAGCTGGAGTGGCGGTCGCTCTCGATCGTCCACGAGGCGATGGCGATGCTGCGGGTGATCGTCACCTTCGGCCGCGAGGACCACGAGCACCGCAAGTTCACCGAACAGGGCAAGGTCGCGGTCGACGAACGGGTGAAGCTGACCGTCAGCCAGAGCCTCTACACGCTCGGCGTCCAGACCGCGAGCGCCGCCGGCCTCTCGCTGATCCTCGGCGTCGGCGCCTGGCACGTGATGAACGGCAAGCTCTCGGTCGGCGAACTGATCGTGATCCTCACCTACATGGCCTCGGTCTACCAGCCGCTCGAACAGCTGAGCACGACGGTGGGGATGATCCACGAGGAGCTGGTCCAGTTCAACGCCTCGATCAGCCTGCTCGACATGGAGCCGGAGGTGAAGGAGAAACCGGACGCGGTCGAGCTCGAGCGGGTGCGCGGCTGGATCACCGCCGAAGACGTCTCCTTCGCCTACTCGAGCCGCAAGCGGACCCTCGAAGACGTCTCCTTCCGGGTGGCGCCGGGCGAACGGGTCGCCGTCGTCGGCCACACCGGCGCCGGCAAGAGCACGCTTATGAGCCTGCTGATCCGCTTCTACGACCCGAAGCGGGGGCGGATCAGCTTCGACGGCGTCGACATCCGCGACGCGACGCTGTCCTCGCTGCGCGACCAGATCAGCGTCGTGCTGCAGGAACCGCTGCTCTTCTCCGGCACGATCGCCGAGAACATCCGCTACGGCAGCCTCGAGGCGAGCGATGAGGAGATCGAAGCGGCGGCGCGGGCGGCCAACTGCCACGACTTCATCGCCCGCCTGCCCGACGGCTACGACACCGTCCTCGGCGAGCGCGGGGCCCAGATCTCCGGCGGCGAGCGGCAGCGGATCTGCGTCGCCCGCGCCTTCCTCCGCGACGCCCCGATCCTTATCCTCGACGAGCCGACGTCCTCGATCGACTCGAAGACCGAGGACGTGATCCTCGACTCGCTCGAGGAGCTGATGGAGGGGCGGACCTCGTTCATGATCGCCCACCGGCTCTCGACCGTCCGCCATGCCGACCAGATCCTGGTCATGCAGGACGGCCGCATCGTCGAACGGGGGACGCACGAGGAGCTGGTGGATGGCGGCGGCGTCTACACCGGCCTGCACAAGGCGCAGACGAAGGAGCGGGGGAGGAGGCGGGCGCCGCTGTCGCCCCAGCCGCATCCCGAGCCGGTCCTTGCGGCGCCGGCACCGGCGCCCGAGGCCGAGCCCGAAAGCGAGCGCGGCAACGGCGGCAACGGCAACGGCCACAGCGGCGGCGGCTGGAGGCAGATCTCGTGAGCGCGCCGAAGGTGGTCCTGCTGGGGATGATGACCAAGATGCCGGTGGCGGGAGTCGCCTGGCAGAACCTGCACTACCTGCTCGGATTCGAGCGGCTCGGCTGCGAGGCCTACTACGTCGAGACCCACGCCCGCACGCCTTCGATGCTGATGAGCAGCCCCGAGGACGACAGCTCGGCGCTGGCGGCGGAGTACATCGGGGCGCTGATGCGGCGCTTCGGCTTCGCCGACCGCTGGGCCTTCCGGGCGCTGCACGACGACGGCCGCTGCTTCGGGATGAGCGAGCGCGAGCTCGAACGGCTGTACGGCTCGGCCGACCTCCTGATCAACCTCCACGGCGGCACCCAGCCCTACCCCGAGCTGGCGGCGACGGGGCGGCTGGTCTACCTGGAGACCGACCCGGTCCAGCTGCAGCTCGAGCTCGCCCACGGGCTGCGCGAGACCGTCGAGTTCCTCGAGCCCCACAGCGCCTTCTTCAGCTTCGCCGAGAACTGGGACAACCCCGACTGCCGGCTGCCGCGCAGCGAGCGCTTCCAGTTCAAGCCGACCCGCCAGCCGGTCGTCCTCGACCTCTGGCCGGACCGCTCGCCGCAGCCGGCCGGGGTCTTCACCACGATCGGCAACTGGCGCCAGGACTGGCGCGACGTCACCTTCGAGGGCGAGCGCTACACCTGGAGCAAGCACCAGGAGTTCCTGAAGCACCTCGACCTGCCGGAGCGCAGCGGCCAGGCGTTCGAGCTGGCGCTGAGCAGCTGCGACGAGCAGGAGCGGCAGCTGCTCCGCAAGCACGCCTGGCGGGTCCGCGACGGGCTCGAGATCTCGGGCGGGATCGACCGCTACCGCGACTACGTCGGCGCCTCGCGCGGCGAGTTCACCGTCGCCAAGGAGCAGAACGTGCGCCTGCGCACCGGCTGGTTCAGCGACCGCAGCGTCACCTACCTCGCCTCTGGGCGGCCAGTGGTGACCCAGGAGACCGGTTTCGGCAACGTCTTCCCGACCGGGCGCGGGCTGTTCGGCTTCGACACCCCGGACGAGGCGCTGGCCGCGATCGAGGAGATCGACCGCGACTACACCGGCCACGCCCAGGCGGCGCGCGAGCTCGCCCGCGAGCACTTCAGCCACGAGGTCGTGCTCGGACGGCTGCTCGACGAGCTCGAAGTGGGGACCGGCCGCGCCCGCGGCGAGTCGAAGCCCGGCGCCTTCCCGGGGTCCATGCCGTTGGAGCCGGTCTCGCGGCGGCCGACGGTGCTGCCGCGGGAGACGGTCGAGGCGGCTTTCGCGACGCCGACCTGCCGCTACGAGGGTGCGGTGCGGACGGCAGCGGAGAGCGCCAGCATCGTCGTCGTCACCCACGACAACCTCGTCTTCACCCGCCTCTGCCTGCAGAGCGTGCTCGCCAACACCGAGGGCGACGGCTTCGAGCTGATCGTCGTCGACAACGGCTCCGGCGACGGCACCCCCGCCTACCTGGCCCGGCTGGCCGAGCTCGACGGCCGGGTCCGGGTCCTTCTCAACGGCACCAACATGGGCTTCGCGCCGGCCTGCAACCAGGGCCTGGCGCTGGCCACCGGCGACCACCTCGTCCTCCTCAACAACGACACGATGGTGCCGCCGGGGTGGCTGGCGGGGCTGCGCCGCCACCTCGCCGAGGCCGGGGTCGGCCTGGTCGGGCCGGTCACCAACCGGATCGGCAACGAGGCCGAGATCGACACCGACTACTCCACCTGGGGCGAATATCTCGACGCGGCGGCGCGCCGGGCCGAGGAGCACGCCGGCGAATGGCTTGAGATCGGCACCCCGGCGATGTTCTGCCTGGCGATGCGGCGGCAGACCTTCCTCCGGCTCGGGCCGCTCGACGAGGGCTATGAGATCGGCCTGCTCGAGGACGACGACTACGCCGAGCGGGCGCGGCGGGCGGGCTACGAGCTGCGCTGCGCCGACGACGTCCTCGTCCACCACTTCGGCGAGGCCTCCTTCGGCGCGCTCGTCCCCAGCGGCGAGTACGCGCAGATCCTCGCCCGCAACCAGCGCCGCTACGCGGAGAAGTGGGGCCGCTCGTGGCAGCCCTACGGGCGCCGGCCCAACCCCCGCTACCAGCGCGAAGCCGAGCAGGTGCGCGAAGCGGTGAAGGAGACGGTGCCGAGCGGCTCGACGGTGCTGGTGATCAGCCGCGGCGACGAGGAGCTGCTGCGCCTGAACGGGAGGCGCGCCGAGCACTTCCCGCAGGCCCCCGACGGCGGCTGGGCCGGGCACCATCCCTCCGACAGCGAGGAAGCGATCGCCCACCTGGAGTCGCTGCGCGAGCGCGGCGCCGAGTTCCTCGTCGTGCCGCCGACCTACCTCTGGTGGCTGCGCCATTACGACGGCCTGCGCGAGCACCTGGACGGCCACTACGAGCCGGTGGTCGCCGACGACCGCGCCGGCGCGATCTACCGTCTCGCCGGGGGTGGGGAGTGATGGCTGCGCCGCGGGCGAGCGTGGTGGTGCCGGTCCACAACCGCGTGGGCCTCAGCCGCCGCTGCCTGCGGCGGGTGCTCGCGGACCTGCCGCCGGGCTGCGAGGTTGTAGTCGTCGACGACGCCTCCACCGACGCGACCCCGCAGCTGCTGGCCGGGCTCGGCGAAGCGGTCCGCTCGCTGCGGCTGGAGCGCAACATGGGCTTTGCCGCCGCCTGCAACGCCGGCGCCGCCGCCGCCCGCGGCGAGCAGCTCGTCTTCCTCAACAACGACACCGAGCCCGAGCCCGGCTGGCTGGAGGCGCTGCTCGCCCATGCCGCCGAGCACCCCGCGGCCGCGGTGGTCGGCGCCCGGCTGCTCTACCCGACCGGGGCGGTCCAGCATGCTGGCGTCGCCTTCGGCCAGGACGGCTACCCGCACAACCTCTACGCTGGCTTCCCCGCCGACCACTCCGCGGTGAAAAAGACGCGGCGGCTGCAGGCGGTGACGGGCGCCTGCATGCTGGTCCGCCGCGAGAGCTTCGAGCGGCTCGGCGGCTTCGACGAGGGCTACGTCAACTCGATGGAGGACGTCGACTTCTGCCTGCGGGTCGGCGAGGCCGGTGGGGAGGTCCACTACTGCCCGGCGGCGACCGTCATTCATCTCGAGTCGGCCTCGCGCGGGCGCGAGGACAAGTTCGAGCCGAGCGTCGCCCGCTACCGCGAGCGCTGGCGCGACCGCGTCCACCGCGACGACCTCGAGCTCTACGCCGAGGACGGCCTGATCGAGGTCGAGTACCCCGCCGCGCACCCGCTGCGGATCTCGGTCTCGCCGCTGCTCGCCACGATCGAGCGCGACGACCGGCACGAGCAGGAGATGGAGCCGCAGCTGCGCGCCCAGTGCCGCCGCGCCGCCGACCTGCAGCGGGAGCTGGCGCGGCTGACCGCCGAGCTCGCCGACCGCGGCGTCGAGGTCGAGCTGCCGCGGCTCTCCTACGAAGATGACGTGGCGGCGGTGAGGGCGCAGGTCGAGCGCAGCGTCCCGGCGGGGGCGACGGTGCTGGTCCTCAGCCGCGGCGACTCCGAGCTGCTGCGGCTGGACGGCCCCCGAGCGCGCCACTTCCCCCGCGGCGCCGACGGCCGCTGCCTCGGCCATCACCCCGCCGACGACGAGGAGGCGATCGCGCTGCTCGAGGCCGAGCGGGCGGCGGGCGCCGAGTACCTGGCGATCCCGGCGGCCGAGAGCTGGTGGCTCGAGCACTACGGGGGCTTCGCCTCCCATCTGGAGGCTTGCTCGCGCGCCGAACTTCACGAGCCCTGCGCCATCTACGCGCTGGCGCCGGTCCTGGCGAGGACGGAGGCCCGCTGATGAGCCTCGCCGCCACCGACGCCGCCCTCGCCTACGAGGACCTGGCGCCGCGGATCGCCGCCCTGGTCGAGGAGCTGACCCCGGTCGGCGCCGTCGTCCTCGTCGTCAGCAAGGGCGACGAGGGCCTGCTGCGCTTCGACAGCCGCAGCGGCTGGCACTTCCCCCGGTCGGCGACCGGACAGTACGCCGGCCACCATCCCCTCGACGGCAAGTGGGCGGTCGAGCACCTGGAGGCGCTGCGGGCCGCGGGCGGCGCCTACCTGGTCCTGCCCTCGACCTACTACTGGTGGTTCGAGCACTACCCCGAGCTGGAGCGGCACCTGCGCGGCCGCTACGAGCGGATCGGCGCCCCCGAGGAGGTCTGCCGGATCTACCGCCTGCTCGACCTGCCGGCGGCGACGCCGCGGGTCGTCGCAGACCTCGCCGAGCGCGAGCGGCAGCGGCGCTGCCTGCCGGCGATCCGGGCGCTGACCGCGAGCCTGATCCCCGAGGACGAGGTCGTCCTCGTCTGGAGCGAAGGCGACGACGACCTGCTCGCGCTCGATCGGCAGGCCTGGCACTTCCCCCACGACGACGCCGGCCGCCACGTGCAGCCGGACGGCGACGGCGCCCGCCAGGTCTCGCAGCTGCGGACGCTCGCCGGCAACGGCGTCCACTACCTGGTCCTGCCGGCGGCGAGCGCCTGGACCCTCGCCCGCCGCCCCGCGCTGGCCGCCTACCTGGGGAGGGAATGCCGGCGGCTGGCCCTGCGCGAACGCGTCTGCGTCGTCTACGAGCTGGACAGTGGTCTCAGATCCTCAAACCGCGAAGCCCTCAGGCCGAAGGAGGCTGCATGGCAGTGAGCTCAAGGAAGGTCCTCTACGTCTCCCACAACCATCCGGTGATCCGCCCCGGCGGCGCCGAGGCCTACGCCTTCGAGCTGCACGAGGCGATGCGCGACGAATCCGACTGGGAGTCGCTCTTCCTTGCCCGCACCGGGCCGCCCTTCTCGACCTCCTCGCGCTACCACGAGGGGACGCTGCTGACCGGCGTCGACGATCGCGACACCGGCCAGTACTTCTTCTACACGGAGCTGAACGACTTCGACTGGCTGCTCAACTCGACCCGCGAGAAGTCGACGATCACCACCCACTTCCGCGAGTTCCTGCGCGCCCAGCGGCCCGACGTCGTCCACTTCCAGCACACCCTGTTCATCGGCCTCGAGGCGATCCGCGAGGCGCGCAACACGCTGCCCGACGCGGCGGTTGTCTACACGCTGCACGAGTTCCTGCCGATCTGCCACCGGCACGGCCAGCTGCTGCGGGCGACCGACGAAGAACCTTGCCTGGAAGAGTCGCCGCGGCGCTGCCACGAGTGCTTCCCGGAGGTGGCGCCGCAGGAGTTCTTCATGCGCAAGCGCTTCATCCAGTCGCAGATGGAGCTGGTCGACCTCTTCATCGCCCCGAGCAGGCAGCTGCGCGACCGCTACGTCGACTGGGGCCTGGCGGCGGAGAAGATCAAGGTCGAGGAGTACGGCCGGCTGCCGCTCTCCTACGAGCCCGGCAACCCGCGGCGGAAAAAGCGCAACCGCTTCGGCTTCTTCGGCCAGTTCAGCCACTACAAGGGGGTCAACGTCGTCCTTCAAGCGGCCAAGCGGCTGTCCGAAGACGGGGTCGACGCGACGATCTACCTGCACGGCGCCAACCTCGAGATCCAGCCGCCGGAGTTCCAGGAGGAATTCGCGACGCTGCTGGAGGAGAGCGGCGACCGGGTGGTGATGATCGGGCGCTACGACCACGACCAGCTCGGCTCGCTGATGGAAAACGTCGACTACGTGCTGGTGCCCTCGCGCTGGTGGGAGAACTCGCCGCTGGTGATCCAGGAGGCCTTCATGCACGGCCGGCCGGTGATCTGCTCCGACATCGGCGGCATGGCCGAGAAGGTCAGCGACGGCGTCGACGGCCTCCACTTCCGCGTCGGCGATCCCGAGGACCTGGCGCGGGTGATCACCCAGGCCGCCGCTTCCTCACAGCTCTGGCGCACCCTGACCGGGGGGATCAGCCCGGTCTACCCGATGCGGGCCCACGTCGAGGAGATGCTGCGGGTCTACGAGGCGCTGCTGGCCGGCGAGCCCGCGCCGCCGCCGAGCGAAGACGAGCTGGCGATCGGAGCGGCGTCGTGAAGCCCGAGATCGGGACCAGCGCCGGGCCGTTCGTCCCGAGCTCCTTCGGCGAGGCCGAGGGAGAGGGAACCGATGCGCAGGCGCTGCTGAGCTGGCTCGGGACCGACCTGATGCTGGTCGTCGCCGACCTCGCGGCGGAGACCGCGCCGGAAGTCGAGCTGCTGGTCGGCGGCGAGCCGGTCGAGGCCGAGTCGCGATCGCTCACCCCCGGCGCCGAGGAAGCGGCCGAGGAGACGGCGACGGTGCTGACGATCTGGGTGCCGAGACCGGTGAGTGGAAAGACCGTCGAGCTGGCCATCCGCGCCGGCGAGGAAGAAGCCCGCCTGGGGCCGGGCCCGGCGCTCGCCGTCGGGGTCGACCTGCGGACGACGATCCGCGAGAAGCTGGCCGGCCGGGAAGCGGAGGCGCGGTGGCGGATCCTCGATTTCCTCGCCGCCACCCTGGCCGAGCACCCTCGGACGCTCGACCCGCTCGGGGCGGCGAAGAGCCTCTTCGCGCTGCGCGAGTCGCTTCGCGACCCCTATCCGCGGGCGGAGCTGCGGCCGGACGAAAGCCAGGGGCTCCACATCGGCGCCGTGGCGAGGATCGACGAACGCACCTTCTTCGCCCGCGGCTGGGCGCGGGACGACCAGGCGCCGATCGTCCGCCTCGACGCGATCTCGCCCGAGGGCAGCCGCGCCGAGCTGGTCGAGCGCCTGTTCCGGGTGCCGCGCCCCGACCTCGAGGAGCTGTTCCGAGGGGCGCCGCGGCCGCTCCCGAAACCGGGCTTCGTCTGCTTCTTCGAGCTGGAGAACCCGAGCCGGCTGGCCGAGGGCTGGGTCTTCGAGCTGGAGAACTCGGCCGGAATGGGAATCGAGGCGAGCGCGCCGCCGGCGACAACCGACCCGCTCGCGGTCCGCGACACGATCCTCGGCGAGCTGGTGCGCGAGCGCCGGGTCGACACGCCGCTGATGGACCAGCTGGCGCCGGCAGTGGTGCGCCTGCAGGAGGAGCTGGCGGCGCGGGTCGAGGTCGACGAGGTCGACGACTTCGGCGCCGTGCCCGAGGCGGCGGAGGTCTCGATCGTCGTCCCGCTCTACCGCCGGGTCGACCTGATCGAGCACCAGCTGGCGCAGTTCGCCAACGACCCCGGCATGCTCGCAGCCGAGCTGATCTACGTCCTCGACTCGCCGGAGCTGGCGACCGAGCTGCTGCCCCGGGTGGCCGAGCTGCACGACCTCTACCGGGTCCCGTTCCGGCTCGCGACCCTCTCGCGCAACGGCGGCTTCGCCGTCGCCGGCAACCGCGGCGCCTCGCTGGCGCGCGGGCGCCTCCTGCTGCTGCTGAACTCCGACGTGCTGCCGGCTCGGCCGGGCTGGCTGGCCGAGCTGACCGTCGCCTTAGACGAGCTGCCGGAGGCGGGGGCGGTGGCGCCGAAGCTGCTCTTCGACGACGGCTCGATCCAGCACGCCGGGCTCGAGTTCCGGCCCAACCCGGCCAGCGGCGGCCTCGAGCTCGCTCACACTTACAAGGGCCTGCACGGCGGCTTTGCCGCTGCTGAGGAGCGGCGGCCGGCGCCGGCTCTGAGCGGCGCCTGCCTGCTGCTCGAGCGCGAGCTCTACGAGGAGCTCGACGGCTTCTCCGCCGATTACGTCAAGGGCGGCTACGAGGACGCCGACCTCTGCATGCGGATCCAGGAGCGCGGGCTCGAGACCTGGTACGTGCCCGAGGTCGAGCTCTTCCATCTCGAGGGCCGCTCCTACGTGCCGGCGGCGACCGACATGAGCAACCGCTTCAACGCCTGGCTCTTCGACCGGCGCTGGGCCGGCCGGCTGCGCGAGCTCGCCGGGGAGGAGGCGACCTGATGGCGAACCTGACCGCGAGCGGGGTGGTGACGATCGAGGAGGTCGCCGCCAACGGCGCCAGCGACTACGTCCACGGCGGCAACGTCGACGCGCCGCGGCAGGGCGTCCCGGTCGACGCCTACGGGATGACCATCGAGGGCTGGGCCCTGAGCAGGCAGATCCCGATCGAGCACGTGGAAGTGCTTTACGAGGAGCGACCGCTGGCGGCCGTCCCGGTGGACCGCGAGCGCCCGGACATCGCCGCGGGCTTTCCGGAGGTCGAGGGCGCCTCGAAGAGCGGCTTCGTCGCCACGATCAGCGCCCTGAGGCTGCCGGAGCGCTTCGAGCTCGTCCTCCGCACCAAGCTGGTCGACGGGACCCGGCTGCCGCTGGCCACCCTGCGGGGCCGGCGGCGCCGCCTGCCGGCGGGCCCAGAGGAGGAGATCCAGCCGCTGATGGTGAACACGATCGGCCGCAGCGGCTCGACCCTGCTGGTGACGCTGCTCAGCTCGCATCCCGACGTCGTCGCCTTCTCGCCCTTCATCAAGGACGCCCGCGTCTCCACCTACTGGGCCAACGTCATCCAGGACCTGGCGGCGCCCGCCAGCTACCTCGCCCCGTTCGACCCGCCCGACCTGGAGCGGCCGCACTGGTGGCTCGACAGCGGCGCCGGCGAGCTCGGGGAGGACGAGGTCGAGCGCTGGCTCGGCAGCGCGTCGGTCGAGCTGCTCGCCGGTCACTGCCGGGCGCAGATCGAGGCCTTCTACGCCAACCTGGCCGGTGCCGAGGGGGCGCGCTACTTCGTCGAGAAGTACCTGCCCTACCAGGTCATCCCCGACCTGCTCTCGGAGATGTACCCGGGCGCGCGCGAGGTGATCCTGGTCCGCGACTTCCGCGACATGCTCTGCTCGGTGATCGCCTTCAACCGCAAGCGCGGCTGGAGCGATTTCGGCTACACCGAAGGCGGCGACGACGCCGAGTACGTGCGCAGCGTGATGCGCCCCTCGCTGACGGCGCTGGCCCAGCGTCTGCGCCGCGATTCGGGCGCGCCCTCCCTGGTCCGCTACGAGGAGCTGGTCCTCGACCCCGAGCCTGCGCTGACGGCGCTCTTCGAGCAGCTCGGCTTGGCGAGCGGCGAGGAGGTCGTTGCCGAGACGGTGCGGCTGGCGCAGGAGGGAACGGCCTCGATGGACCACCACCGCACCACCTCCGACCCCGCCGCCTCGATCGGCCGCTGGCACGAGGACCTGCCCGGTGAGATCGCCGCGGTCTGCAACGAGGAGCTCGGGCCGCTGCTTGCCGAATTCGGCTACGAGGCATCGTGACCGCCGCTTCCGGAAGGATTGGGGGCCGATGGCTCTCCTAGAGATCACCCGCGTCGAGCAGCACGACGGCGCCGCCGGCCCGCTGGTCGGCTGCCGCCTCGACGGGCCGAAGCCGCAGGCGCAAAGCGACATCTACGGCTTCGAGCTGATCGGCTGGGTGCTGGCCGAGGCGGGGCCGGTGGAGAAGGTCGAGGTCCTGCAGGAGGGCCGGGTCGTCGGCGAAGCCGAGCCCGGCGAGCCCCGGGCCGACATCGCCGCCGCCTTCCCCGACGTGCCCCACGGCGAGGCCTGCGGCTTCCGGGCCCCGATCAGCGCCCTGGACCTGCGGCAGGAGTTCGAGCTGGCGGTGGTCGCCCGCGGGCCGGGCGGCCGGCGGGCGCGGATCGCCGACGTCGCCGGCGAGCGGGCGACACTGCCGGCCGGCGGCGAGGAGCTGATCCAGCCGCTGATGGTGAACACGATCGGCCGCAGCGGCTCGACCTGGCTGGTCTGGCTGCTCAGCTGCCTCTCCGAGGCGGTCGCCTTCAGCCCCTGGGCCCGCGACGCCCGCGTCGGCACCTACTGGACCAGCGTCATGCAGGCGCTCTCGCGGCCGCAGAGCTACCTGGCGCAGCTGGTGCCGGGGCCGCTCGAGCAGCGCTACTGGTGGAACGACCGCGCCGACCTGCGCTTCGGCGTCGGCGGCGACCCGGAGCTCGAAACCTGGCTCGGGGGCGAGGCGATCGAGTCGCTGGTCGACTTCTCCCGCTCGCGGATCGACGCCTTCTACGCGCGCCTGGGGGAGGACGGCAAGCGCCCGCGCTACTTCGTCGAGAAGTACCTCCCCTACCAGCTGACCCCGGACCTGCTCTCGGAGATGTACCCGGGCGCGCGCGAGGTGATCCTGGTCCGCGACTTCCGCGACATGCTCTGCTCGGTGATCGCCTTCAACCGCAAGCGCGGTTACCAGGCGTTCGGCCGGGCCGACGTCGGCAGCGACGCCGAGTACGTCGAAACGGCCGTCGCCAACTCGGCCAGGCGGCTGCTGCGGCGACGGCGCGAACGCGGCGAGGAGGCCCACCTGGTCCGCTACGAGGACCTGATCCAGGAGCCGGAGGAGACGCTCGCCGGGATGATGCGCTTCCTCGGCCTCGAGGCCGGCGGGGAGGCGGTCGCAGCGGTGCTGGAGCGGGCCGAGGCGCAGTCGCTCGACGAACACCGGACCACCAGCAAGGTCTCGGAGTCGATCGGGCGCTGGCAGCGCGACCTCTCGCCCGAGCTGGCGCAGGTCTGCGCCGAGGTGCTCGACCCGGTGCTGACCGAGTTCGGATACGAGCCGACGCTGGCGCTGGCGTCGGAGGGCTAGCCGCCCGTCGGCGTGGAGCGGGTGGCCGTCGGCGGCGCGCTGGCCCAGCGCCCGGGCTACGGCGGCCACGCCTGGGCCCTGCTCGGCTACCTGCAGGGCTTCCAGGCGCTCGGCTGCGAGGTCCTCTTCCTCGATCGCCTGACGCCGGAGACGGTGCCGGACCCGGTCCAGCGCGGGCGCTGCGTGCGCTGGCTGGCCGAGGTGATGGAGTGGGCGGGCCTCGGCGACTCCTACTCGCTGTTCCTCGACGAGGGGACGGTCGGGCTTTCGCGTGAGGACGCGGTCGCCTGGGTCGGGGGGTCGACCCTGCTGCTGAACGTGATGGGGTTCGTCGAGGACCCCGACCTGCTCGCCGCAGCGCCCCGCAGGGCCTTCCTCGACATCGACCCCGGCTTCGGCCAGATGTGGCGGGCGCTCGGCCTCGCCGACCTCTTCGTCGGCCACGACGCCTACGTCACGGTCGGCGAGCGGATCGGCGAGCCGGATTGCCTCGTTCCCGGTTGCGGGATCGAGTGGGTGACGACGCCGCACCCGATCGTTCTCGATCAGTGGCCCGTGGTCTCCGGCGGCAGCCGCTTCACCAGCGTCGGCGCCTGGCGCGGCCCCTACGACCCGGTCGAATTCGAAGGCCGTCGGTTCGGGCTGCGGGCGCACGAGCTGCGCAAGCTGGCGGCGCTGCCAGGGGAGGTCGACGCCGAGCTGGAGCTGGCGCTGGAGATCGACCCGGACGACGCCGCCGACCGCGAGGCGCTGGAGGAGAACGGCTGGCGCCTGGTCGATCCCGCCGCGGTCGCGGCCGACCCCGAGAGCTACCGCCGCTACGTGCAGGGATCGCTGGCCGAGCTGATGGTCGCGAAGGGGATCTACGCCGATGCCCGCAGCGGCTGGCTCGGCGAGCGCAGTCTCGCCTACCTGGCCAGCGGCAAGCCGGTGCTGGCGCAGGAAACCGGCTTCGGCGAGCGCTACCCGACCGGCGAGGGGCTGCTCGCCTTCTCCGACCTCGAGGGGGCGCGGGCCGGGGTGGAGGCGATCCTCGCCGATCCCGCGCGTCACGCCCGCGCCGCCCGCGAGATCGCCGCCGAGCACTTCGAGGCGGGCAAGGTGCTGGGGCGGCTGCTGGAGGCGGTCGCGTGAGGCGGCTCAACTGGGGCTGCGGCGACCATGTCGCGCCCGGTTGGATCAACTCCGACGTCAAGCCCGGCGCGGGCACCGATCTCGTCGCCGACATCCGCGAGGGGCTGCCGCTGGAGGCCGGCAGCGTCGATTACGCGGTCAGCATCCACGCCCTGCCCGAGTTCTCCTACCCCGAGCTGGTGCCGGTGCTGGAAGAGCTGCGCCGGGTGCTGGCGCCGGGCGGGACTCTGCGGCTGGCGCTGCCGGACCTCGACCGCGGCATCGACGCCTACCGCTCCGGCGAGGAGAGCTACTTCAAGGTCCCTGCCGAGGAGGTCAGGAGCCTCGGCGGGCGCTTCGTCGTGCAGATGCTCTGGTACGGCTGGTCCCGCTCGCTCTTCACCGCCGACTTCGCCCTGGAGCTGCTGGAGCGGGCCGGCTTCACCGACGTCCGCGCCTGCTCGTTCGGCGTCACCGCCAGCGGCATCCCCGAGATCGTCGAGCTCGACAACCGCGAGGAGGAGAGCCTTTTCGTCGAGGGCCGGGCGCCGCGCTCCGGCCCGCGCCCGCGGCGGCGACGAAAGTCCTGGAAAGACGCGGGTTCTGGATACAATCGCGCGATGGCGCGCCGGGAGAGCATCCGCGTTGTCGACGTCTCGCTGGCGGAGCCGGACGACGGGCTGCGCAAAGCCCACCTCGACCACCCCGCGACGGGAGAAGAGCTCGACGGCAACGCGCTGAAGATCGTCGGCTGGGCGGTCGGCAGGGAGAAGCCGGTCGAGTCGGTCGAGGTGCTCGCCGCCGGCGAGGTGGTGGCGACGACGCCGGTGCAGATCGAGCGGCCGGGAGTCGCCGGCGCCTACCCCGACACCCCCGGCTCGGGGACGGCCGGCTTCCGCCTCGTCGTCCAGGGGAGCGGCGAGGGTCGGCACGAGCTGGCGGTGAGAGGTCTCGTCGACGGGAAGCAGGCGCCGATCGCTTCCATCGTGCTGGAGATCAGGCGGCGCGGTCTGCTCAGCCGCCTGTTCGGCGATCGTTGAGCGCCCGCCCGCTGGAAGTAGCCGGGATCGAGGAGCGGCCGCTGCCGCCGGGGGTGGAGGGCTGGCGCATCGACCACCCCGAGGCCGGGGCGGCGGTCGAGCCGGCCGAGCTGCGGCTGGCGGGGTGGGTGGTGCCGGAGAGCGTGGCGGTCGCCGCCGTCGACCTCGTCCACGACCAGCGCCTGGTCGGCCGGGCCGAGGTGGGGGTCGAGCGCCCCGGCGTCGCCGAGATGTTCGACGGGCCGCTGGCGGCCCGCTCGGGCTTCCGCGTCGGCGCCAACCTGGCGGCGCTGCAGGGAGAGCTGGAGCTGGTGCTGCGGGCGGTGCTGGGCGATGGCCGGCGAGCCGAGGTCGGCGCGGTGCGGCTCCGGCGCCGCGGGTCCGCAGACGAGGCGGCGACGCCGCTGGTCTCTGTCGTGATCCCCTGCTGGAACCAGGCCGGCTACCTCGGCGAGGCGATCGAGAGCGTGCTCGCCCAGCGCTACCCCGAGCTGGAGCTGACCGTCGTCGACGACGGCTCCGAGGACAACAGCTTCGAGGTCGCCGCCCGCTACCCCGGGGTGCGGCGGCTGCGCCAGGCCAACAGCGGCGTCGCCGCCGCCCGCAACCGCGGCCTCGCCGAATCGAGCGGCGAATACGTCGTCTTCCTCGACGCCGACGACCGGCTGCTGCCGAACGCGCTCGAGGTCGGGATGGGGGAGCTGCTCGCCGCGCCGGAGGCGGCCTTCGCCGCCGGGCGGCCGCGCGACATCGGCCGCACCGGCCGGGTGATCCGCGAAGCGGCCCAGCCGCTGGTCAGCCGCGACCACTACCTGAAGCTGTTGGAGGAATGCTTCATCTGGTCGGGCTCCTCGGTGGTCTACCGGCGAGCGCCGCTGGAAGCGGTCGGCGCCTTCAACGAGGAACGCGCCGCCGCCGACGACTACGAGCTCTACCTCGAGCTCGCCCGCGAGTTCCCGGTCGTCTGCCACGACACCGTCGTCACCGAGTACCGCCGCCACGGGTCGAACACCACCCGCAACGCCGGCCTCGTCCTCAGCTCCCAGATCCAGGTCCTCAACGGCCAGCGGCGGCGGCTGCGCAGCGGCGAGGAGCGGGCGGCGCGGCGGCTGGGGATCCGCAACACCCGCGCCAAGCAGGGCGAGGCGCTGGTCGAGCGCCTCGCAAACGCCTGGGGCCGGCGCGAATGGGGGGTGGTGCTGGGCAACCTGGGCACGCTCGCCCGCTGGGACCGCGGCGCCTTCCTGCGCTTTCGCCGCCGCGGCGTCGGCCAACCGGGCGGCCGCTTCGAACACCTGGAAAGGCGGCTCGAGTCGTGAGCGATTCCGCCGCGCCCCTGGTCAGCGTCGCCATGCGCACCTACGAACACGAGGCGTACGTCTCCCAGGCGATCGAGAGCGTCCTGATCCAGGACGCCCCCTTCGAGTTCGAGCTGGTGATCGGCGAGGACTGCTCCGCCGACGGCACCCGCGAGATCGTCGAGCACTACGCCGAGCGTTTCCCGGAGCGGGTGCGGACGGTGCTGCCGGCCGCCAACGTCGGGCACGGGGAGATCCTGCGACGGGTTCTGGACGCTGTCCGCGGCCGCTTCGTCGCCTACCTCGACGGCGACGACTACTGGACCTCGACGGCGAAGCTGCGCCGCCAGGCCGAGTACCTGGAAGCCCACACGGAGTGCGCCAGCTGCTTCCACGACGCCAGCCTCGTCTACGACGCCGCCGGGACCCCGTCGGGGGTGACGACCCCCGCCCTGGCCGAGGCGAGCTTCGCGCTCGAGGACATCCTCACCGAGTGCTTCGTCCCCTCGCCGGCGATGATGTTCCGCCGCGAGATCGTCGCCGAGCTGCCCGGCTGGGCCTTCGAGTCGGCCTGGATCGACTGGCTGATCCACATCCGCTGCGCCGAGCGCGGGCCGCTCGGCTACATCGCCGAGCCGCTGGCCGCCTACCGCGTCCACGAGGGCGGGATGTTCTCGGCGCTGGACCGGATCAGCCAGATCGAGGAGGACCTGCGCTTCTACGAGCAGCTGCGGCCGGAGCTGCCCGAGCACGACGGGCTGATCGGGCGCTGCATCGAGCTCCGCGGGGCTCAGCTGGCGATCGAGCGCCTCGGGGTCCCGTTCCGGGCCTGCGTCGTCCTGGTTGACCCGCGGCGCGAGATGAAGCCCTACTTCAACGGCCGCCATGCGCGCAACCTGCCGCGGCGCGACGGCCGCGAGGTGACCGAGCTGGAGACGATCCGCCGCTTCGCCGCCGACCTGGCGCCGGCCCAGCCCGACTACCACGGGGACACCGAAACCGCTGGCGAAGGCGGCTGCTTCGTCGCCGTCCCGGCCGGGGCCCGCGAGTGGCTGCGCGCCAGGGACGGGCTGTGCGAGTACCTCGAGCGGGAGGCGGTCAAGGTCTGGGACGACGCCGCGGCGAGCGTCTACGAGCTGCCGCTGCACGCCGACGGGGCCGGGGTGGCGAAGCGGCCGACGCGGCGGGTGGAGATCGTCCGCGAGGAGAGGCTGCCGGAGGAGCTGGTCGGCGCCAACCTCGAGGCTCCGGCCGCGGGCGCCGCGCTTCCCGCCCACGCGGTGACGACGATCGGCTGGGTGCTGGGCCGCGACGAGCCGGTCGAGGCGGTCGAGCTCTGGGTCGGGGAGGAGCGGCTCTGGCGCGCCCCGGTCGACCAGTCGCGCCCCGACATCGAGCGGGGATTCCCCGACCGGGAGGTCGGTACGCCGGGCTTCCGCACCACCGTCAACGCCCAGCAGCTCCCGCCCGGCACCCGCGCCGAGGCGGTCGCGGTGCTGCCGGGTGAGCGGCGGGTGCGCTTCGCCGAGCTGCGCTTCGACGACGGGTCCGGCGCCTGAGAGAGGATTCGGCGATCGGCGCTCTGGTTGAAATCCTCGACGTCTCGGTCTCGCGGCCGCCGGAGTTGCACGGCGCCTTCATCGACGAGCCGAAGCCCGGCTCGGTGCTCGACGCGAACGCGGTCGACATGCTCGGCTGGGCGCTGGGAGAGGACGCCCGGGTGGTGGCGGTCGAGTTCCTGATGGACGGCAAAGGGTTCTGGCGCGCCGCGGTGCGGGCCGAACGCCCCGACCTCGCCGAGGCCTTCCCCGGCTACCCCGACGCCGAGCGGGCGGGGTTCCGCACCACCCTCAACCTGGTCGGGACGCCGCAGGACTTCGAGATCGAGCTGGTGGCGGTGCTGAAAGGGCAGCGCCGGGTGCCGTTCGGGATGGTCAGCGGCCGCCATGCCTGGCGCCGGGACTCGGCCGAGGAGTTCGCCGAGCTGGTCTCGGTCGTGATCCCCTGCTTCGGCCAGTCGCACTTCGTCGGCGAGGCGATCGAGAGCGTCCTCGCCCAGACCTATCCCCACCTGGAGATCCTCGTCATCGACGACTCCTCGCCGGACAACGCCTCCGAGGTCGCCGGCCGCTACCCCGGGGTGCGCTGCCTGCGCTGCGAGAACCGGGGGATGGCGGGGGCGCGGAACCTCGGCATCCGCAGCACCAGCGGCGACTTCCTCGTCTTCCTCGATTCCGACGACCGGCTGCTGCCGACCGCGATCGAGACCGGGGTGAACCTGCTGCGGGAACATCCCGAGGCGGCGGCGGCAAGCGGCAGGTTCCGGCGGATCGCCCAGGACGGCACGCCGATTGAGACCTTCGAGCAGCCGATCGTGCGGCGCGGGCACTATCCGCGCCAGATGACCGAAAACTGGGCCG
The DNA here is from genome assembly GCA_036378275.1 of Solirubrobacterales bacterium. Taxonomy (GTDB): domain Bacteria; phylum Actinomycetota; class Thermoleophilia; order Solirubrobacterales; family 70-9; genus VAYN01. The sequence goes on along the minus strand of DASUWV010000146.1, from coordinate 21,375 downwards.
GCTTCCCGCCCCGCACGATCTACCGGCGGGCGGTGTTCGAGCACGTCAAGGGCTTCGACCCGGAGCTGGAAGAGACCGCCGACTTCGGCCTCAACCTGGAAATCATCCGCCAGTTCCCGGTCTGGAGCCACGGCGAGCTGGTGGCCGAGCACCGCACCCACGGCGGCAACTCCAGCGGCGACGCGGCGCGGATGCTGGCGCAGAGCCTGGCGGCGCTGCGACGCCAGCGTCGCCACACCCGCGACTCCCCCGAGCTGAGGGAGGCCTACAAGAAGGCCCGCAAGTTCTGGAAGGGGTACTACGGCGAGCTGCTGGTGGCCCAGATCGGCCAGTCGCTGCGCGACGGCAAACGCGGCAAGGCGCTGCGGGAAACCGCCGTCCTCGCCCGCTACAACCCGCGCCTGCTGTCGCGAGTTCCCGGGGCGCGGCGGCGCCCGCTGCCCTCTTAGTCGCGATGGCGCTAGCCGTCGTCGCCGGAGCCTTCGCCAACAAGCCCGACAGCGGCGGCGAGGCCTGGGTGCGGCTCTCCTGGGTGCTGGGGCTGCGGCGGCTGGGTTGGGACGTCTGGCTCGTCGAGCGCCTGCCGTCGGGCGATCCCGGGGGACGGCGGTTCTTCGAGCGGGTGGTGACCGAGTTCGGGCTGGGGGAGCGATCGGCGCTCCTGGGAGAGGGGGGCGAGCCGCTGCTTGGCCCCGGCGAGGCAGAGCTCGGCGAAGTCGCGGGCGAGGCCGAGGTGCTGTTCGACGTCAGCGGCCACCTCGGAGCGGGGCCGATTCTGGAGGCGCCCCGGACCCGCGTCTATGTCGACCTCGACCCCGGCTTCACCCAGGCCTGGCACGCCGATCCCGCGATCGACTTCAGCGTCGCCGGCTATGACCACTACCTGACGGTGGGGCAGAACGTCGGCAAGCCCGGCTGCCCGGTCCCGACCGGCGGGATCGAGTGGGTGCCGACGCTACCGCCGGTGCTGCTGGAGGAGTGGGAGCTGGCGCCCCGGCCGTCGGGCGCGCTGCGCTTCACCACGGTCGCCACCTGGCGCAGCCCGTATGGCGGCCTCGTGATCGGTGGGCGGGAGATGGGGCTGAAGCACCACCAGTTCCGCCGCTTCGTCGAGCTGCCCGAGCGGGTGCCGGGGGCGAAGTTCGAGATCGCGCTCGACATCCACCCCGGCGACGGCGCCGACCTCGAGCTGCTGCGCTCGCACGGCTGGGAGATCGCCGACCCGCGTGAGGCGGCGGGCACGCCGTCGTCGTTCCGCGACTACGTCCGCGCCTCCGGCGCCGAGTTCTCGGTCGCCCAGGGCGTCTACGTGGAAGCGCACACCGGCTGGTTCAGCGACCGCACCGCCGCCTACCTGGCGAGCGGCCGGCCGGCGCTGATCCAGGACACCGGCCGGCAGGCGCTTTTCCAAACCAGTGGTGCGGAAAAGCGCCTTGGGCCGGCTTCGTTCGAGGACATCGAGGGGGCCGCCGCCGGCGCCGAGGCGATCGCAAGCGATTGGGAGGGGCGCTCGCGCGCCGCTCGCGAGTTCGCCGAGCGCCACCTCGACTCCGACCGCGTCCTCGGCCGGGTGCTCGAGATCGTCCTGCCGTTGCTGCTCCTTCTCGTCCTGCCGCTCGCCGTCGCCGGCCCGGCGCGGGCGGCGGGCCCCAGCGTGCAGGTGGTCGGACAGCCGCAGCCGGTCTTCGACTGGGGCTCCTCGGCCTGCGAGACGATGAACTACCCCGACCTGCCGGCGCGCGCCTTCCGCGACTACGAAGGGCGGACGCAGCTGCTGATCTCGCACTTCGACGACTTCCGCATGGTCGGCCCCTCGCTGGAAGGGCTTGCGATCGACTGCCACCCGGTCCTGCTGTCGCCGAAGCGGGCGGCGCCGCGGAGCTTCGCCGACCGCGAGTGGATCGCCTCGATCTTCACCCGCGACGGCAGGAGCGTCTGGGCGCTGGTCCACGACGAGTACCAGGGCAACCGCCACCGCGGCCGCTGCCCCAGCCACCGCTACCTCCCCTGCTGGTACAACGCGATCACCCTCGCCCACTCGATCGACGGCGGCCGCACCTACACCGAGGCGGCCGCGCCGGGCAATTTGATCGCTTCGGCGCCGTACCGCTACCGCCCCGACCAGGGGCCGGCCGGCGTCTTCACCCCGAGCAACGTCGTCGCCGGCCCCGACGGCGCCTTCTACGCGCTGGTCCGGGTCCGCGACCCGGGGGTGCAGCGGGGGACCTGCCTGCTGCGGACGCGGCACGTCGCCCGCCCGCATAGCTGGCGCGCCTGGAACGGCATCGGCTTCAGCGGCCGCTTCAGCGACCCCTACCGCTCGCCGCAGCGCCGCCGCATCCCCTGCACGCCGGTCGGCCAGGGTCAGATCGCCGAGATGGCCGAAAGCCTCACCTACAGCACCGCCCTCGGCAGCTACCTGCTGGTCGGGCTGGCGCCGCCGGGCCCCAACAGCCTCGGGCCGAAGGCGCGCGGCATCTACTTCTCGACCTCGAAGGACCTGGTCCACTGGAGCGAGCGCAGGCTCATCACCCGCGCGGTCACGACCCACAACTACCGCTGCGGCGGTCCCTCGCCGCTCGCCTACCCGTCGGTGATCGACCCCGAAAGCGCCTCCCGCACCTTCGCCACCAGTGGCTCGCGGCCCTACCTCTACTACACCCAGTTCCGCTACCGGGAATGCCGCCAGACGGCCGAACGCGACCTGATGCGGGTACCGCTGCAGGTGACACCATGAGGGGGGAGCGGCTGCGGATCATGCTCGCCGGCATGGTCGCCGGCGACCCGCACCAGGGCGGGGCGAGCTGGGCGGTGCTCCAGTACTTCGCCGGGCTGGCCGAGCTCGGGCACGAGGTGATGCTGGTCGAGCCGGTCGCGCCGGAGGCGCTCGAGCCGGGCGGCGAGGTGGCGCGGTACTTCGGGTCGCTGCCGCTGCTCGAGGGACGGGCGGCGCTGCTCGGTCGGGGCGGGGAGGAGACCGTGGGAGTCGCGTACCGAGAGCTGCTTGAGTTCGCCCGCAGCGCCGACCTGCTGCTCAACGTCTCCGGGATGCTGTGCGACGAGCGGCTGCTGGAGGCGGTGCCGGCGCGCGCCTTCCTCGACCTCGACCCCGGCTTCAACCAGGTCTGGCAGGTCACGGGGAGCGAGATGGGATTCGACCGCCACACGCACTGCGTCACCGTCGGCGTCCGCATCGGCGCAGAAGATTGCCCGATCCCCACCCTCGGCCGTAACTGGATCCCGACCCTGCCGCCGGTGGCGCTGGAGCACTGGTCGGCGGCTGAGGGGCCGCCGCGGCGCGACGCCTTCACCAGCGTGGGCCACTGGCGCAGCTACGGCTCGATCGAGCACGGCGGCGTCCGCTACGGCCAGCGGGCGCACTCGATGCGGCGGCTGTTCGAGCTGCCGCGGCGCTCGCCGGCCCGCTTCCAACCGGCGCTTGGGATCCATCCCGACGAGGTCGACGACCTGCGCGCGCTGCGCGAGAACGGTTGGAACCTGCTCGACCCCTACGAGGTGGCGGGAACGCCGGCGGGCTACGCTGCCTACGTGCGCGAGTCGAAGGCCGAGCTCGGCGTCGCCAAGAGCGGCTACGTCGACTCGCGCAGCGGCTGGTTCAGCGATCGCAGCGCTTGCTACCTGGCGAGCGGCAGGCCGGTGGCGGCGCAGGACACCGGCTTCGCCGCGGAGTTGCCGGTGGGGGAGGGCCTGCTCGCGTTCACGACGGTCGACGAGGCGGCGGCCGCGGTCGCCGCGATCGAGGGCGACTACGACCGCCATGCCCGCGCCGCCCGCGAACTCGCCGAAGCGCACCTCGACTCCCGCAAGGTGCTGCCGCGGCTGCTCGAGCGGCTGGCCGTCCCCGAGCCGAGCGAGGCGGGCCGGTGAGCGAGCCGATCCCCTTCAACCGCCCGTTCGTCGCCGGCAACGAGCTCGCCTACCTCGAGCAGGCGATCGCCGCTCGCGACCTCGCCAGCGGCGGTGAGTTCACCGAGCGCTGCCAGGGTCTGCTGCGGGAGCTGACCGGCTCGCCGCTGGCGCTGCTCTCGCACTCGGCGACGGGGGCGCTGGAGGCGGCGGCGATGCTCGCCGAGCTCGGGCCGGGGGACGAGGCGATCATGCCCTCCTTCGGCTACCCGACGATGGCGACGGCGGTGGTGCGGCAGGGGGCGACGCCGGTCTTCGTCGACATCGAGCCGAGGACGCTGAACGTCGACCCCGCGCGGGTGGTGGCGGCCGTGGGGGAGCGGACGCGGGCGATCCTCGCCGTCCACTACGGCGGCGTCGCCTGCGACATGGAGCGGCTCGGCGGGATCGCCGCCGAGCACGGCCTCACCCTGATCGAGGACGCCGCCCACTGCCTGCTGGCCTCCCAGGACGGCCGCGCCCTCGGCTCGATCGGCGACCTCGGCGCGATCAGCTTCCACGCGACCAAGAACGTCACCTGCGGCGAGGGCGGGGTGCTGCTGGTCAACGACCCGGCGCTGGCCGAGCGGGCGCGGGTGATCTGGGACAAGGGCACCAACCGCACCGACTTCCTCCGCGGCGAGGTCGACCGCTACACCTGGGTCGACGTCGGCTCCTCCTTCGGCGCCAGCGACATCACCGCCGCCTTCCTGCTCGCCCAGCTCGAGGCGGCGGAGGAGGTGACGGCGCGGCGGCGGGCGATCTGGGACCGCTACCACGCCGGCTTCGAGGGGCTGGAGCGGGAGGGCCTGGCGCAGCGGCCGGCGACCCCGCCCGGCTCGGTCCACAACGGCCACGTCTACTACCTGGTGCTGCCGAGCGCGGAGCTGCGCGGCGCCTTCATCGAGCGGTTGCGCGAGGAGGGGATCGCCACCGTCTTCCACTTCGTCCCCCTGCACAGCTCGCCGGCCGGCGAGCGCTTCGGCCGCGTCGCCGGTCCGCTCGGGCAGACCGAAGACCTCGGCGCGCGGCTGGTGCGGCTGCCGCTCTTCGCCGACCTCGGTGAGGACGAGGTCGAGCGGGTGATCGACGCAACCCGCGCCGCTCTGGTCGACCTGGCACGGCGATGAGCGCCCCGAGCGACTCCGAGCTGCGGGACGCGCTCGAGCGGGCGCTCGCGGGGGAGGGCTTGGAACTCGCCGGCCCGGTCGAGCGCCGGCCCTCTCCCTACCGCACCAGCTTCCCGATCGAGGAGCTCGAGGTGGAGCTGGCCGGGCGGGGGCCGGTGCGGCTCGGCTGCAAGCGGCTCGACTGGGGCGAGCTCGACCGCGAGGCCCAGCTGGCGAAGCCGAAGTTCCTCCACGACCTCGCCCGAGAGCCGGCGGTGTACCGGTCGCTGCTGCCCGAGGCGCCGGCCGGGCCGCCTGAGTTCTTCGGCGCCGTGGTCGAAGCGGAGCGCAGCTGGCTCTTCGTCGAGTGGGTCGAGGGGCGGGAGCTCTTCCAGGTCGGCGAGCGCGAGCTCTGGGAGGAGGCGGCGCGCTGGCTCGGCCGCTTCCACGCGGCCCTGGCGCCGGAGCTCGACCGCCGCCGCGCCGAGGCGCCGCTGATCGACCACGACGCCGCCTTCTACCGGCGCTGGATCGAGCGCGCCGAGCGCTTCGCGGCCGAGCGGAGCGACGGCTCCGCCGCGACCGTCGCCTGGCTGCACGATCGCCACGAGCAGGTCGTCGAGGCGCTGCTGGCAATGCCGAGAACCGTCCTCCACGGCGAGTTCTACGCTTCCAACGTGCTCGTCGCATCCGATTTCGGACACAGCCCGGTGGGGATGAAATCGGATGCGCGGGTGGCGCCGGTCGATTGGGAGCTTGCGGGGGTGGGCGCGGGACTGAGCGACCTCGCGGCGCTGGTCAGCGGCTGGCCGCACGCCGATCGGGAGGCGATCGCCGCCGCCTACGCTGCCGAGCCCGGCGTTCCGTCCTTCACCAGCCGCGACCTCGAGCTCGCCCGCCTGCAGATCGCCATCCAGTGGCTCGGCTGGGCGCCGCCGCAGTGGCAGCCGCCGCCCGAGCAGCGGCACGACTGGCTCGCCGAGGCGAGCGAGCTGGCCGAGGAGCTTGGGCTGTGAACGACGAGCAGCGCTTCCTCGTCGTCAACGCCGACGACCTCGGCCTCTCCGAAGCGGTCAACGACGGAATCTTCGCCGCCCACGCCGACGGCATCGTCACCAGCGCCAGCCTGATGGTGCGGCAGGGCGCGGCGGCGGACGCGGCGCGGCGGGCGCCCGAACATTCCGACCTCGCGATCGGCCTCCACATCGACCTCGGCCAGTGGAACTACGAAGAGGGCGAGTGGAGGGAGGGCTACTCGCACTGCGACGGCGACGATCCGGCGCAGGTCGAGGCGGAGTGCCGCGAGCAGCTGCAGATCTTCCGCGCCCTTCTCGGCCGCGACCCGACCCACCTCGACTCCCACCAGCACGTCCACGAATCCGAGCCGGCGAAGGGAGTGGCGGAGGCGCTCGCGGCCGAGCTCGGGGTGCCGCTTCGCAACCGGAAGATCCGCTACGAGGGCGGCTTCTACGGCCAGAGCGGCAAGGGCGAGCCGTTCCCGGAGGGGATCACGCCGGAGGCGCTGAAGAAGCTGATCCGCGCCCTGCCACCAGGCTGGGCCGAGATCGGCTGCCACCCCGCCGCCGGTCCCGTCCCGACCTCCTCCTACGACGCCGAGCGCCGAATCGAGCTGGACACGCTTCGCGATCCGGGGCTAAAAGACCTGCTCAATGTGACGCACGTCCGACTGTGCTCTTTTGCACAGGCAAATTCCCCCTGAGCGCCTACCGTCCGGGCATGATCCGCCCCGCTCCACCCGCCCCGCTCAGAACCGCGTTCCTGACCTTCGCGATTGCCGTCGTGATCGCCGCGCTCGTCGCCGCGGCGCCGCACCCCTACTAGGCGCCCAGCACTATCGCGCAGTAGCCGTCGGCGATCTCGGCTGCCGAGAGGCGGCCGCCCGGGCGTACCCACTGGGGGGTGTAGTTGACCATTCCCAGCAGGGCGAGGAGGGAGAGGCGGCGGTCGGCGAAGGTCATCGAGCGGTCGGCCTCGCCGCGGGCGAGGACGTCGTCGAGGATCTTCTCGAAGGCCTTGCGCTGGGAGCGCACGCGGCGCCAGCGGGCCTGGCGCTCGATCGCCTGCCGCTCCTGGGTGAAGACGAGCATGTGGTGGCGGTGGGCGACGACGTGCTCTACCCAGGCGGTGACCAGCTCGCGCAGCTGGGTCACCGGGGCCGCCTCGGCGGCGACGATCTCGCGCGCCCGCTCGAGCAGCGGTTCCAGCAGCTCGTCGCAGATCGCGATCAGCAGGTCGTCCTTGCCCTCGATGTAGTGGTAGAGGCCGCCGGCGGCGAGGCCGGTCGCACTGGTGAGATCGCTGATCGAGGTGCCGTCGTAGCCGCGCTCGGCGAAGAGCCTGGCGGCGGTGTCGATCACCTCTCGCCGACGCCCCTCGTAGCGGGCGCGCAGGGCCGGTCGGGTCGGGGGAGAGGGCAGCGGCATCGCAACAAGGTAGCCGAAAACCGAACACTCCTTCGAAATTAGAACGGCAATTCGGTAATCTGACAGCATGGACTTCGCCCTCGGCGACGAGCATCGCCTGATCCGGCAGACCGTTCGCGACTTCGCCACCCAGGAGGTGGCGCCGGTCGCCGAGGAGCTCGACCGCGAGAAGCGCTTCCCCTACGAGATCGTCGCCAAGCTGGCCGAGCTCAACCTGATGGGCATCCCCTTCCCCGAGCGCTACGGCGGCGGGGGCGGCGACTCGCTCGCCTACGCGCTCGCGGTCGAGGAGCTGACCCGGGTCGACTCCTCGGTGGCGATCACCCTCTGCGCCCACACCTCGCTCGGCACCCAGCCGATCTATCTGTTCGGCGACGAGGCCCAGAAGGAGGAGTGGCTGCCGCGGCTCTGCAGCGGCGAGATCCTCGGTGCCTTCGGCCTGACCGAGCCCGAGGCCGGCTCCGACGCCGGCAACGTCCGCACCAGGGCCCGCCTCGACGGCGGCGAATGGGTGATCGACGGCGCCAAGCAGTTCATCACCAACGCCGGCACCGAGATCTCCGGCGTCGTCTGCATCACCGCCCGCACCGGCGAGGACGAGATCTCCAACCTGATCGTCCCCAACGGCGCTCCCGGTTACGAGCAGGGCGAGCCCTACCGCAAGATGGGCTGGAACGCCTCTGACACCCGCCCGCTCACCTTCACCGAGTGCCGGGTCCCCGAGGACAACCTGCTCGGCCCGCGCGGGATGGGCTTCCGCCAGTTCCTGCAGGTGCTCGACATCGGCCGCATCGGCGTCGCCGCGATGGGCGTCGGCCTCGCCCAGGGGGCGCTCGACGAGGCGCTCGCCTACGCCAAGGAGCGCCAGGCCTTCGGCCGGCCGATCTCCCGCTTCCAGACGATCCAGGCCAAGCTCGCCGACATGTCGACCGAGATCGAGGCGACCCGTCTGCTCGTCTACAAAGCCGCCCGGCTCAAGGACCGCGGCGAGAACTTCAGCCTCACCGCGGCGCAGGCGAAGCTGAAGAGCGGCCGCCTCGCGGTGCGCTGCTGCGAGGAGGCGGTGCAGATTCACGGCGGCTACGGCTACATCGAGGAGTACCCGGTCTGCCGCTTCTACCGCGACGCCAAGATCCTCACGATCGGCGAGGGGACCGACGAGGTCCAGCAGATGGTGATCGCGCGGGCGCTGGGGGCCTGAGCGATGGCGCTCCCGACCGCAGTCAGGATCCGCGAGGTGGGGCCGCGCGACGGCTTCCAGAACGAGCCGGAGACGATCGCCACTGACGAGAAGGTGCGGCTGGTCGAGATGCTGGCGGCGACCGGGGTGCGGCGGCTGGAGGTGACGAGCTTCGTCCGCGCCGACGTGGTGCCGCAGCTGGCCGACGGCCGCGAGGTGCTGGAAAGGGCGCGGATCCCCCAGGAGGTCTCGGTCTCGGTCCTCGTCCCGAACGAGCGCGGGCTGGAGGCGGCGCTCGAAGTGCGCGAGAAGATCGACGAGGTCAACGTCTTCCTTTCGGCCTCGGAGACCCACAACCGGCGCAATGTCAACCGCTCGGTGGATGAGTCGCTGGCGGGGCTGGAGCGCGTGCTCGCACGGGCGACCGAGGAGGGACTGCGCTGCGAGGCCGTGATCAGCACCAGCTTCGGCTGTCCCTACGAGGGGCACGTGGCGCCAGATCGGGTCTTCGAGATCGCCCGCCGGCTGGCGAGCTTCGGCGCGGTCGAGATCGGCTTCGGCGACACCACCGGGATGGCCAACCCGCTGCAGGTCGGCGACTTCTTCCACCGGGCCCCCGACGAAGTGCCGGGGGTCGAGTTGACCGCCCACTTCCACGACACCCGGGGCCAAGCGCTGGCGAACGTGCTGGCGGCGTTGCAGGCAGGGGTGGGCTCGTTCGAGTCGAGCTTCGGCGAGCTCGGCGGCTGCCCGGTCCCGCCCGGCGCCACCGGCAACGTCGCCAGCGAGGACCTGGTCTCGATGCTGCACGAGATGGGGATCGAGACCGGGATCGACCTCGAGAAGCTGATCGAGGCCTCGCGGGCCGCGCAGCAGGTTCTCGGGCGGCCGCTCGGCTCGCACACGCTCGTCGCCGGCCCGGTCGACTGGCGCGGGGAGGCGGCGTGACGGCCACCGTCGAGAAGAGCGCCCGCGAGAAGCACCTCGAGCTGATCGCCGAGCTCGAGGCCGAGCTGGAGCGGGTGCGCGGCGGCGGCGGGCCGAAGGCGGTCGAGCGCCACCGCGGCCGCGGCAAGCTGACCGCGCGCGAGCGCATCGCCGGGCTCTGCGACCCCGGCACGCCGTTCCTCGAGCTCTCGCCCCTGGCCGCGCACGGGATGTACGACGACGCGGCGCCGGGGGCGGGGATCGTCAGCGGCGTCGGCACCGTCAGCGGCTGCCGCTGCGTGATCGTCGCCAACGACGCCACCGTCAAAGGCGGCACCTACTACCCGGTCACGGTGAAGAAGCACCTGCGGGCGCAGGAGGTGGCGCTGCAGAACCGGCTCCCCTGCATCTACCTGGTCGATTCCGGCGGCGCCTATCTTCCCCTGCAGGACGAGGTCTTCCCCGACCGCGAGCACTTCGGCCGCATCTTCTTCAACCAGGCGACGATGTCGGCGCGGGAGATTCCGCAGATCGCCGCCGTGATGGGCTCCTGCACGGCCGGCGGCGCCTACGTGCCGGCGATGAGCGACGAGACCGTGATCGTCCGCCACCAGGGGACGATCTTCCTCGGCGGCCCGCCGCTGGTGAAGGCGGCGACCGGGGAGGAGGTGAGCGCGGAGGAGCTCGGCGGCGGCGACGTCCACGCCCGCAAGTCCGGCGTCGCCGACCACCTGGCCAAGGACGACGCCGAGGCGCTGGCGATCCTGCGCGAAATCGTCGCCACCCTGCCGCCGAGCCCGGCGCCGCCGTGGGATCGGCTCGAGCCGCGGCCGCCGGCGGGCGACCCGGAGGAGATCCTCGACGTGGTCCCGATCGGCTCGCGCGCGCCCTGGGACATCCGCGAGGTGATGCGGCGCGTCGTCGACGGCGGCGAGCTGCGCGAGTTCAAGGAGAAGTACGGCAAAACGCTGGTCTGCGCCTTCGCCCATCTCGACGGCCACCCGGTCGGGATCGTCGCCAACAACGGCATCCTCTTCAGCGAGAGCGCCCTCAAGGGAGCCCACTTCGTCGAGCTCTGCGACCACCGCCGCATCCCCCTCGTCTTCCTCCAGAACGTAAACGGCTTCATGGTGGGCTCCAAGTACGAGCAGGGCGGGATCGCCAAGGACGGGGCGAAGATGGTCGCCGCCGTCTCCACCGCCCGCGTCCCCAAGCTCACGGTCATCGTCGGCGGCTCCTTCGGGGCCGGCAATTACGGCATGTGTGGCCGCGCCTACTCGCCCCGCTTCCTCTTCATGTGGCCCAACGCCCGGATCTCGGTGATGGGCGGCGACATGGCCGCCGCGGTCATGAACGAGGTCGGCCAGCCCGAGATCGCCGCCGAGCTCCGCGACCAGTACGAAGAGCAGGGCAAGCCCTTCTACTCCAGCGCCCGCCTCTGGGACGACGGCGTCATCGACCCCCGCGACACCCGCAAGTTCCTCAGCCTCGCCCTGGACGCCTGCGCCAACGCCCCGCTTGCGGACTTGGCGGCGCCGGTCTACCGGATGTAGAACAGCGAGACCGCAGGAAGCGTCGAATGGCGACGCTTCACGCGGTCTCGGCATCTACCGCCTTGATTTGGCTTTTCGAGAGGGCGACGATTTCGAGCGGGACCTGCCGCCGTTGGATTTGGATTTGCTGCCGCCGGCTTTGCGCTGGGTTTTCTTTTTGACGTCGCCGTCTTTGATCGTGCCGCGCCAGCCGGTGTCGGTCTGCTCCTCCATCTCGACAAAAGCCTTGAAGCGGTGCAGGTCGCCCCGGGCGGCTCGCTTGGTGAAGCGCATGCCGCGCCCGGCTTTCTCCAGCAGGGAGTCGGGCTTGACGTCCATCGTCAGCTCGATCCGCGTCAGCCGCGGCGCAAGCTGGTGGAAGGTGACGACGCCGCTGTTCATCAGGCCCTCCTCCGAGTGCCATTCGATTCGCTCGTCGGGCCGCTGTTCGACGATTTCGGCCTCGAACTCCTTGGTGATCCCCCAGACCTTGGTCGAGATATGGACGGTCGAGTCGTCGACCTGCTGGACGCTGTCGACGCGGTGCATGAATTTCGGCCACTCTTCGAACCGGGTCCACTGGTCGTAGGCCTCTTTGATCGGCACCGCGACGTCGACCGACTGCTGGATCGGCATCCGCCGGCCGCTGCCGTGCGCCTCGGTCGCGTCTTCGCCGGAGTCGGAGTCGGAGCCGTTTTTCCCGAGCAGCTTGCCGATGCCGCCGAGCTTGCCCACCCCGCCGGGCAGCTTCGATCCGAGCTTCTTGTCGGCGACGTCGCCGACGACGCCTTTCGCGCCTGCGGCAGCTTTGTCCTTCGCTTTCTTGCCGAGATCGGCGACCTCCTCCGCGGGCTTGTGGCCGGTGAGCTTCGCGATGCCCTCCGCCGCAAGAGGCAGCGCCATCATCGCCGCCCCCGCCGCCGCAATCTTCTTCGGACTCTTGGTGAACTCGCTTACGTCAGGCATGTGTTCGGGTTTCCCCCGCTACAGAAAGGCAAACATCCCCAACCATTGTCTTGCCCTGCAAGACTCGCGCGATGCTCCGCCGCTTCAGCCAGGTCGACGTCTTTGGCGGCGGACCCTGCTTGGGCAACCCGGTGGCGGCCGTCCTCGACGCCGAGGGGCTCTCGACCGAGGAGATGCAGCGTTTCGCGCGCTGGACCAACCTCTCGGAGACGACCTTCGTGCTGCCGCCGGGGAGCCCAGATGCCGACTACCGGGTCCGCATCTTCACGCCGGTGCTGGAGCTGCCGTTCGCCGGCCACCCGACCCTGGGCAGCTGCCACGCCTGGCTCGAGGCCGGGTGTGAGGCGCGCGACCCCGAGGTTGTGGTGCAGGAGTGCGAGGCGGGTCTGGTCCGGGTCCGGCGCGACGAGGACCGGCTCGCCTTCGCCTCGCCGCCGCTGCTGCGCTCCGGCCCCGCCTCGGAGCAGGAGGCGGCGAAGATCGCCGCCGCGCTCGAGCTCGACCCGGCCGAGATGCTCGCGGTCGAGTGGGTCGACAACGGCCCCGGCTGGATCGCCGTCCTGCTCGAGAGCGCCGAGCGGGTGCTGGAGCTGCGGCCCGGCCGGCTCGACTTCGACCTCGGCGTCGTCGGCTTCTACCCTCCAGGCTCGGATGCGGCGATCGAGGTGCGCGCCTTCTTCCCGATCGACGGCGTCGCCGTCGAGGACCCGGTCACCGGCAGCCTCAACGCCTCCGTCGCGCAGTGGCTGCTCGGGAGCGGTCGCCTCCACGCCCCCTACATCGCCACCCAGGGCGGGGCGATCGGCCGCGCCGGCCGCGTCCACGTCGATCGGGACGAGGACGGCACGATCTGGGTCGGCGGCCGCACCGCGACCGTGCTGAGCGGCACCGTCTCCATATAGGGCGCCGAGCCGGGCACCCGGCCCCTTCTGTCCCCTGACACGACGCGCGCCGGCTCGTTTCAGAAGAAAGGCAGAAAGGAAGCGACGATGAAATCGGCATTACGGCGGTTGATCCCGTTCCTCATGGGCGCGAGCCTGTTGACGGCATTCGTCTTCTCCGGCCTCACCTCGGCGGCGTCTCCGGGATCCGCGAACCTGAAGATCACCAAGAGCGACAGCCCCGACCCGGTGCGCGTCGGCGCCCAGCTGACCTACACGATCGGGGTGGAAAACCTCGGGCCCTCGCCGGCGACGGGGGTGACGGTGACCGACAACCTGCCGAAGAACGTCGACCTCGTCTCGGCTTCGGCGTCCTCGGGCTCCTGTTCGACGCAGGGAGGCAAGGTCACCTGCGCGATCGGCTCGCTGAACCCGGTCGGCGTCAACTACGGCGGCTCCCCGGCGACGGTGACGATCGTGGTCGTCCCCCGCGCCACCGGCAGGCTCAGCAACACCGCGAGCGTCAAGGGCGATCAGAAAGACCCGGTCGGCGCCAACAACAAAGCCACCGCGACGACCCGGGTGATCGGCGCCCCGACCTGCCGAGGGATACCGGCGACGGTAGTGGGCACCGACGGCAACGACGAACTGCTCGGGACCGTCGGCCCTGACGTGGTCGTCGCCTTCGGCGGCAACGACCGGATCGTCTCCCGCGCGGGCCAGGACCTGATCTGCGCCGGGCCCGGCAACGACTACATCGGCGCCGGCACCGCCGCCGACAAGGTCTTCGCCGGACCGGGCCGCGACCGCCTGCTCGGCCGCGGCGGCCCCGACCTGCTGAAGGGCTCGGGCGGCAACGACGTGCTCAAGGGCGGGCGCGGCGCCGACCGCCTGCGCGGCGGCCGCGGCTTCGACGTCTGCCGCGGCGGTCCCGGCCCCGACTCGATCCGCGGCTGCGAGCGTTAGCGGCAATCGCAGCGAGAAGGGAAGCCCGCCCGCTGCCGGCGGGCTTTTCTTCGCCTTGACATGTGACTATCTAGTCACCTATCCTAGGTCTCATGGACGAGGTCTTCAAGGCGCTGGCGGACCCGACCCGCCGCGAGCTGCTCGACCGGCTCTTCGAGCGGGACGGGCAGTCGCTGAGCGCGCTGGAAGCGGAGCTGCCGATGTCCCGCTTCGGCGTGATGAAGCACCTGAAGGTGCTCGAGGGGGCGGGGCTGGTGACCACGCAGCGGCGCGGTCGCGAGAAGCTGCACTTCCTCAACCCCGTCCCGATCCGACTCATCCACGACCGCTGGGTGGGCAAGTACGCAGAGCCCTGGGCCTCCGCGCTCAGCGAGCTGAAGCGAGACATCGAGAAAAGCGAGAACGAGGAGGACGAACGATGACCGAGGACCGGGCTTACGCCGTGGTCGGCGGGCGCGGCAGCATGACCGTGTTCGAGATCTACATCAAGACGACGCCGGAGCGCCTCTGGGAGGCGATCACCAGCGAGCAGATGCGCAAGCGCTACAGCTTCGGGGTGGGGACGGTCTCCGACTGGACCGAGGGCTCCGAGTACAGGTCGGCGGTGCCGGGGGTGATCGACATCGCCTCGGGGGAGAACCTCGAGGTCGACCCGCCGCGGCGGCTGGTGCAGAGCTTCAACGCGCTCTGGAGCGACCAGGTGAAGAGCGAAGGGACCTCGCGAGTGACCTGGGAGATCGAGCCGGTCGGCAGCTCCTGCCGGCTGCGGGTCACCCACGACCAACTCGGCGAGGACGCCAACAACGAACTCTATGGCGGCTGGCCGATGATCCTCTCCGGCCTGAAGACGCTGCTGGAGACCGGCGAGGACCTCGACACGCCGGGGTCGCTGCGCTACTCGGGCGCCGGGGGCGGCTGAGCGCCGGCGATTTCCGGCGCCGGCGGGTGCGGGGTCGGCCGCGGCGGGCCGGGATCGGGCGTCGGCGGCCCGGGCGGCCCCGGATCGGGCGCCGGCGCCGGCGGCTGCGGGTCCGGCCGCGGCGGCCCCGGATAAGGCGTATCGAGTCGTGGTTTCATGAACAGGAGCTACCCGCGCTCTGGTTTTTCAGCCCGGCGGCGCGGGGTAGCCGATGCGCACCCGAAGCAAGGAGGAGCGAGTCGATGAGCCAGCCGACCCTGGAGGAAGTCCGCGAGATCAGTGACTGGCGACCGGAGCTGGGGGTTCTCTCGATCTATCTCGGCTTCGACCCCGCCGACCGCGCCGGCGCCTGGCGGACCGAGCTGCGCAACGGCCTCGACGCGGTGCTCGAGGCGCGCAAGGACGACGGGCACGAGCGCAGGGTGGCGCTGCGGGCGACGGCGAAACGCGTGCTGGAGCGCTTCGAAGACGGCGATCTGCGGCCGCCGCCGCGGGGCGAAATCGGCTTCGTCGAGGTCGCCGAGAAGGGCGGGACCGAGCGCTGGTGGGGGACCGGGACCGCGCCGGTCGCCGACGCCTGCGTCGAGTTCGGCTCCGACCCGGCCGTGGTGCCGCTGATCGCCCTCTGCTGCCGCGGCGCCGCCCGCGGGGTCGCCCTCCTCTCTTCCGAGCGGGTGCGCCTGCTGAGCTGCGCCGAAGGGGCGCTGGAGGAGCTCGAGGACTGGGAGCTCAGCATCACCAGCCTCGACTGGCGCGAGCGCAAAGCGCAGAGCACCAACAACCCCGCCCGCGCCCAGGGGGTCAGCTCCTCCGGCCACGACCAGTACGGCGAACGGCTCGAACACAACCGCCAGCGCTTCCTCACCGAGTGCGGCGGCCTGGCGGCGCGGGCGCTCGAGGGGAAGGGGCTCGACCAGGTCGTCGTCTTCGGCCCCGCCAAAGACGTCGAGAGCTTCGACGCCGGCTTCGGCTCGGCGCAGGTGGAGCTGGCCCTGGGCGGCGAGCAGGACCTGATCTCCGCCCCGAAGGGGAAGCTGGGCGAAGTCGTCGCCGAGGTGATCGAGCGGCTCGACGGTGAGCGCGACCGCGCCGTGGTCGAGCGGGCGCTGGGCGAGGCCAAGGGCGGCAGCCGCGGCGCCGCCGGCATCCAGGACACGAAAGAGGCGCTGCGCGAAGGCCGGGTCGACCACCTCGTCTTCGACGCCGCGATCGACGACGACGCCGAGGTCCTGATCCGCGCCGCCCTGGCCGGCAGCGCCCAGGTGACGATCGTCCGCGACGAGCTCGCCGAGCCGCTGGCCGAGGCCGAAGGCGTCGCCGCGATCCTCCGTTACTGACGCCCAATGTGACCCGGCGCACGGTTCGGCCGGCTCCGCGCTCGGGTAGCTGGGGAGCGATGGGATCGAGAGGACGAATCGTGAAAGGAGAACGGGTTTGAGCGAGCGAGAGAACGTCGCCGGCGGCCCTCTGGGCAAGGTGGTCGGGCGGGCGAAGCAGCTGGCCGCCGAGGCGCTGGGGCGCGAAGACCTGCACCGCGAGGGCAAGCTGCAGGAGGTCCAGGCCGACGCCCGGGCGGAGGCGGCCGAGCGGGCCGCCGAGGCCGAGCGCAAAGAGCGGGAAGCCGAGATCGAGGCCGAGCGGGCGGAGACCGAAGCCGAGCGCCGCGAGGTGGAGCTGGAGGCGCAGGAGATCGGCGCCGAAGAGGAGGCCGAGCGCAAACGCGCCGAGGAGGAGCGCGTCGCCGCCCAGAAGGCGCAGGTCGAGAAAGCCCAGGCCGAGCGCGAGCGCCTCGCCGGCGAGCGGCGCGCCCAGGCCGAGAGAGAGGAGGCCGCGGCCGGGAGGAGCGAGGCCGAGCGCGAGGCGGCCGAGCTGCAGCGCGAAGCCGACCGCGCCGAAGAGGCCGCCGCCGCGGTCGACCCGAAGGAGGAGAGCTGATGGCCATGCCCACCGTTTCGAAGACGATCTTCAACTCTTCGATCAAGCTGGCGCGGGCGCCGCTCGACGTCGCGATCGGCGTCATCGGCGGCTCCGATTCGAGCGCCAGGAACCTGCTCGACCGCGCGGAGGCCGGCGCCCGCAGCGCCACCGGCGTCCTCTTCCGCGACGACGAGCTGCGGGAAGAAGGCCGGGCCGCCCTGCTGGCGACGAAAGAGCGCGAGCGGGCCGTGACCCTGCGCGAGAAAGCCGAGGTCGAGGAACGCGAGGCCGAAGCGCGGCAGGCGGAAGCCGGCAGGGCCGCCGAGGAAGCGGCGGCCGAGGCGCGGCGCAAAGCCGAGCAGGACCGGCGCAAAGCCGAGAAGCGCCGCCGCGAACGCGAGGCCCGCGCCGCCAAAGCCGAGGCGAAGAAGAAGGAGAAAGCCGCGAAAGCGGCCGCCAAAGCCAAACGGACGAACGCGAAAGCGGAGAAGGCCGCGCAGCTGGAGAAGCTCGAGGCCAAGGAAGAGAGCGTCGAGGCCAAAGCGGAGGCGGCGGCGAGCGAGCGCGAGGCCGAGCGGCTGGAGGAAGCGGCGGCGGCGGCCAAGGAGGAGCGCAAGAACGGCGGCGCCGCCGAGCGGACCTAGACGGTGGCGGTGCGGACCTTCTTCCACTGCCACCCCGAGGGCGAGGACCCCGGGGTGCTGCTCGACCCCGCCAACCAGGTCTCCGAACCCTGGGGCGACTCCGAAGAGGGCCGCGCCTGCGACAAGTGCGGCGGCGACGGCACCACCGTCTACGAGTGCTTCTCCTGCATGGAGGCGGGCGCCGATCCCGACTGCCCTGCCTGCCAGGGCCGGGTCCGCTTCGAGCAGACCTGCCCGGCCTGCGGGGGCGGCGGCGAGATCCACGACACCCGGCGCGCCGGCGTCGCCGTCTTCCCTCGCCGCGAGGGCCTCTACCGCTACCTGGCCTGGAAAAGCGACGCCGGCACCGAGGGAAAAGTCGTGGTCGAGCTCGCGGGCGAGCTGAGCGACGACCGCGACCTCGACGCCGACCACGGCGCGCTGCTGGTCTTCCCACAGCGGCTGGTCTCGGTCGAGCCGCTGGACGCCGAGCTGATCGCGTCGATCCGGGTAAGGGTCGGCGAAGAGAAGGGCTTGTCCGACCGCCTCGGCGCTGATTGAGCTCCCGGCGTCACCCGCGGCCCGGTTGGCCTGCGCTCCCCCCGGGTATCCGTCCATTCGTGGACAGCTCCGCAGCCCGGCCGGTCTCGTCCCGGGCGACCATCACCCCATATCCCGACGGCCCCTACCTCGTCCGCGGCGACTTCGTCGTCACCGACCGGGAGGGCAACGAGCTGCAGCTGGAGCGGGGGACGATCGCGCTGTGCCGCTGCGGCAAGTCGCGGATGCGGCCGTTCTGCGACGGCACCCACAAGCTGATCGGCTTCGAAGCGCCGAGCGGGCCGGAGCCGTGGCCGGGCGACTGATCGAGCTGCCGCAGCCGCGCGGCCCGCTGAGCGAGCGGCTGTTCGCGGCGCTGCAGGAGGCGCCGGGGGAAGGGCTGGAGGCGCCGGGCGCGGTCGAGCCGGCCGACCCGATCGCCGACGAGGACCTGCAGCTGGCGCTGAACGTCGCCTACGAGCTCCACTACGCCGGCGTCCGCGGCGTCGACGAAGGCTGGGAGTGGGATCCCTCGCTGCTCGGCTTCCGGGCGGCGCTGGAGCGGCCCTTCGAGGCGGCGGTGGCGGAGCTGGTGCGGCCGGCGAGCGAGGAGGAGCTCGCCTCGGTCCCCGACGCCCTGCGGCGGATCGTCGCCGAGGACCCCGGCCCGCCGCTCTCGCGACACATGGAGGCGCGGGGGACGCGGGAGCAGATGCTCGAGCACGTCGTCCACCGCTCCGCCTACCAGCTGAAGGAGGCTGACCCGCACTCGTGGGCGATCCCGCGCCTGGGGCCGCGCCCGAAGGCGGCGCTGCTGGAGGTCCAGGCCGACGAGTACGGCGGCGGCAGCGCCGAGCGCATGCACTCGGTCCTGTTCGCGAAGACGATGGCGGCGCTCGGCCTCGATCCCGCCTACGGCGCCTACCTCGACCGGCTGCCGGGGGTGACGCTGGCGACGGTGAACCTGATGAGCGGCTTCGGCCTGCACCGGCGGCGGCGCGGCGCCATCGTCGGCCACCTCGCCGCCTTTGAGATGACCTCCTCGATCCCCAACCGGCGCTATGGCAACGCGCTGCGGCGGCTCGGCTTCGACCGCGAGGCGACCCACTTCTACGACGAGCACGTCGAGGCCGACGCCGTGCACGAGAACATCGCCGCCTGGGACCTCGCCGGCGGCCTGGCCGCCGAGGAGCCGGAGGTCGCGGCCGACATCCTCTTCGGCGCCCGGGCGCTGCTGCAGGTGGAGGCGCGCTGGGCGAGCCACCTGATGGGCGCCTGGGAGCGGGGCGAGAGCTCCCTGCGCGCGCCGCTCGTCGCCGCCGCGGCGTGAACGAGCAGCCCGATCTCTCCTACGTGGTGCCGATCCGCTGGCGGGACGGGGCGCAGCGGGAGGAGCTGGCCGAGTACCTGGGGCGGATCGCGCCCCACTGCGCCGAGGTGATCGTGGTCGACGGCTCCGCGGGGGAGGTCTTCGCCGCCAACGCCGCCGCTTTCTCTCCGCACGCGACCCACGTGCCGCCGGCGGCGGGGGAGGAGTGGCTGATGGGCAAAGTCGCCGGGGTGCGGACCGGGGTGGGGCTCGCCTCGTGTGAGCGCGTCGTCATCGCCGACGACGACGTCCGCTACGAGCCGGAGGCCCTGCGGCGCGTCGTTGCGCTGCTAGACGACCACGACCTCGTCCGCCCGCAGAACTACTTCGACCGCCTGCCCTGGCACGCCCGCTGGGACACGGCGCGGACGCTGCTCAACCGCAGCCTCGGCCGCGACTACCCGGGGACGCTGGCGGTGCGGCGCTCGCGGATGCTGGCGATGGGGATGTACGACGGCGACGTCCTCTTCGAGAACCTGGAGCTGATCCGCACCGTGCGCGCCCACGGCGGCAGCGTCGCCTCCCCACTCGACCTCTACGTGGCCCGGGTGCCTCCCTCGGCGGTCCACTTCTGGGGCCAGCGCACCCGCCAGGCCTACGACGACCTCGCCCTGCCGCTGCGGATGGCGCTGTGGCTGGCGGTAGCGCCGTCGGTCCTCATCGCCGTGAGGAGGCGCAAGCCGGCCCCCGTCTTTGCCTTCGCCGCGCCTGCGATCGCCGCCGCTGAGTGGGGGCGCCGCCGCGCCGGCGGCCGAGCGGTGTTCCCGGCGACCTCCTCGCTGCTCGCCCCTCTCTGGATCGTCGAGCGCGGCGTCTGCGCCTGGCTCGCGGTCCTGCAACGGCTGCGCTTCGGCGGCGTCCGCTACGGCGACTCGGTGATCCCGACCGCTGCCCACTCGGAGCGGCGTCTGCGCCGGCGCCTGCGGAGGGAGGCGGTGCGACCGGCCGGGAGGCCGGCGCCGGTCAGGCCGCCGCGCGCGAGGCGTGCTTGCCGTTGCGGTTGAAGCCGAGCCGCTCGTCGAGCCCGGTCAGGAAGAGCAGGCGGGCGACGTCAGGCGACTCGCTGGGAAGGAAGCTGAGCCGCTCCGCGCCCGGCCCCTTCAGCGCCGCGACCAGCAGCGAGATCCCCGTCGAGTCGAGGAACTCCAGCTTGGCGAGGTCGACGACCACGTTTTCCCCCGAGGCCAGCGCCCCCTTCAGCATCGCTTCCATCGTCGCGGCGTTGGCCAGGTCGAGCTCTCCGTGCAGGGCAAGGCGCAAGCGCCCGTCCTCCTGCACCTGATGGACGATCAACAGGCCGTCCTGGATCTCGGTATCGAATTCCGGCATTTCCGGAACCTCCATCTGTAGTGGTGCGGAAGTCCCGGAAACGCCCCTCGGGCGTCGGCGGTCTTGCCGTAGCTGCGAGTGCTCGGACGGCCCGGAGGCCGGTTCAAACCCTCTGTCGATGCTACCGCAGTCGCGCAAGCGCGCTGGAGGGAACTCGCGGCAGGCGCTTGCGGGCGGCCGTGACCCGTTGCAGGACCATGTCCCTCTTCAGCGCCGGGCCGAGCTCAGGGCCGCGGACCAGGGTGGGGCCGGGGATCGCTTCTTTACTGGGGCTGAGGGAATCGGGCTCGGTGTTCATTTGGCTCCTCCGGCTGGGAAAATCGGTCGCCCTTGCGTACCTCTCCCAATCTCCGGGCGTTCCCGTGAGAAGGGGGCGGTTTACCTTCCGACACAGACAGCGGCGTCCCTGTTGTGCTGTTGGTCTGAATACCCAGTGCCAAAGTCGGCAAAACGCCGTTTTGAGCGTGTGTCAGTCGGGAAACACGTTCAGCAAGAGCTGAAGCGACCGGCAGGAGCCAGGAGCTGTGGAATATCGCCGTTTCCGACACCGCGCCCTGATCTACGAGGGCATCGACGAGTATCTGGCGGGGACCGTCCCCTTCGTCGAGGCCGCCGTGCGAGCGGGCGAGCCGATCCTGGTCGCCGTCGGCCCGGCCCAGACCGAGTGGCTGCAGCGGCGGCTGAACGGGACTGGGCAGCATGTCGAGTTCGTGGCGATGGAGGAGGTCGGGCGCAATCCGGCGTCGATCATCCCCCTGTGGCGCGAC
>DASUWV010000145.1:0-18483 GCA_036378275.1 Solirubrobacterales bacterium | reverse complement strand
GCCCGGCCCCGATCGGCGTCCCCAACTTCGTCATCGACTCCTTCGAAATCCCGCCCTTCCTGCTGCCGATCTACCAGGCCTGCGGCACCGAATACGGGATCCCCTGGGAGGTGCTCGCCTCGATCAACAAAATCGAGACCGCCTTCGGCACCAACCTCAACGTCTCCAGCGCCGGCGCCGTCGGCTGGATGCAGTTCCTGCCGGCCAGCTGGGAACAGTTCGGCCTCGACGCCAACGGCGACGGCAAGAAAGACCCCTACAACCCGGTCGACGCGATCTGCGCCGCCGCCCACTACCTCAAGCTCGCCGGCGGCGACAAGGACCTCTACCGGGCGATCTTCGCCTACAACCACGCCGACTGGTACGTGCAGGAGGTGCTGCTCTACGCCCGCGCCTACGGCCGCCTCCCCTCCGACCTGATCGGCTCGTTGACCGGCCTCACCGAGGGCGCCCACTTCCCGATCGCCGCCGACGCCCGCTACGCCGACGACCTCGCCGCCCGCGAAGCGATCAAGGAAGGCGAAAGCCTCGGCAGCGCCGGCGAAGTCATCTCCTCCTCCCCAACCCCGCGCGGGATCAACATCTTCAGCAAGGAAGGGGCGCCGGTGGTCGCCGTCAACGACGGGGTCGTCCGCAAGCTCGGCCACTCCGCCAGGCTCGGCAACTTCGTCGTCCTCGAAGACACCTACGGCAACCGCTACACCTACGCCGAGCTCGGCAAGCTGGTCCGCAACCACCGCCTGGTGGTGACGCCGACCGGCAAGGAGAAGCGGGTCCCGGTCGAAAGCGAGAACCTGCGACCGCGGCTGCGCGCCTACCCCGGCCGCGCCCAGGGCGGCGACAAGGAAGCACGCAGGGTCGAAGCGGCGCTGGCGGCGAGCGGCGAGGGCTCGATCCGGGTCGGCTCAAAGGTGATCGCGGGGACGATGCTGGCGCGGGTCGCACCGGGCGCGGAAGGCATCGACCCGCACATCAACTTCTCGATCCGCCCGGCCGGCAAGGGCGCGCCGCAGATCGACCCGAAGCCGATCCTCGACGGCTGGAAGCTGCTGGAAGCGACCGCGATCTACCGGGCCAGGGGCAAGACCCCGTTCGCCGACCTCAGCGGCGCCGGCGTCCTCCTGCTCTCGAAGGAAGCGCTGCAGAAGCGCGTCCTCGGCGACAAGGGCCTCTCGATCTACCCCTGCGGGCGCGAAGACATCGCCGCCGGCAAGATCGACCGCCGCGTCCTCGCCGTGCTCGAGTACCTGCGGACCAAGGGCTTCAAGCTGACGATCACCTCGCTCGAGTGCGGCCACAGCCTGATGACCTCCTCCGGCTTCGTCTCCGAGCACAGCACCGGCGACGCGGTCGACATCGCCGTGATCGACGGCGTGCCGGTCACCGGCCACCAGGGACCCGGGACCCTCGTCGACGAACTGATCAAAGACGTGCTGCAGCTGCAGGGGACGATGCACCCCCACCAGGTGATCTCGCTCGAGGACCTGCCGGGGGAAACCAGCTTCGCCCTGCCCGACCACTACGACCACGTCCACATCGGCTACCACCCGCTCGAAGGCGGCCCCGAAGCGCAGTTCACGGCGCTGCTGAAACCGAAGCAGTGGCAGCGGCTGGTTAACCGCCTCGGCCAGATCGAAAACCCGGACGTGCCGGTGCGGCCCTCGAAATACGCCGTGCCGGACACCACCAACGGCGGCCTCTCCGGCGGCGCCGGCGACTGAGCGCGCGCCGCGTGGGCTGAGAGGCGAGAATCGCGCCGTGGCCAAGCTGTTCGGATTCGTCCAGTTCGACTTCGCCGGCGGGCTGCCGCTGGCGGACGGGCGCTACCTCGCGAACGGCGAGGAGACCGTCCTCGTGCTCGAACGGGTCGGGGCCCCGCCCGGGCCGCCGCGGCGCCGCCGCCGCGCCCGCGCCAGCTCGCCCGAGCCGGAGCCCGCGCCGGTTGCCGTATCTCGGGTCACGGTAATCCGCACCTCCGCCCCCTTCGCGGGGCCGGCGGAGGCGGCGCGCTGGCTCGATGAGGCCTGTGGAGACGAGGACGCGGTCGAGGCCCTGGCCGAGGAGGCGATAGCGCCGCTGAACCGGGCCCTCCACGTCCACGCCGTCGTCGTCGCCGAGCCGCGCCTCTCGGCGCTGGCGCCGGAGGCGGCCGCGCGGATGCTGATCGGCTACGGCAGCGGCGAGGAGACGGCAGACGGCCGCTTCACCGACGCGCGGCAGGTCGAACTCGCCGGCCGGGCGGGGTCGCGCCGACGCCGCCGCGAAGAGGAGCTGCGCCCGCAGGAGCGGACGGCCGCCGTCCTTCGCGGCCGCGAGCAGCTCGACGCCTGCGAGACGCTGCTGCTGCGGGCGCGGGCCGACCTCGACGCCGGCCGCAACCGCGAGGCGGCGCTGCAGCTGCGGGTGGGCCTGGAAGCATTGCTGGTAGAGCTGAAGGGCGCCGTCGAGGACCCGGGGCACGAGCAGGACGTCCGCGAGCTGCGCGAGCGGGCGCCGGAGGCCGGGGCCGCGGCCAAGGCCGCGATCGAAGGCGAGCTCGACGAAGAGCAGCGCAATCAGGTCGCCGAGCTGCTCGTAATCGGAGAGCGAGTCCTACGCAGGCGCCGCGTCCTCCGCGGCTAGGGGTGCGACTTATGGCTGAATAGCAGCCAAAACTCGCACCGCTAAAGAGCGAGCTGTCGGGAGACGATCTCGTCGAGCAGCGATTCGGCCAGGTGGTGGGCCTCGTCCAGCAGCACGCCCTCCACCGAGGGGACTCCGATCACCGTCAGCCCTGCCGCCCTTGCGGCGGCGACCCCCGTCGGGGAGTCCTCGAGCGCGACCACCGCGGGCCCCGGCTCGACCCCGAGCCGCCGGCACGCCTCCAGGTAGGGATCGGGGGCCGGCTTCGGCGCCGCCACCTCGTGGGCGCTGAGGATCACGTCGAAGCGCTCCTCGAGGCCGGCCAGCTCGATCGAGCGCTTGACGAAGCGGAGCGGGGAGTTCGAGACCAGGCCCAGCGGCACCCCCTGCTCGCCGAGGCGCTCGAGCAGCTCGCGGGCGCCGATCATCGCCTCCACCCCGTGCTCGAGCTCGGCCACCACCAGCTCGTTCAGCTCCTCGATCAGCGCCGCCGCCCGGCCCGGCTCCCCCAGCCTTCGCTCGAGGATGCGGCCGGCGATCTCGGCCGAGGTCCCGACCAGCTCCAGCTTGTCGGCGGGGGTGAAATCGAGGCTGCGGCGCTCGAACAGGTCCTGCTCGGCCCGGGTCCAGACCGACTCGGTGTCGAGCAGGAGGCCGTCGTTGTCGAAGATGACGGCGTCGGGCAGGGAGGGCGGCATGGGCGCGGGATCATCCCATCTCGACGCCGAGAACCGTTAGCGTCGCGGCATGCCCTTCCACGTCGAGGTCAGCTCCGGCCTCCGCCACGCCCGCGTCTTCAACCTCAGCGCCGAGGAGGTGCGGCAGAACGTGCTCGATCCGTGGCTCTCCCGCCGCAGCGTGGAGCTGGGCGACCGCAAGTGGGACCCGGAAGAGAGCGAGCTGCGGGTGCTCGAGGGGCCGGCGCTCGGCAACCCCGATCTCTCCTTCGGCCGCGGCTGGGCCAACGCCGAGCGCTCGGCCGAGGACGTGACCCAGCGGGTCCTCGGCGCCGCTCAGGAGTCCCGCGGCGCCGGGCCCGGTCCCGCCGCCCTGCTGATCGAAACCGGCTCGGCGGTGCAGACGGTCGCCGAGCTCGTCTCCACCCACGGCGCCCGCACCGTCGAGCTCGGGGAGCTGAGCGAGCGGATCGACGGCCGCGACCCGGAGGTCGCGGCCGTGATCGTCGTCGTGCAGCGGCCGGGCTGAGCGCGGTAAGGCTGGGCGGCGGTCGGCGCCGCGGCGCCGAATTCGATCGAGACCCCGCGCGGGATCACCAGCACCGGGTAGCGGGCGTCCTCGACCGCGTAGTCGCTTTTGGCGCTGAGGACGACCTTCCCGTCCGGGGCCTCCGGCCGCGAGCCTACGACGAGGAGGTCGATCTGCCCCGAGCCGTAATCGGCGCACTGCGCCCCGAGCGCCCCGGCGAGGCTCTCGGCGGTCGCGCGCGCGCTCGGGTCTCCCTCATCGATCACGCCGACGGTGCCGACGCTGACGACGGGGCTGGCCTGGAAGCTGGCCGGCGCCACGGCGATCGCCGAAGGCCCGCCGAGGAGCAGTTTGTGGGCCGAGATCCCCGGCTTGACCAGGCCGGGAGCGGTCCGGTATTCGGAGCCGAAGACGATCACGTCAGCCTGCTCCTTCTCCGCCAGCTCGGTGAGGCCGACGCTGGTCGCCGGGTTGACGACCACGTGCTGGGGCATCTCCGGGGAGCCGACCGAGGCCGCCCCCCGCGCCAGCAGCTCCTCGGCCTGCTGCTGCTCGAGCGATTCGCCGAAGGAATGGCGGACGTAGGCGAGCGCGAGCTCGCCGCCCGCCTGGGCGAGCAGACGACCGAGGGCCAGCGCGTCGCGGTCCATGTCGGTGTCGTCGTAGGAAACAATGATCTTCAGTGACATTTCTTGTTCCTCCGGAAGGAAGGGAAGTGGGTATCCGAGGGTAGAGCGGCGGAAGCCGGAAGCGGAGCCGCCCCCGGAGAGGGTTGGGGCGGCTCCGCTGCGGCCTCGTCCTCCTGCCTAGGCAGTGCCCCCGGCAGGGGCCGGCCGCGCTGCAGGCTGCGCAGCCGGTACGCCGTCCGGGTATCCCAGGGACGGCACGTCCGACGGGTAGACCTCGTGGCCATGGACGGCGATGTCGCCGGTCTCCATTTCCTCCTCGGTCATCCGCAGAGGCACGAACAGCCCGACCAGCTTCAGCAGGATGTAGGTGCCGATCGCCGAGAAGACGATCACCCACAGGGCCGTGTAGGCCTGGATGCCGAGCAGGTGCAGCCCGCCGCCGGAGATCAGGCCTTCGTGTTCGCCCGCCATCAGCTTGTTGGCGAAGATGCCGACCAGGAGGCCGCCGGCGGCGCCGGCGAACCCGTGCGTGTAGACCACGCCGAGGGTGTCGTCGACGTTGCGGAACGGCGCCGTGCGGCTCAGGTAGTTGAGCGCCAGGTAGACCAGCGCCGAGGCGACGACGCCGATGATGATCGCTCCCCAGCCGTTGACGAAGCCGGCGCCGGGGGTGATCGCGACGAGGCCGACGATCATGCCGTTGACGCTGCCGATCAGGCTCGGCTTGCGGCCGGTCAGGTAGTCGAGGCCCACCCAGACCAGGAACGCCACCGCGGTGCAGAGGTTGGTGTTGAGCACCGAGGCCGATGCGACTTCGCCGGCGCTGTACCAGTCACCGCCGTTGAAGCCGTTCCAGCCCAGCCACAGCAGGCCGGCGCCGACGGCGACCATCGCCAGGTTGTTCGGCGCGTCGACCTCGCGGTCGCGCTGGAGGCGCGGCCCGATCACCGCGGCGGCGACGAAGCCGGAGACGCCGGCGGCGAGGTGGATCACGTAACCCCCGGAGTAGTCGACCGCGCCCTGCTGGGCGAAGAAGCCGCCGCCCCAGATCAGGAAGGCGTTGACCGTGTAGATCAGCAGCGTCCAGAGGGCGACGAACGGGATCCACGCCTTGAAGTTGAAGCGGCCGAGCACGGAGCCCAGCATCAGGATCGGCGTGATCGCCGCGAAGACGATCTGGAAGTAGGCGAGCGTCGACTGCGGGAAGAGGAATTCTTCTTCCGGCAGCTCGGGGATGTGCGCCTGCTTAAGCAGATCGCCGCTGTTCAGGATCGATCCCGGTTGGCCTATGAAGTTCCCTAAGAAGCCGGACTTCTGACCGAACAGGTGGACCGGCTCGCCGAACCCCATCTTGAAGCCGACCAGGACCCAGGCGACCAACACGATCGCGAAGGCGACGAACGCCATCATCATCGAGTTCACGGACCAGCGTTTCTGCATCACGCCGCCGTAGAGCACGACCAGGCCGGGGACGCTCATCAACCCGACCAGCGTGGCGGCGGTCATCTGCCATGAGTTCGCGCCTTCGCTCAACCATTCCATTAAGAGGGACTCCCTTTCTCAAGTAGGCACTTCGCGGACGCCCTAACCCTGCCGCCGCTGCCCCCCGCCCTCTACGTACGAGTGTCTAAAGATCGGTGCCGAATGTTCTCCCCGCTGGCGGTGGCGGCCCTCCCCCACGCCTGATTTCCTTTCGCCATGCCACTTGAAGGCCACTACGAGCGGCAGACCACCCCGCTCTACAAATTGAGCCCGCGCGAGATCAAGGCGGCCGGGGCCGTGCTGGTCGTGACCCTCGCAGCCCTCTTGGCTGTCGTCTTCGCCACCGTCGGCGACAGCAGCCCGGGGCCGGCAAGAGGCTGCATCAGGGCCGACGTGGCCGGCATCGTCGGGGCCGAAACGATCAGCGCCTGCGGCTCGGAAGCCGTCGCGATCTGCCGGCGGGCGGCCAAGCTCAGCGGCGACCGCCCGGAAACGATCGTCGCCGCCTGCGAAGCGCAGGGCATCCGCTACTGAGGGACTTCAGCTCAGCGCGGCCAGGAGGGCCGCAAGCTCCTCGTCGACCTCGCCGTCGAGCTTCAGCTCGGCGTCGCGGTCGTACGGCGTGTCGCCCTTGGTGACGATCGCCAGCGCCCCGCCGTTCTCGAGCGTCAGCTGCGGCAGGCCGGCGACCGGGTGGACGGCGAGCGAGGAGCCGACGCAGAGCATCAGGTCGGCCTCTTCGGCCAGCTCGGTCGCCTCCACCATCGCTTCCTCCGGCAGCAGCTCCCCGAAGAGGACGACGTCGGGTTTGACCGCGCCGCCGCAGGCGGCGCAGAGCGCGACCCCGCGCTCGTCGAAGAGGTCGTCGACTTCCTCGAGCCCGAACTCGGCGCCGCACTCCCGGCAGGACGACGTCTCGATCGAGCCGTGGACCTCGATCACCTGCTCCGAACCCGCCGCCCGGTGCAGACGGTCGATGTTCTGGGTGATCACGCCCTCGATCAGCCCCCGCCGCTCCAGCTCCGCCAGCGCCTCATGCGCCCGGTTGGGCTCTTTGTCGCCGAGCGCCTGGAAGCGCGGCCGGTAGTAGGACCAGAAGCGTTCGGGGTCGCGCTCGAAGACGCTGATGTGGGCGACCTCCATCGGGTCGACCTTCGCCCACAGCCCCGTCTCCGGCGTGCGGAAGTCCGGGATCCCCGACGGCACCGATACTCCCGCGCCGGTCAGGGCGACGGCGCGGCGCGACTGGCCGAGCAGCTCGGCCAGTCGCTCAACCTCATGGCTCGTTACCTGCCGCTCCACTTCGGGGTGCGCTTGCCGAGGAAGGCGCTGATGCCCTCTTTGGCGTCCTCGCTGAAGAAGGCGGTCGCGAAGCCGACCTTCTCGGCCTCGATCCCGGCGTCGATGTCGCCCTGATGGGAGACACTCTTGATCTGCTCGACCGCGAGCGGCGCCTGGGCGGCGAGCTTGCGGCCCCACATCAGCGCCGTCTCGAACAGCTCATGGTCGGGGACGACGCGGTTGGCGAGCCCCAGCTCGAGCGCCTCGCCGGAGAGGATCGCGTCGCCGACCAGGTTCATCTCCAGCGCCTTGCTCGGGCCGACCAGGCGCGGCAGCCGCTGGGTGCCGCCGAAGCCGGGGATGATCCCCAGCTTCACCTCGGGCTGGCCGAAGACGGCGGCCTCGGCGGCGATGCGGAAGTCGCAGGCCATCGCCAGCTCGCAGCCGCCGCCGAAGGCGATCGAGTTGACCGCGGCGATCGTCACCACCCCGGCCTTGCCGAAGTCGCGGAAGAGCGCGTGGGCGCGGTTGATCAGCTCTGCCCCGCTCTCCTGGTCGAGCGTGGTGAAGGCCTTGATGTCGGCGCCGGCCGAGAAGACGACCGGGACCGAGGAGGCGATCACCATCGCCCCGATGCCGTCGGCCGCCTTGATCCGGTTCCAGACCGTCTCCAGGTCCTCGATCACCTGCGGCGAGAGCGAGTTCATCGGCAGGTTGGCGAGCCAGGCGATCGCGACGCCGTCGCGGGTCTCGAGCTTGACCGTCTCGGGCTGCTCGCCCTCGTCGGCCTGCGGGTACGGGTAGAAGCCCTGCCCGGTCGAGAGGCCGTGGCGCTTCTGCGCGACCAGCCGCTTCAGGGTCACGGGCGGGGCGAAGCGGTCGCCGTAGCGCTCCTCCAGGCCCTCCATCGTCTCCAGCACCTGGTCGAGCCCGGTGACGTCGGCTTTCCAGAACGGCGGCAGCAGGCCTTTGCGGGGGTCGAGCCCGGCCCCGGCCATCATCCCGAGGTCGATGTCGCGGACCGAGCAGATCCCCTCCTCGACCAGCAGGCAGGCCTCGATCAGCGCCCGGCTCGAGAACATCGCCACCAGCTCCTCGGCGTCGGGCGCGGCGTCGCCGGGGACGTTCTGCTCGCCGTCCTTGAAGAAGCCCTCGCCGCCAGTCTTGGCGCCGAGCTTGCCTTCGCCGACCAGCCCCTGCAGGCCCTTGTGGACGTAGAAGTGCTCGCCGTAGGACTCGTGCATGTGTTCGGCGACGTGGAGGACGGTGTCGAGCCCGAGCAGGTCGGTGAGGAAGAACGGGCCCATCGGCGCCAGCTGGGCGCCGGCGATCGCCTCGTCGATCGCCTTCAGCGAAAGCCCCTGCTCCTCCTGGGCGCGCCAGATCTCCCCCATCGTCGCCATCAGGATCCGGTTGACGACGAAGCCGGGGACCTCGCCGCAGACGATCGGCTGCTTCTTGATCGCCTGGGCGAAGTTGTAGGCCGCGGTCGCGGTTTCCGTCGAGGTGTCCTCGCCGGCGATCACCTCGACCAGCGGCATGATCGAGGCCGGATAGAAGAAGTGGAAGCCGACGACCTTGTCGGGGCGCAGCGTCGCCTCGCCGATCTCGGTGATCGAGAGCGAGGAGGTGTTGGAGGAGAGGATCGCGTGGCCGGGCGTCGCCGCGTCGAGCTCGCGGAAGACGGCCTGCTTGATCTCCATCTTCTCCGGCACCGCCTCGATCACGAAGTCGACGTCGCCGAACTCCTCATAGGAGGTCGTGCCGATGACGTTCCCCATCACCTCGGCGAGACGCGCGTCGGCCTGCTCCTGGGTCAGCTTCTCCTTCTTGACCAGGCGGGCGAGCTGGCCCTCGGTGACGCCGCGGGCTTTCTCGAGGGCCGCGTCGACGAACTTCTGGTCGATGTCCTTGACGACGACCGGGATGTCGGCGGCGGCGATCGCCTGCGCGATCTCCCCGCCCATCGTGCCGCCGCCGACGACGGCGGCCTTCGATACGAACATGAAGAGCGATTCCTCTCGTTTAAGGGCTTGGCAGTGCGGCCCGGGAGGCTACCCACTCCTCCCCGGCCACCAAGCCTCGCCTGCAGGGCCAACCGCCGCGTCCCCAGGTTTGTACGGCGGGACAAAGGCGCGATTAAGGCGACGCCATTAGGCTCTGTGCTGCTCTTTTCGAGGGACCAAGACTTTCAGCCAAATACGCGCTCGGGGGGACCTTGGGCGCGCGTCTATGGGGGGACACCCGAACCGATGACTCGCATCCGCCAGCACAACGTCAACGCAGCGCAGTGGAGCTCCAACGGAGGGGCTCTCGGCGCGCAGGACCTGACCCTTCCGGAGAACAACCCGTTCGGGCAGAACGTCTTCTCCGCCGCCGTCCAGAAGGAACGGCTGCCGAAGGACGTCTTCGAGAAGCTGCAGACCACGCTGGCCGGGGGCGAGGCGCTCGACCCCAGCCTCGCCGACTCGGTCGCCGAGGCGATGAAGGAGTGGGCGCTGGAGAACGGCGCCACCCACTACACCCACATGTTCCAGCCGCTGACCGGCTCGACCGCCGAGAAGCACGACTCCTTCTTCGAGCCCAGCGGCGAAGGGCAGGCTCTCGCCGGCTTCTCCGGCAAGGAGCTGATCCAGGGCGAGCCCGACGCCTCCTCGTTCCCCACCGGCGGCGTCCGCGCCACCTTCGAGGCCCGCGGCTACACGGCCTGGGACCCGACCAGCCCCGCCTTCATCCTCGAGAACCCGAACGGGGCGCTGCTCTGCATCCCGACCGCCTTCGCCTCCTGGACCGGCGAGGCGCTCGACGCCAAGATTCCGCTGCTGCGCTCGATGGACGCGCTCAGCCGCTCGGCGATCAAGGCCCTGCGGCTGCTCGGCGACGAGGACGCCCAGCGGGTCTTCACGACGGTCGGCCCCGAGCAGGAGTACTTCCTGATCGACGAGCAGTACTTCTTCGAGCGGCCCGACCTGATCGCCACCGGCCGCACCTTGTTCGGTGCCAAGCCGCCGAAGGGCCACGAGCTCGACGACCACTACTTCGGCTCGATCCCGGAGCGGATCCTCGCCTTCATGCTCGAGTCGGAGCTGGAGATGCGCAAGCTCGGCATCCCGGTCAAGACCCGCCACAACGAGGTGGCGCCGAACCAGTACGAGATCGCGCCGATCTTCGAGAACAGCAACGTCGGCTCCGACCACCAGCAGCTGTGTATGCAGACGATGGAAAACGTCGCCCGGCGCTACGGCCTCGTCTGCCTCCTGCACGAGAAGCCGTTCGCCGGCGTCAACGGCTCCGGCAAGCACAACAACTGGTCGATGGGCACCGACACCGGCGTCAACCTGCTCGACCCGGGCGACACGCCGGCCGACAACATCCACTTCCTGTTCTTCTGCGCCGCGGTCATCCAGGCCGTGAACAAGCACCAGGGGCTGCTGCGGGCCTCGGTCGCGAACATCGGCCAGGACCACCGGCTCGGGGCCAACGAGGCGCCGCCGGCGATCATCTCGATCTTCCTCGGCGGCGAGCTCGAGAAGGTCTTCGAGGCGATCGCGACCGGCGAAGGGGATCCGAACACCCCGGCCTCGTTCCTCGACCTCGGCACCCAGGTGCTGCCGCCGCTGCCGATGCACGGCGGCGACCGCAACCGGACCTCGCCGTTCGCCTTCACCGGCAACAAATTCGAGTTCCGGGCGCTGGGGTCGAGCATGTCGCTCGCCTTCCCGAACACGGTGCTGAACACGATCGCCGCAGAGGCGATCGACGAGCTCGCCGGCAAGCTGGAGGAGAAGCTGAACGGCGGCGAGCAGATGCCGAAGGCGGTGATGGAGCTCGTCAAAGAGAGCTACCTGGCCAACAAGGTGGTCTGCTTCGGCGGCGACAACTACTCCGAGGAGTGGCACGCCGAGGCGGAGCGGCGCGGGCTGAAGAACCTGAAAACGACCCCCGACGCGCTGCCGGAAGTCCTCGCTGACAGCACCGTCCAGGCCTTCGAGAACTACAACGTGCTCTCCAAGCGCGAGCTGGAGAGCCGCTACGAGGTCTGGGTCGAGCAGTACTGGCTGCGGGCCAACATCGAGGCGGAGACCGCCTTCTCGATCGCCAAGACGATGATCCTGCCGGCGGCCCTGCGCCACCTCGCCCTGATCGGCGAGTCCGGCGTCTCCGCCGTCGAGGGCGAGGTCCGCGGCCTCGTCGACGAGCTGGTCGCCGCCCTCGGCGAACTCGAAGCGGCAAACGCCTCCCCGGGCCTCGAGGGGATGGAGATGGCGGTCCACGCCCGCGACAAGCAACTGGCGGCGATGGCCGCGGTCCGCGAGGCGGCGGACAAGCTGGAGAAGGTCGTCGCCGACGACCTCTGGCCGCTGCCCAAGTACGAGGAGATGCTCTTCATAAAGTAGCTCCTCCTCGGAAGACCGCTTTGGAAGGGCGCCCACGGGCGCCCTTTCTATTGCTCGTCGTCGTTCCCGTCCCGGACGGCGCGGTAGATGAGGTAGCCGATCGCAGCGAGGCCGATGATCGGGATCAGGCCGCCGAAGATGGCGGGCCATGCCTCGGTGGCGAGAAGGAGCACGGCGGGATTATGCGTTAGAAGCCCTGCATCCCGGCCAGCGCGAGGAAGAGCGTCACCATGATTCCGCCCAGGGCGAAGAAGCCCCGCATCATCGTCCGGTGCATCGCGTCGAAGCGGGCATTGACCGCGTCGAACCGGGCATTTATTGAAATGAGGTGGGCATCGACCGTCGCGAAGCGCTCGTTGGTCTCTTGGCGCTGCGTCTCAAAGCCCTCAGCGGTCTCGCGACGCAGCTCCTTGATGTCGCCTCGGAGTTCGCGAATATCTCCGTCGACTCGCTTGAATCCTTCGGTCATCCGCTTATCCAGGCCGTTGATCTCCCGATGAACGAGTTGGAAGCCTTCGGCCATCCGGGCGTTCAGGTCGTCGATCCTCTTGTCGGTCGGCTCGAGCTCCATGGTCGGCATGATCGTACCGTAACTTTCCGTCTGAAACGAAACAAGGCGCTAATGCCAAATTTCTGCGCCAGTTTTGTGTCGGAAGAGTGAATTCCGCAGCCGTCAGCCGGCCGTCGCGGCGAGCTGGCCGCAGGCGGCCTCGATGTCGCGGCCGCGGGTGAGGCGCACGGTGGCGGTGATCCGGTGCTCGGCAAGGATCGCCCGGAAGCGCTCGATCCGCTCCGGCGAGGAGCCGTCGTAGGCGCCGGTCGGGTTGTAGGGGATCAGGTTGACCTTGTAGCCGCGGGGGTCGAGCAGCTCGGCCAGCTCGCGGGCCTGCTTGGGCAGGTCGTTGACCCCGTCGAGCATCACGTACTCGACGAAGACCTTGCGGCGGCGGGCGGAGCGGTAGCGGTCGCAGGCGGCCAGCACCTCGGCGATCGGGTAGCGCTCGTTCACCGGCATGATCTGCGAGCGCAGGCCGTCGTTCGGGGCGTGCAGCGAGAGCGCCAGGCTGACCGGCATCTCGCACTCGGCGAGGCGGTCGATCCCCGGCACCCAGCCGACGGTGGAGATCGCGGTGCGGCGGTGGGTGACGCCGAGGTCGGGCAGCAGCTCGCAGGCGGCGAGGACGTTGTCGACGTTCATCGTCGGCTCCCCCATCCCCATGAAGACGACGTGGTCGATCGCTTCGGTGCGGCGGAAGTGGAGCGCCTGGTCGAGGATCTCGTCGGCCGTGAGGTTGCGGCCGAACTTCATCTGCCCGGTGGCGCAGAAGGTGCAGGTGAGCGGGCAGCCCGACTGCGAGGAGAGGCAGACCGAGCGGCGGCCGTCTCGATAGCGCATCAGCACCGCCTCGATCGGCCGCCCGTCGGCGGTGTGGAAGAGGGTCTTCACCGTCCCATCGTCGGACTTCGCCTCGGCCTCGACGCTGAGCGTCGAGAGCGGCACCTCCGCCTCGAGCCGCTCGCGCAGCGGTGCCGGCAGGTTGGTCATCTCGCCGTAGGAGCGCGCGCCGCGCGCCACCCACTCCCACACCTGCTCGGCTCGGTAGGCGGGTTCGCCGCCCTCGGCGAGGGTCGAAGAGAGCAGCTCGCGGTTCATGCCGCGAGTGTACGGAGCAGCTCCTCCCGGTCCACTCCTTGGACCAGCAGCAGCTTGTCGCGCGATTTCTCGCCGCGGATGACGCTGACCCGCGAGGGCGGGACGCCGGCACGCTTCGCCACGAGCCGGCAAAGCGCCTTGTTCGCCCTGCCGTCGACCGGAGGCGCCGAGACCTTTGCCTGCAGCACCCCGCCGACCAGGCCGAGCAGCTCGTCGGCGTGGCCGCGCGGACGAAGCCGCACCTCGATCCGTGCCTCGGCCATTCGGCCCTCCGCTAGATCCCGGCCGCGTCGGCCAGCAGGTCGACCTGCTGCGGGTCGCTCGAGCTCGGGAAGAGGAAGAGCTCCTGGCAGCCGGCGGACTCGAAGGCGGCGACGTGCTGCCGGACAGTCTCGGCGTCCTTGGCGGCCGAGCCGGCGATGAACTCGGCGGTCTCCTCGCCGAGCCAGGCGTAGTAGTGGGTGAGGTAGTCGCGCGCGTCCTCCTCGGCGCGGTCGCCGAGCGAGTAGTAGGCGAGGGCGGCGTTCTGCGGCTTCTCGCTGCGGCCGGCCTGCGACCAGGCGGCCTCGAAGCCCTGGCGCCACTCGGCGAACTGGTCCGGCGGGGCGCCGGCGGCGATCCAGCCGTCACCGAAGCGGGCTGCCCGCTCGAACGAGGCCTCGACCGAGCCGCCGACCAGGACCCGCGGCTGGGTCTCGTCTTCGGGGCCTATCTCCTCTCCCTCCCAGACCTCCCTGATCCGCTCCAGCATCGCGTCGAGGGCCTTGCCCCGGGACGCGGTGGCGACACCGGCTACTTCGTAGTCGTCCTCGCGCCCGCCGAGCCCGATCCCGAGCGTCATCCGGCCGCCGGAGATCTTATGGACGCTGGCCACCTGCTTCGCCAGCGCCACCGCGTTGCCCCGCAGCGGCCCCAGCAGGACCGTCGTCGCCAGGCCGATCCGCTCGGTCACCGCCGCCGCGGCCGCCAGCGAGACCAGCGGCTCCAGGTTGGGATAGGCGATGCGGTCGATCGTCCCCAGGCTCGAGAACCCGCGCGCCTCGGCCCGCCGCGCCCACTCGGTCAGCTGCTCGCCGCTGGTGCCGGGCACTGCGCTGGGAAGACCGATCGCAAGGTCCATCTGAAGCTCCTTCCGGCGGGAATCTGAGGGTCCGGCAACCCTAGCTGCCCGCTTGCGCCGGCCGGCCCGGCTGCGGCAGCAGCTGCTCGATCGCTTCGCGGGCGAAGCCGAAGACCCGCTTGTCGCCGCTGAGGCGGTAGCGGGCGTTGGCGCCCATCACCAGCGAGTACATCTCGAAGGCCAGGCGCTCGGGGTGCTCGACTCCGGCGGCTCGGGCCTGGTGCTCGAGCTCCGCCAGCCAGGCGTCGAGGGCGGCGGCGATCGCGTCGCGGACGGGCCCGGGCCGGTCGTCGTACTCGGCCGAGGTGGCGGCCCAGAAGCAGCCGCCCGAGTAGGTGTCGACCTGGTCGAGGTAGCGCTCCGCCAGCGCCCGCAGGCGCGCCGCCCCCTCCGGCTGCTCCAGCGCCGGCTCGACCACCGTCGCCCGGAAGCGCTCGGCAGCGGCGGCGATCGTCGCCAGCTGCAGGTCCTGCTTGGAGCCGAAGTGGGCGAAGAGGCCGCTCTTGCTCATCTGCAGCTCGGCGGCGAGGCGGCCGATCGTCAGCCCCTCCAGGCCCTCGACGGAGGCGAGGTCGACGGCGCGGTCGAGGATCGCCTCCCGCGTCTGGGTCCCCTTCTCGGTGACGGGAGTCACAGACAGGCATTATAGAAAAGCACGAACGTTCGTTTTATCCCCTGGCGCCCGAGAGGCGCCGGGCAACAACGAGGAGGAGGCGCAGATGAGCGACTACACGGTGAAGAAGATCGACGAGATGGAGGCGGTCTACCTGGGGGCCTTCAAACGGGCGCGGGCGGAGCTCGGGGTGGAGTCCTTCGGGCTGCAGGTGATCGACATGCCGCCGAATTTCGACGGCTACCCCGAGCACGACCACGCCGAGGACGGCCAGGAGGAGGTCTTCTTCGCCCTGCGCGGCGGCGGCGAGATCGAGATCGAAGGCGAGCGCTTCCCGCTCGACCCCGAGCACATGGTCCGGGTCGCCAGCGGCACCAAGCGCAAGGTCTGGCCGGGCCCGGAGGGAATCCGGATGGTGATCATCGGCGGCGTCCCCGGCGCGCTCTACGAGGCGCCGGCGATCAGCCGGCTGGGCGAACCGGATCCGATGCAAAGCTAGCGCCCGGCGCGGTTACGCTAGAAGCGCCTTGCGACGCTTCTCGTCCTTCGCCGTCCTGATCGCTCTGGGCGCCTTCGCGCTCCCGGCCGCGGCGAGCGCCGGAGCCGCCCGGAGCGACAGCGGCGACGCCGTCGTCGTCGTCAGCGGCGACGTCACCGTCCCCCGCGGCGAAACCGTCGACGGCGTCTACGTCGTCAGCGGCGACGTGCGGATCGCCGGCCGCTCGACCGGCGACGTCGTCGTCCTCGCCGGCGACGCCACCGTCAGCGGCCGCATCGACGGCGAACTGCTGGTCGCCAGCGGCCAGGCCCGGCTGCTGCCGCGCGCCTACGTCAGCGGCAACGTCCGCTACGGCGACGAGCGGCCGATCGTCGCCGGCCAGGCGATCGTCCGCGGCGACGTCAGCAAGGAGGGCTGGAACGACTGGAGCGGCTTCCTGCCGTTCGTCGGGTTCCTCTTCTGGCTGGCGGTCGGGATCTCGGCGGCGTTGCTCGGGGTCCTCCTGCTGCTGATCGCGCCGCAGGCGGCGGACGCGCTGTATGGGCGCTCGCGGGAGCGGGTCGGGCCGCTGATCGCGATCGGGATCGCGGTGGTGATCTGCCTGCCGGTGGCGGCCGTGATCGCGGCGGTGACGCTGGTGGGAATACCGCTCGCCATCGGCATCCTCCTGGCGCTGCTGCCGCTCGGCGCCGTCGCCTACGTCTGCGCCGCCTGGGCGCTCGGCCGGCGGGTGGTGAAGCCGCCGCGGGGGCGGATCGTCGCCTTCCTCGCCGGGCTGGGGATCCTGCGGGCGCTCGCGCTGATCCCGATCCTCGGCGGCATCGTCGACCTGGCCGCGATCGTCTTCGGGCTCGGCCTGATCGGCGCCGCTATCGGGGCGGCCCGGGAGCCTCAGGCCCCTCAGCCGGCCGCGGCTCGAAGCCCGGGCAGCTGAGCACCGGCAGCCGCGGGTAGCGGGGGAAGGCCGGGTCGGTGCGCGAGCGCTCGCAGAGCGAGAAGACCGAGCCGCGGGTGTTCGGCACCAGCCGCTGGTGGCGGCAGCTGTCGCAGAGGCCGGCGGCGGGCTTGGGCGCCATCTCCCGAACCTAGATCATCGAACCGGGAACCGAGCGCAAACTGCGGCCTCGGCAGGGGTGAGTCCCGCCTTCCAGAGCCCTAGCCTTGTTGCGTGACCCGAGCAGCGACTCTCTTCGACGCCGACGCGGCCTCCTACAGCGGGACGGTCGAGGTGCTGAGCGTCCGCTTTTGCAGCGAGGACCGGAAGTTCGCCGTCCTCTGGGTGCGCGAGACCGACTCCGACGAACGCTTCGCGATGGTCGGCCCGGTCGGCCACCTGGATGCCGGCGACCGCGCGGAGGTCGCCGGCGAGTGGGACGAACATGACCAATACGGGCATCAGCTGCGTGCCCAGGGGGCGACCCCGATCGATCCGTCCGATCGCGAGGGCCAGATCGCCTACCTGACGACGCTCCCCCACATCGGCCAGGCGCGGGCCGAGCGGCTGGTGGAGGCGCACGGAGAGGGGGTGCTGCAGGCGATCGCGGCCGACCCCGAGGAGGTGCTCGGCTCGCTTCGCGGGGTGACCCCGGATCAGGCGGCGGAGGCGGCCGAGTACTGGCACGAAAGCCGGGCGATCCGCGACCTCCACGTGCAGCTGGCGCCGCACGGCCTCGCCCACCTGGCGGTCGCGATCCACGATCGCTTCGAGGGGGAGGCGCTCGCGATCCTCCATCAGAACCCCTACCGGCTGACCGAGGTCTCGGGGGTCGGGTTCGCCCGCGCCGACAAGATCGCCCTCGCCGTCGACATGGCGCCCGAGTCCGACGAGCGCGCCCAGGCCGCCGCGGTCTACGCGCTGAAGGAAGCCGAGCAGCAGGGCAACAGCTTCCTGCCGCTCGACGCTCTCGCCGAACGGACCGAAAAGCTGACCGGGCTTCCCGCCGACCCCGAGGTCCTCATGCGAGGGCGGGGCCTCGTCGAGGACGAGGGACGCGTTTATCGGAAAGGGACGCTGGAACGGGAGCTGGCCGTCGCCGCCACGCTCCTGCGGCGCGCCGCGGCCGCTCCCCACCTCGACCACGAGCCGAGCGAGGAACCGCCGGAGCCCGTCGGCGAAGACCTCGAGTTCACCGACGAGCAATGGGCGGCCGTGCGGGCGGCGTTCGAATCCCGGATCTCGGTCCTCACCGGCGGTCCGGGAGTTGGAAAGACGAGGTGCACGCAGGGGATCGTCGCCGAGGCAGAAGCAGCGAAGGCGACGATCGCCCTCTGCGCCCCCACCGGGCGCGCCGCCCGGCGGCTCAACGAGACGACCGAGCACGAGGCGAAGACGATCCACGGCCTGCTCGAGTGGGTGCCCGGGCAGGAGCCGGGGTTCCACGCCGGACATCCGCTCCCGGTCGACCTCGTGATCGTCGACGAGTCCTCGATGCTGAACCTGCACCTGATCGAGGTGCTGCTGGACGGGCTCGCCGAGACGACCCACGTCGTCTTCGTCGGCGATGCCGACCAGTTGCCGCCGATCGGGGCCGGCAAGCCGTTCGAGGACCTGATCGATTCCGGCGCGGCGCCGGTGGTGCGGCTGACCCAGATCTTCCGCCAGGCGGAACGGTCGATGATCACCACCGCCGCCCACGAGATCAACCAGGGCCGGCCCCCCCACCTCGAGCCCGGCCCCGACCAGGACCACGACTTCTTCTTCATCGACCGGGTGACGCCGGGGCGGGCGCTGGAGACGGTGGTCGAGGTCGTGGCCGAGCGGGCTCCCGCGAAATTCGGCGTCGACCCGATCCGCGAGGTGCAGGTGCTGGCGCCGATGTACAAGGGGCCGATCGGGATCGACCGCCTGAACGAGCGCCTGCAGGAAGAGCTCAACCCCGACGGGGAGCCCGCGCTTCACGGTCGCTTCCGAATCGGCGACCGGCTGATCCAGACGCGCAACTCCCACGAGCTGGAACTGATGAACGGCTCGATCGTCTTC
>DASUWV010000144.1:0-16325 GCA_036378275.1 Solirubrobacterales bacterium | reverse complement strand
TTCCCACTCTGCTCTGCCTCGAGCGCCACGACCACCCGGTCCGCGCTCGCCTCCTTCACCGTGCCGGTCACGGTGATCTCCTGCTCGGGGAAGCCCATGCCGCGGAACTGGACCGACAGCCGCTTGAGCGAGCGCGCGTCGCCCTCCACCGATTTGACCGTGCCGGAGACGACGATCTCCTGCTCGGGCATGCCCATCCCGCGCATCTGCACCGAAAGCCGCTTCAGCGCCCGCGGGTCGCCGCCGGCGAGGGCCGCGTTGGCTTTCGCAATCAGGCCCATCGAGTAGAGGCCGTGGAGGATGTTGCGCGGCAGCCCGACCGCTTTGGCGAACTCGTCGTCGATGTGGATCGGGTTGAAGTCGCCCGAGGCGCCCGCGTAGCGGTGCGGCAGGTACTTGTCGGGGGTAACCCGGAGCTCCGGGATCTGGTCGCCCACGTTCAGATCAGCCATTCTCAAACCCCCCTCACGATCAAGGTCCAGGTCCCGCGCGCGACCTGGGCGCCGTCCTGGTTGACCGAGTTGGTCTCGAACACGTAGAAGCCTTTGCCGTCTCTCTCCTCGATCGACACGCACTTGGCGGTCGTCGTGATCTCGTCGCCCGAGCAGGCCGGCTCGTCCCACTCGAACTGCTGGCCGCCGTGGACCATCGCCGCGAAGTTCATCGCCACGTCGGGGTCGAACATCGCCGGCGCCATCGCCGGGCTGCTGTAGACGACCGCGAACATCGGCGGCGCGACCACGTCGCGGAAGCCCGCCGCGCGCGCCGCCTCGACGTCGAGGTGGACGGGATTGTCGATCCCCAGCGCGTTCGCGTACTCCCTGATCTTCTCCCGCCCCACCTGGTAGGTGGTGGACGGCCATTCCTTGCCTACCGCATCGGTCTTGAGTGCCATGGGCGGGCACTCTAACTGGCTGCGCAGCCAGCGGGCGCGTGCCGCTACTCGTCGATCTCGAGCACGGCGAGGAAGGCCTCCTGGGGCACTTCCACCCGACCGACGGCCTTCATCCGTTTCTTCCCCGCTTTCTGCTTCTTCAGCAGCTTGTTCTTGCGGGTGACGTCACCGCCGTAGAGCTTCGCGGTGACGTCCTTGCGCAGGGCCTTGACCGTCTCGCGGGCGAGGATGTTGGAGCCGACCGCCGCCTGCACCGGGACGTCGAAGAGCTGGCGCGGGATCGTCTTGCGCAGCCGGCCGACCAGGCGCTTGCCCTGGT
Source organism: Solirubrobacterales bacterium (assembly GCA_036378275.1). Lineage (GTDB taxonomy): Bacteria > Actinomycetota > Thermoleophilia > Solirubrobacterales > 70-9 > VAYN01. Next base: position 15,111 of record DASUWV010000144.1, on the reverse strand, counting down.
CGTAGGCGAATTCGCGGAAGACGATGATCGAGAGCGCGTCGACCTTCTCGCCGGCGAGCAGGATGTCGACCTTGACCAGGTCCGAGACGCGGTTGCCGATCGGCTCGTAGTCGAGCGACGCGTAGCCGCGGGTCGAGCTCTTCAGCTGGTCGAAGAAGTCGAGGACGATTTCGGCCAGCGGCAGGTCGTAGCGGATCTGCACTCGCTGCGGGCTGAGGAAGTGCATGTCCACATGGGTGCCGCGGCGCTGCTGGCAGAGCTCCATCACCGCCCCCACCTGCTCTTTCGGGCAGATGATCGTGGCGCGGATGTAGGGCTCTTCGATCGACTCGATCGTCCCCGGGTCGGGCAGCTCGGTTGGGCTGTGGACCTCCTTGACCTCGCCGCTGGTGAGGTTGACCATGTAGCGCACGTTCGGCGTCGTCGCCAGCAGATCGAGGTCGTACTCGCGCTCCAGCCGCTCGCGCACGATCTCCATGTGGAGGAGGCCGAGGAAGCCGCAGCGGAAGCCGAACCCGAGCGCCTCGGAGGTCTCCGGCTCCCAGGAGAGGGCGGCGTCGTTCAGCGACAGCTTCTCGAGCGCGTCGCGGAGGTCTTCGTAGCGGTCGGTGTCAATCGGGAAGAGGCCGCAGAAGACCATCGGGCGGACCTCGCGGTAGCCCTCGAGCGCCTCGCTCGCGGGATCGGCCTGCGAGGTCAGGGTGTCGCCGACCCGCAGCTTGGTCACGTCCTTGATCCCGGTGATCAGGTAGCCGACGTCACCGGCGTCCATGCGGCCGACCGCGGTCATCGCCGGGCGGAAGAAGCCGAGGTCGTCGATGTCGGCCTGAGTGCTGTTCTGCATTGCCAGGATCGGCTCGTGCTTGCGGAAGGCGCCGTCGACCATCCGCACGTAGGCGATCACGCCGCGGTACTGGTCGAACTCGGAGTCGAAGATGAGAGCGCGGGTCGGCGCCTCGGGCTTCCCCTCCGGCGGCGGGATGCGATCGACGATCGCCTCCAGCACCTCGGGCACGCCCTCGCCGGTCTTGGCGCTGATCCAGAGCGCTTCCTCGGCGTCGCCGCCGAGCAGGTCGGCGATCTCCTGGGCGACCCGCTTGGGCTCGGCGCCCGGCAGGTCGACCTTGTTGATCACCGGGATCAGCTCCAGTCCGTTCTCGATCGCCAGGTAGGTGTTGGCGACCGTCTGCGCCTCAACGCCCTGGGCGGCGTCGACGACGAGCAGCGCCCCCTCGCAGGCGGCGAGGCTGCGCGAGACCTCATAGGAGAAGTCGACGTGCCCCGGCGTGTCAATCAGGTGCAGGTGGTAGGCCTCGCCGTTCTCGGCCTTGTACTCGACCCGCACCGCCTGCGCCTTGATCGTGATCCCGCGCTCGCGCTCGAGGTCCATCGAGTCGAGCAGCTGCGCCTGCATTTTCTTCGGGTCGACGGCCCCGGTGAGCTCGAGGATGCGGTCGGCCAGCGTCGACTTGCCGTGGTCGATGTGGGCGATGATCGAGAAGTTGCGGATGTGGTCCATCGGCGGGTGAGGAGTATGAGGGACGGAGGTTGCTGGCGCGCGGGTCCTGTCTCCGATCCCGGGCTCCGCCTACCGGCGGAGTCCTCGGAATCGTCGCCACCCGCGCGAGGGAGCCGCTCATCTACACGCCGAGGGACCGAGGTGGTCGCTCAGCTTGAAGATGACCGTGGGGGGCTTGCGTAAGACGACTGGAGCGCCGGCCTGCTCCAGCCACTGGGCCAATGGTGGATATGAGGGCTTGCCTGGTTCCAGGCGATCACGGGTCGCGACCACGTAGTCGTAATCGCCTTCGCTCAGCAGGCGCATGTATTGGCGGCAGGTCGCCGGTGCTTCGAACCCCCCATGCGGCCGCTCTAGGCCGAGGTACTGGACGCGGTTGGAGAGGTCGGTGCCGAAGAGGGGGTACTGGCGCGTGCTGGTGGTGGCGATGCGGGCGTCGCTGACGCCGCGGGCCCAGGCGAAAGCGGCGTTCAGGCCCGGAGCGGTGAACGTCGGGTCCTTGTAGCGGCTCTGCAGGTAGTAGCGCTGGACGGGGTACCCGACCGAGACCACAAGGACAAGAACGGCAGCGAGCACCCAGGCCGGTCGAATCGCGACGGTGCTCCGGTCATTTGCGCCGCTATGCGAAACAAATGGCCGGAGCACTCCGGCTGGGAGCAGTGCGAGGCCGAGGACAAGCGCCGGGGCGAGGTAGCGCAGGCCGGATTCGAAGCCGCGGGGCATGCCGTCAGGGCCGGAGGCTGAGGTCGGGGCGATAAGCCAGGACAGCGCCGAAGCGAGACCTACGAGGGCGACGACGCGTTGCGTCGGCGTCCCACGCACCAAGCAGAGGATCAGGCCGGCCCCGGCGGCAATGAGCAAGAGCGGCCAGAGGACCCAAAGTCCGTGGTGGAGACCTGGGAGGAACCAGTCGGACCAGACGCTGCCGTCGGTCAGGTAGCCGAGGACGCTGTGCGCTTCGCGGCCGCCGAGCGCCTGCTGCGGTGCCGGCAGGTCGATCGGGCCGAGGTGATGGATCCACGGCAGCGGATTGCCCGCGTGGGCGAGGTTGCGGAGATACCAATAGCCGCCGCCGGCAAGGGCGGCGAGGGATGCAGCGGCGAGAGTGCGCCAGCGGTCGGAACGCGGAGCGACCGCCACCAACCCGACCACGAGCACGGCCGCGGGCAAAAGGAAGTTCAGCTTGGTCCCAGCGGCCAAGCCGACTGCCAATCCCGCCACCAGCGCGATCCGGACATTCCGTTCGCCGTTGAGCGCAATCGCCACGGCCGCCAGCAAGAAGAAAATCCCGACGATGTCGTTCCTCGCCTCCCCCGCCTGATCCGCCAGCGCCGGCACGCTCAGCGCAACCGCTCCGAGCGCCAGCGACCAAGCCCCGACCCGGTACGGGCGCCCGATGCACCAGCAAGCGACCAGGCACCCCACGAACCAGCCGAGGTTCAGCAGGGGCGAGAGCACGTCCCTCCCGAACGCCAGCATCCCGACCGCGTGGAAGATTTCGCTGTTGGCCGGGTAGAACCAGGCCAGGAACTGCGGGGCGATGAAGTGCAGGTCCCACGTATCGCCGCTCTGGAAGAACCCCGCCGCGAACGGCCCGTGGTACCAGGTGCTGTCGAACCCGGTCATGCCCGTGCTCAGCCGCGTCTTCACACCCGCGGCGAAGTGGACGACGGCGATCAGGGCCACCAGCAGGGCGATCAGCGTCGGGAGGGGGGTGATCCGCACCCTCACCCGCTGAGGAGGGTCCGGATCACGCCCCTCCCCCTGCGGCCGCGGCACGAATTTCCAAAGCCCGAGCCCGATCACCGCGACCAGCAGCAAGTACGGCACAGGGTCAAAAGCGCTGAAGCTGCCGAGCGCCTCCGCGCACCAGATCATCAGCGCCAGGGCGATCACTGCCGTAGCCAGCCCTGCCGGCGCGCCCTCGAACCTCGGCAGCAGCCACCGCCGCAGCGTCACCCCGCCGAGCCAGGCGAAGCCGCCGAGCAGGAGGATCTCCAGCACTCCCAGCAGGTATCGGCCCGGGCCCAGCAACTCGCCTCGGTGGCCCTACCCCCGCCGCCGTCGCAGCAGGCGCGTCATCTGCTTCAGCTCCTCGACCTGGAGCAACCTGGCGACGGCGACATAGATCAGGCCGCCGACCGTGAGCCCCATGCCGAGCGATACGACCTGCCCGATGAGCCCCCGGCCGAGCGCCTGGTCCAGGAGGTCCCAGACGAGCCAGCCCGCTCCCGCCAGGGCCGCGGCGGCGATCGTGATCCGCACCCCGGTCGAGAGCAGGCGCCGCAGCTCGAGGCCGCCGAACTTGCGGCGCAGGATCGCCGCCTGGGCGACCACGGCGACGGTGGTCCCGATCCCGGTTCCGGCGACGATCCCGCCCACCCCGAACGGCGAGTACAGGACCAGCGCCGCCAGCGTCGAGACGAGGAGGTCGATCGTCGCCAGCGCCGTCGCCTGCCACGGCCTCTGCAGGCTGAAGAAGGTCCGCGTCTGCAGCAGGTAGAGGCCGTTGGTCGGCAGCGAAAAAGCGAACCAGAAGAGCGCCGTCGCCACCACCGTGGTCTCGGCCGGGTTGAATTCCCCGCGCTGGTAGACGAGCCGGATCATCGGGTCCGAGAGGGCGAGGATCGCTGCCGCCGCCGGCACCAGGACGAAGAGGATCTGGCGCATCCCGTTCGCCATCGTCGAGCGCAGGTTGTCGATCTCCCCGGCGTTGGCGAAGCGTGCCAGGGTCGGAAAGAGCACCGTCGCGATCGCCACCGAGAAGATCCCCTGCGGCAGCTGGTAGATGCGGAAGGCTTTGTCGATCGCCGCCGGCGCCTGGTCGGAGACGAGGCTGCCGAAGAAGCTGTTGATCAGGTTGTTGAAGTTGATCAGGCCGAGGCTGATCGTCACCGGCAGCATCAGCAGCAGCACCCGCCGCACCCCCGGGTGGCGCCAGTCGAAGCTGAAGCTGAAGCGGAAGGGAGTGTGGCGCAGGTCCCAGGCCGGAATCAGCAGCTGCACCAGGGTGCCGACGAGGATGCCGATCGCATACGCGTAGATGCGGTCGCGACCGTGGAAGAGGGGCTCGAGGACGACGAGCACGACGATGATCGTCAGGTTCCAGAACAGCGGCGAGATCGCGAAGGCGCCGAAGCGGTCGTAGCTGTTGAGGATGCCGACGACAATGCCGCTGATCCCGAGCAGGATCAGGATCGGGAACAGCACCTGCGAGAGGGAGACGGTGAGGTCGAGGAGCTCCCCTTCGAAGCCGGGCGCGAAGAGCGGCATGATCACCGGCGCCAGCAGCACGAAGAGGGCGGTGATCGCGCCCAGCACCATCGTCACCAGCAGCAGCAGCGTCGAGGCGAGGCGGAAGGCCTCCTTGTAGGCCTTCTTGCCGATCAGTTCGGTGAAGACGGGGACGAAGGCGGGCTGCAGCGCCGCATCGGCGAACAGCGCCCGGATCAGGTTCGGGACCTGGAAGGCGATCGTGAAGGCCGACATCGGCCCGCTGATCCCGTAGTAGCCGGCGGCGACGATTTCGCGGGCGAGGCCGGCGACGCGCGAGGCGCCGGTGGCGATCGAGAAGAACGCGGTCGAGCGGGCGATCCGACCGCCCTGCCCCTCGGGCGGCGGCTGGCGGCTGAATTCCTCCCCCGGTTCGAAAGCCTCCGCCTCCCAGACGGCGACGTCGGCGTTGATCGGCGGCTCCTCGGGTTCGGGGGCTTGCGGTGCCCTGGGCGTCTCCAAGCTGGGTGTCGATTCCGGTTCGGGGGCGACTGAGAGTGGCTTCAGCCGCTATAGTCAGCGGCCGCCCGGAGCCGGCAAGGCGCCTGCTCGGGTACTTGACATGGCCAACATAGCCTCACAGAAGAAGCGGATACTGCGCAGCGAGCGCGAGCGGATCGAGAACCGGCTCCTGACCAGCACGGTCAAGACCCACTTCCGCCGGCTCGAAGCCGCCGTAGAGGGCGGTGACGCCGATGCGATCGCCGGCGAGCAGCGGGCGCTGGTCTCGAAGGTTGACAAGGCCGTGCAGAAGGGCGCCCTCCACAAGAACACGGGCGCTCGCAAGAAGGCCAGAGCAGCGAGGATCGCTGCCGGCTCCAAAGCCGCCTAAGCGGCTCCCGCTGCTGCCTTCCTCAAGGCGATGGTGAGCGCCAGCTCGTCGCCGTAGTCGGCCCCGCCGCGGCACCAGAGCTCGAGGTCTGCGAGCGTCTCGGTTGCCATCCGCAGGTCGGCGAGGCTGGCGTCGCGCAGGCGCCCGACGAGCTGCTTCGCGGCGTAGGGGTGCATCTTCAGCGAAGATTCGACCTGCTTCGGCGGTATTCCCTCCTCGAGCTGGGCCGCGGCGGCGCAGGCGCCGCGCAGGCGCGAGGCGAGGCCGTAGATCAGCCCGGTCACGTTCTCGCCTTGGCCGATCAGGCGCTCGCCGATCCGCAGCGCCGCGGCGGCATCGCCTTCGATCAGCGCGTCGGAGAGGGACCAGACCGCCGCTTCGGAGGTGTCGGCGACCATCTCCTGCAGGTCGGAGGCGGTGACCTCTCCCCCTTCCCCCGCCCACAGGGCCAGCCGCTCGAGCTCGTTGCGCAGACGCAGCGGGTTCGACCCCATCCGCTCGACCAGCATCCGCGCCGCCGCCGGCTCGAGCCGGAAGCCGAGGCGCTGGGCTTCGCCGACCAGCACCCGCGGCATCTCCCGCGCTTTCGGCGCCTCGAATTCGTGGATCTCGCCCTTCGCTGCCTTGACCGCTTTCGCCAACTTCGCCGATGCCCTGTCGCGGCAGATCAGGACCAGGGTGAGGTCGGGGGGAAGCTCCCCGAGCGCGGCGACCACGGGGTCGAGCTGGCGGTCGCGCCAGCGCTCGACCCCGTCGGCGAGCAGGTAGCGCCGGGGCCCCATCAGCGACATCGCCGGGATCGCCGCCAGCAACGCCTCATGGTCGGGCATCCCCTTCCCCTCGCCGGGCTCGAAGACCTCCAGCGCAGCGGATCCGCCCTCGCGTTCGGCCCGGGCGCGGAGGCGGGCGCGGGTGGCGTCGATTTTCGCCTCGTCGGTGCCGGCGATCAGGTACAGGGCGCGCATCTCGTCAGCCATGCGGCGAGTTTATGCCGCGCCGCGGGCCGACCGGGATCAGCTACTTGTCGTGGCCTTTGGCCAGACCCTTGCCGTTGCCGGGCGAGTCCGAAGGACCGGGTTCGGCCGCAGGAGCTTCCTTCGGCGGGGCCGGGGCCGGGGTGACTTCCTTCGAAGAAGCTTCCCTTCCGCGACTGCTCGCGTGGACCGCCGCCGCGCTCGACCTCGAATGCCCCGGTGCGGAGGAATGGCCGGGCGCGGAAGCCATCTTCGACTTCACCGGCGCCGATCCGGTTCCCGCCGAGGTCGGCGGAGCGGGCGCGCTCGCGGTCGGCGACGAGTCGATGGGAGTCGGTTCAGGAGCGGGAGCGGGCGCAGATTCGCCGCCGCTCGTCCCGTTGCCGACGCCTCCTGGGGCAGTCTGCGGGGAGTCGCCCGCGGGCGAGTTGGCATGGACGCCGCCGCTGCCGGCGAACCCCGCGCCTTTACCTGCGGCCTTGCCACCGGCATGGCGATGGGCCGGCACCGCTGCGGGCGCCGGCGAAGCGGCGGCGAGGGCCGACGCGAATGCCGCGGGGCTGCGGTTGAGATCCGCCGGCTTCGCGCTGGAGACCGATTCGCTCAGCGACGGTCCGTCCGGCAGCGGCGCCGGTTCGAGCAGCGGCCATCCGGGCTGGGCGAAGATCGCGACCAGGGCGAGGCCGGCCGCCGCGGTCATCCCCAGCAAGGCGAAGGCGGTGCTGCGCATCCTTTCCGGCAGCCCCTTGCCGGCGAAGCTGGGCAAGCGCCGTGAGGCCAGGGTCCGGCTGTGAAGCGTGGAGTGCACCAGTTCGTGCATCGGCGCCTCGGCTCCCGGCAAGAGGCTTTGGATGAGCTTCCTCAACTATCGATTCGATCATCCGTCCACGCGGAAGCGGCCGCCTTCTACGTCGATCACCACGTCGCCGTCGCGGTCCGTCCTCAGGGTCGAGACGCGGTGGCGGGCCAGGGTCGCCAGGGTTCCGGGCGTGGGATGCCCGTACGGGTTGTCCTCCCCCACCGAGATCACCGCCAGCTTCGGCCGGGCTCGGTCGAGCAGAGCCCCCAGCCCCGCGTCGTCGCTGCCGTGGTGGGCGACCTTGAGGACGTCGATGGGACCGGGGTCGATCGGCACCGCCTCGGCCTCGGCGTCGGCGGTGAGGAGCATGGTGAATCCGCGCCAGCGCGCCTCGATCACCAGAGCCAGCTGGTTCGGGTCCTGGCCCTGGGCGGAGGCGCCGAGCATCTCCCGCGGCGGCCAGAGCACTTGCAGGTGCAGACCCCCCGATCGCAGCTCCTGACCGGCGGCGATCCGCAGCGGGTCCGCTCCCGCCGCCTCGGCTGACCCCAGCAGCCGCCGGCCGAGGCGGGCGAAGGCCAGCCGTTCGATCGGGAACCGGCCCAGCAGCTCTTCGATCCCACCCGCATGGTCGGACTGGTCGTGGGTGACGACGGCGGTGCCGAGTCGGGTGACGCCGGCATCGTGCAGCTTGGCGGCGAGGTCGTCGCCGGGCGGGCCGCCGTCGACGAGAACCGCTGGAGCCCCGGCCGGCTGCAACAGGATCGCGTCCCCCTGGCCGACGTCGATGACCTCGACCCGGAGACCGTGGACCGGCGAGGATGCCGACTCGCCGGTCCCGGAAAGGCCGACCGCCCACAGCAGCGCCAGCGCCGCGACTCCGACCGCGGCTTTCGCGACCGGAGCCAGGAGCCGCAGCCGGGCGAGGCACAAGCCGCCGATCGCCATCCCGGCGAGCGCGAGGTACGCGGCGACCAGCCCGCCGCCGCCGAGGTGGACGTGGACCTCGGCCCAATCAGGCCCGCCGCACCAGGAGGCGATTTGGGCGATGTAGGCAAGCAGGAGAGAGTTGACCCAGTTGAGCGGCTCGAGCGGCACCCCCGGCAGTTGCGCCAGCCCGGCGCTGCACATCCCCAGCCACATCGCGGGCGCCACCGCGGGCATCGCCGCGACGTTGGCCATCAGCGTCGTCGTCGAGAGGGTTTCGAAGTGGTAGGCGATCAGCGGCGCCGTCGCCAGGGTGGCCGCGATCGTCACCGCCATCCCCTCGGCCAGAGCACGGCGCCAGGGCCCCTCGCCGAGTCGCGCCGAGACCGCGCGCCTTAACGGAGTGGCGAGGATCAGGATCCCCAGCACCGCAGCGAAGCTCAGCTGCCAGCCGACGTCGGCGGCGACGTCCGGATCAATCGCCAGCGTCACGAGCGCAGCCAGCGCCAGCGCGTAGATCCGCGAGGCCCGCCGTCCGCCCAAGGTAGCCAGCACCCCCACCGCCCCCATCACCCCCGCCCGCTGGATCGAGGGGCCGGCGCCGGCGACGGGAACGTAGACGGCGATCAGGGCCAGAACCCAGAGCAGGCGCTCGCGCAAGGGGATGCCGAGCGCCCCCAGCAGCGGCATCGCCAGCAGAGCGAGCAGCGTCACGTTCTCTCCCGAGACCGCCAGCAGGTGGCTGAGCCCGGATCGCCGGAAATCTTCCTCAGTCTGCTTGTCGATGTGCTCGTCCCGGCCGAGGACGAAGCCGCGCGCCAGCTCGGCCTCCCGCTTGGGCATCCCCCGTCCCAGCCCCTCGGAGGCGCGGGCGCGGATCGCGTCGCCGTTCGCGAGCGAGAGGGCGACCACCAGCACGATCCCAAGCAGGACCGGCAGCGACGGTCGCGGCGAGCGCCCCGCGCCGCCCATCTACGGCTGCAGCCGCTCGCGCAGCGCCGCCATCGTCGCCGGGCCGATGCCCGGCACCTGGTCGAGCTGCTCGACCGAAGAGAGGCCGCCGTGTTCGTCGCGGAACTTGACGATGTCGCCCGCGGTCACCGGCCCGATCCCGTCGATTTCTTCGAGTTGCTCGGCGGTCGCGGTCCCGAGGCTGATCGGCCCGTCTTCAGAGGCCGCCGCGCCGGCAAGCGCTGCCCCGCCAGGCGTCCGCTCGGGCACCACCACCTGCTGCCCGTCGGCGAGGCGGGCCGCCAGGTTCACCGCTTCCAGCTCGGCCCTCGGCATCGGCCCGCCGGCGCGGGTCACGGCGTCGTTGACCCGGCTTCCCGCCGGCATCCGGTAGACACCGGGCCGGCGCACGGCCCCGGTCACGTCGACCACCAGGTCGCCGGCGGCGCCGGTCACCGAGAAGCTCTTGCCGCCCCCTCCGCCGCCGCTCTCAGCCGCGAAGGACGCCTCGGTCCCGCCCTCTCCTCGGATCGCCCGCGCGCCGACCAGCAGCAGCGCCACGGCGACCGCGGCGTAGACGACTATCTGGCTTCGGCTCAACTCCGGCATCGCCGGCGACGATGACCGGCCAGGGCGCACGCGTGGCGCGCAGAATCAAAATCTTCTCAGGCGGAAATGCGACAGATGAGCGACTTAGTAGTCGTCATCGTCGTCGTAGCCTGCGACCTCGGCCAGTTGGTCGCTGTAGAGCTCGGCGGCGGCCACCGGCGGCGACTGGATCGAGACGCAGGCGAGCTCGTCGGCGCCGTCGTTGCCGATCGAGTGCTCGGTTGCCGGCGGGACCATGATCAGGTCGCCCTCGCCCACCTCCTGCGTATCGCCGGCCACCGACATCGTGCCGCGCCCGCGGACGACGACGTAGGCCTGCTCAGCCTCGCCGGAGGAGTGCAGCGTCTGTTTCGTCCCGCCCGGCACCGTCACCCAGGTGACGGAGAGGTTGCGCGAGCCGAGCTCGCCCGCGTCCATGAGGACGTGGGCGCGCAGGCGGTGCCACTCCTCGACCGCCGCGTCTTCGAGTCGCCTGACCAGCATTCGGCGGCTTTCTAGCAGACCGGGCGGGCCCCGCGAAGGGCCCTACCTGACCACCAGGTTGACCAGCTTGCCCGGAACTACAATTTCCTTGACTATTTGCTGGCCATTTAGATGGCGGGCGACCTTCTCGCTTTCCCGCGCCAGCGCCAGAAGCTCCTCCTTCGAGGCCTCCGCCGGCGCCTCGATCCGGTCGCGGAGCTTGCCGTTGACCTGGACCACCAGGGTCACCGTGTCGCTGGACAGAAGTTCGGGGTCGGGCTCGGGCCAGGGCTGCTCCCAGACCCGCTCGCCGGTCAATCGCTCGTAGACCTCGCTGCCGAGGTGCGGAGCGAAAGGGAAGATCAGCGAGGCCGCCGTCGCCGTGGCGAAGCGCACCGCCGTCCCGCACTCCGGCGCGACGTAGAGGCCGTCCTTGAGCCGGTATGCCTCGTTGACGAGCTCCATCACCGCCGAGATCACGGTGTTGAACTGGAAGCCCCGGTTGAAGTCGCGGGTTGCCTTGTCGATCGCCCAGTGGGCCTTGGCGAGGAGCTCTCGCGCCTCGCCCTCGACTGGCGCGCCCGCCTCGCCCGGCCGGGTCCGCTCCTCCGCCTCCTCGCAGAGCCGCCACAGCCGCGAGAGGAAGCGGTTGACGCCCTCGACCCCCTCGTCGGTCCAGTCGCCGCCGCGCTCGGGCGGCCCCATGAAGCAGACGTAGGTGCGGGCGGTATCTGCGCCATAGCGCTCGACGTACTCGCCGGGGCTGACCGTGTTGCCCTTCGACTTCGACATCTTCGCCCCGTCGCGGGTGATCATCCCCTGGGTGAAGAGGTTGGCGAACGGCTCCTGCACGCCCAGGTGCCCGAGGTCGGCCAGCGCCTTGGTGAAGAAGCGCGCGTACATCAGGTGCAGGATCGCGTGCTCGACGCCGCCGATGTACTGGTCGACCGGCATCCAGTGATCGACCGCCTCGCGGGCCCATGATGCCCCGTCGTTGTGGGCGTCGAGGTAGCGCAGGAAGTACCAGGAGGAGTCGACGAAGGTGTCCATCGTGTCGGTCTCGCGGCGGCCGGCGGCGCCGCAGCGCGGGCACTCCGTCGCCACCCAGTCCTCGGCCGCGGCCAGCGGGCTCTTGCCCTGCGGCGCATAGTCCTCGATCTCCGGCAGCTCGACGGGCAGCTGCTCCTCGGGCACCGGGACGATCCCGCAGTCGGTGCAGTAGACGACCGGGATCGGCGCCCCCCAGTAGCGCTGGCGCGAGACCAGCCAGTCGCGCAGGCGGTAGTTGACGGCGGGCTTGCCGCGCCCCTCGGACTCGAGCCAGGCGACGATCTCCTCGTAGGCCTCGCGGTTGTGCTTGCCATCGAAGCGGCCGGAGTTCTCCATCTGGCCGTCGCCGGGGTAGGGCAGGCCGCGCCCGTTGCGCGCGAACTCGGGGTCCTCCCCCTCGATCACCCGCCTCACCGGCAGGTCGAACTTCTGGGCGAACTCGAAGTCGCGGCTGTCGTGGCCCGGGACCGCCATGATCGCCCCGGTCCCGTACTCCATCAGCACGTAGTCGGCGACGTACATCGGGATCGACTCGCCGTTGACCGGGTTGACGACCGAGCGACCGAGCGGCACGCCGGTCTTCTCGCGGTCCTCGGCGCCGCGTTCCTCGGCCGACTCGCGGCCGACCCGGTTGACGTACTCGCGCACCTCGTCCTCGGCGGGCGTGCCGGCGACGAGGCGCTCGAGCTCGGGGTGCTCGGGGGCGAGGACGAAGAAGGTGGCGCCGAAGAGGGTGTCGGGACGGGTGGTGAAGACCGGGAAGTCGAGGTCGACCTCCTCGCAGCGGAAGACGACCTCGGCGCCCTCGGAGCGGCCGATCCAGTTGCGCTGCATCGTGATCACGTGCTCGGGCCAGGACTCGAGCAGCTCGAAGTCGGCGAGCAGGCGGTCGGCGTAGTCGGTGATGCGGAAGAACCACTGCTCGAGGTTTTTCTGGATCACCTCGGTGCCGCAGCGCTCGCAGCGGCCGTCGACCACCTGCTCGTTGGCGAGCACGGTGGCGTCCTTCGGGCACCACTGCACCGGCGCCTCGGTCCGGTAGGCGAGCCCGCGCTCGAACAGCTGCAGGAAGATCCACTGGGTCCAGCGGTAGTACTCGGGGGTGTGGGTGGCCAGTTCGCGGCTCCAGTCGATCGAGATGCCCCACTCTCGGAACTGGCGCTGGAAGGACTCGATCGACCGCTCGGTGGCGACCCGCGGCGGCTCGCCGGTCTTGATCGCGTTGTTCTCGGCCGGCAGGCCGAAGGAGTCGTAGCCCATCGGGTGGATCACCTCGAAGCCGTGCCGGCGACGGAAGTGGGCGATCGCGTCGCCGACCGCGTAGCACTTGAGATGGCCGACGTGGGGCTCGCCCGAGGGGTAGGGCAGCATCTCCAGCACGTAGGCCTTCGGCTTCTCCGGCTCGAAGCCCGGCTGGCCCGGGTTGGCGACCTCCCAGGTCTTCTCCTCGGCCCAGACCTGCTGCCACTTTCGCTCGATCGCCTTGGGGTCGTAACCGGCCATGAGCCGCGATCTTACGAAGGGAAGCCTTCGCGCCGCGGCCGGGGCGGCTTCAGCCCGGGTAGGAGTAGGTGACCGAGGAGAAGTCGCGGAGGATGTGCGGCCAGACGTAGACCTCGATCGTCGCGGCGAGGATCAGGGTCGGGATCGCCAGCAGCACCGTCACCAGGGTGGCGGCGAGCAGCTGGTTCCACTCGCCGCGGCGGCTGGCGATCAGCCAGGCGGCGAGCGGGAGGAAGAGGGCGGCCAGCTCGGGAATCGCGTGCGGAAGGACGCTGAGGATCAGCTCGAAGCGGGTGATGTGCAGCTGGTAGGCGAGGGTCGAGCCCTGGAAGCCGAGGTAGAGCGCCTGGGTGGAGAGCGAGAAGAGGGTGACCGCGCAGACGAAGAGGATCGCCAGCTCGCCCGCCTTGACGTGGACCCAGCGCGAGAAGCCGGTGCGCTCGGCGGCGGCGATCGGCATCGAGGCCCCGGCGATGAAGCCGGCGACGCAGGCGGTGGCGTGCAGCGCCAGGACCAGGGAGTTGCGGTAGAGGATCGGCAGCAGGTCGGCCGGTTCGGAGGGCGAGGTCAGACCCGAGAGGTGGAGCGGGGTGATGTCCGGGGTGAGCAGGCCGGCGACAAACCAGACCGCGGTGAGCAGCGTCAGGGCGATCGCCAGGCTGAGGGCGAGCCAGCCGCGCAGGACGCGCCACGGCCGCCGGCTCCACGAGTCGAGCGTCTCGCGGGTGTCTCGCATGCCATGGCCGAAGACATGCTGATTCGCCGAGCTCATCGCCAAGAGCATCGGCAGCGCGGCCGCGGGCTTTTAGCGGCGCAGGCGGCTCAGCGGCCGCCGAGTTCCTTCTCGAGCTTCTCCGCCAGCTCGGCGAGGCGGGGAAGCGGGACCTCGAGGCCATGGGCGATCCGCCGGACGTTGCCCCAGGTGGGGTTGATCCGCCCGGACTCGATATGGGAGATCCAGGTCGGGTGGATATCCGCCCGCTGCCCGAGCGTTTCCTGGCTCATCCGGATGTCGTTCCGGAGCGTGCGGATGGCCCGTCCGAGGCCGATTTGTGGGTCGTCGCGGCGCGGCATCTACCGCAGGGAATTGACCCGTCCTCGCCAGGTCCATAGAGGTGACCTCAACCCGCTGACAGAAAACCGCGCTATGCGTATTTCGGTATCGCCAATTGCGCCGATTTGTAGGCGAGCACAGGGCTCGAAGCCGGCTGAAGAGAACGAATTGAGAGGACGCGCGAAGGCGGCTAGAGCCGCGCCGAGGAAGCCAGCCGGGTCCGCAGCTCCAGCCGCGGAGATGGTGGACAGGCGAGAGTGAGAGGACTCGGCATGAGCCGCAGAGCCTAGCGGACTTCCTACGCCGCCTCGGGTGCCTCGGGTGCCGGTTTATCCGCCCCCAGCAGACGGACGAAGGGACGGCCACGCTTCGAGACCAGGACTTCCGTGCCCTGCGCAGCCTGCTCCATGTAGAAGCCGAAGTGGTTGCGGAACTGGTGCGCACCGACGGATTCGGCGGCCGGAACCGCTTCGGCTTGAGGAGTGGAGCTGAGGGGATTCGAACCCCTGGCCTCCCGAATGCCATTCGGACGCTCTGCCAGCTGAGCTACAGCCCCTTGGAACTCGTAATCGGATGCCCAGTTTAGCGCCGCTCGCTGGTTGTTTCTCGCCGCGGAGAGCCTGAGGTGAATTCCCTGCGGCCCCTTCAACCTGCTCAATTGGAATGAGATAACAGCGCTTCAAATCGCCGCAATAGATACCGAACGCGTCTATCTCATCCCGTCCATAGGTGTTGATGACGTACCCCCGAGTCGGTGAATGGCGCGAGCGCTTCAGTCGTACGCAAATGACATCCCCCTGCCGAGTAGCCCATTTGCACTGCACGCGAAGAAAACACCCCGCCACTCCAAGCACGAGGTCATAGGGCTCATGCTCGGTGAGTGGCTTGAGGACCGTCAACCCCAGATGAGCCGCCTCCGCCGCGATCGCCAGCTCCGCTGCGTTTCCCTTTAGATTCGGATCGTGCTCCATCGTCTGTCGGACTATACGTTTCAGTCCGGACGTAAAAAAAGGCGCTGCTGCGCCTCCCGCTCAGGTCTACGCCGCCTGTTGGTCGGACCCCTGCTCCTCGTCCACGTCGAGGATCAGATTGCCGGGGGCCGTGTGGCGGACCTTGAAGTCGAGGTTCGAGAGCTCTTCCAGTTCGCTGAGGAGGTCG
>DASUWV010000143.1:0-5716 GCA_036378275.1 Solirubrobacterales bacterium | reverse complement strand
CCAGGGCGATCACCGGCACGCCGTGCTCGCGCGCCTGCTCAACCGCCGTCTCCCAGCCCGAGCCGGCCGCCAGGCCGACGGCCTGCAGCTCCTGCGAAGCGCCGATCACCTCGAGCGCCTGCGTTCCGATGGACCCGGTCGAGCCGAGTACGAGGACCTTCTTCATGCCCGACAGAGGATACGGACCGCGAATCTGTCCCCGTCCCCCATATGCGGGGACTGAGACGGATTCGTCAGTAGACGACCGCGACCGCGAGGTAGTAGCCGACCACGATCGTGAAGAAGACGGCGTCGAGGCGGTCGAGGATGCCGCCGTGGGGGCCGAAGATGGTGCCGGTGTCCTTTGTGCCGAGGTCGCGCTTCAGCATCGACTCGAAGAGGTCGCCGACGGGGGCGACGGCGGCTACGGCGGCGCCGATCAGGAGGGCGTCGATCCCGGAGAGCCAGTCCTGGTAGAGGCCGGCGAACCAGAAGCCCATGGTGCCGATCAGGAAGCCGCCGATCAGTCCCTCGAGGGTCTTGTTCGGCGAGAGGTTGGGGGTGATCCTGTGGCTGCCGAACATGCGGCCGGTCGCGTAGGCGGCGGTGTCGGCGACGAAGGTGCCGACGAGGACGTCGATCAGCAGCGCCGCCCCGTGCGAGGGCAGGTCGCGCAGGAGGACGGCGTGGGCGAGCGGGATGCCGATCCAGAGCACCCCCAGCAGCGTTACCCCGATCGCGACCGTCGCCCCGTCCTGGTGCCGGGGCCGCGCCGCGAAGGCGAAGATCAGCGGGAAGGAGGCGGCGAGGACGCAGAGGACGTTGAAGGCGGTGCCGAAGTGGGCGGCGACCACCAGCGCCGCCACGGCGACGTAGGCGGGCAGGATCAGCGGCCGGTAGCGGACGGTGATCGCGGCGAACTCGCGCAGCGCCACCACACCGATCGCGACCATCGCCAGCATGAAGACGATCCCGCCGGCGACGGTGATCGCGATCGCGAAGGCGATCCACGGCAGCGCCACCAGGACCCGTTTCGCGGTCTCGCCGCGCAGCCCGCCGCGGCGCCGGCGGGGTTTGCGGGGCCGGCGCCGGGGCGGCCGCGGCTCCTCCTCGAACATCTCCTCGTCGAAGAGGTCGACTCTGACCCGCTCCTCGCGCCCCTCCTCGCTCATGCCCGGCTCCCGAAGCGCCGCTGGCGCCTCTCGTACTCCTCGAGACACGCTTCCAGCGCGCCGCGGTCGAAGTCGGGCCAGAGCTCGTCGCGGAAGACCAGCTCCGAGTAGGCGCACTGCCAGAGCAGGTAGTTGGAGAGGCGCTGCTCGCCGCTGGTGCGGATCAGGAGGTCGGGATCGTGCATCTCGGGCGCATAGAGGTGGCGGCGGAACTCCTCCTCGGAGTCTCCCTGGAAGCTTCGCGCCGCGTCGAGGATCTCCGCCCTGCCGCCGTAGTTGAAGGCGACGAAGAGCGTGATCTGCTGGTTGCCGGCGGTCTCCGCTTCAGCCCACTCCATCAGCGCGACCAGCCTCGGCTCGATCCCCTCGCGCCGCCCTACGAAGCGCATCCGCACGCCTTCTTCCTTCAGCTCCGGAGTTTCGGAGGCGATCCGCTCGCCGAACATCCGCATCAGCCCGGCGACCTCCTCGCGCGGCCGGGCCCAGTTCTCGGTCGAGAACGAGTAGACGGTCAGCTCCTCGATCCCCATCTCGGCGGCGTCGCGCAGCCGCGCCTTCAGCGTGTCGGCCCCCGCCCGGTGCCCGTCGACCACCGGCAGATCGCGCTGCTGCGCCCAGCGACCGTTGCCGTCGGTGATGATCGCTACGTATTTCGGCGCGGTCACGCGGCGGCCGCCGAGTCCTCAGACTTCGAGGATCTCTTCTTCCTTCCCCTTGAGCAGCCCGTCGATCTCGGCGACGGCCTCGTCGGTCTGCTTCTGCAGCGTCTCCTCGGCGCGGCGCTCCTCGTCCTCGCCGACTTCGCCTTCCTTCTTCAGGTCACGCAGGTCGCTCATGATGTCGCGGCGGACGTTGCGGACCGCCACCCGGCCCTCCTCGGCGACCCCGTGCACCACCTTCACCATCTCGCGGCGGCGCTCCTCGGTCATCTCCGGGACCTGCAGGCGGATCAGGTTGCCGTCGTTGCTCGGCGTCAGGCCGACGTCGGACTCCTGGATCGCTTTCTCGATCGCGCCCAGGGCGCTCTTGTCGAACGGGGTGATGGTGAGCAGGCGGGCGTCCGAGGCGGCGACGTTGGCCAGCTGCTTCAGCGGCGTCGGGTTGCCGTAGTACTCGACCGTGATCCGGTCCAGCAGATGCGGCGAGGCGCGGCCGGTGCGGACGGTGGCGAGCTCCCCACGGCTCGACTCGACCGACTTGGCCATGCGCTCCTTCGCGTCTGCGAGCAGTTCGTCGATCAGCTCCACCGGTTCCCGTCCTCCTAAGCAGCGGGCTTGCTGGAGACCAGCGTCCCCACTTTTTCGCCGGAAACGATCCTATCTATGTTGCGCTCGTCGCCCATGTTGAAGACGTAGATCGGCACGTCGTTGTCCATGCAGAGCGAGAGCGCGGTCGAGTCCATCACCCTGAGGCCGCGCTCGATCGCCTCTCGGTGGGTGATCGCCGGGATGAACTCGGCGTCGGGATTTGTCGCCGGGTCGGAGTCGAAGACCCCCTCCACCCCGTTCTTCGCCATCAGGATCGCCTCGGCGTGGATCTCGAGCGCCCGCAGCGCCGCCGCGGTGTCGGTGGTGAAGAACGGGTTGCCGGTGCCGGCGGCGAAGATCACCACCCGGTCCTTCTCGAGGTGGCGCATGGCGCGGCGGCGGATGTAGGGCTCGGCGACCTCCTGGACTTCGATCGCCGACATCACCCGCGTGTGCTGGTCGTGGCGCTCGAGCGCGTCCTGCAGCGTCAGCGCGTTCAGCACCGTCGCCAGCATCCCCATGTAGTCGCCGGTGGCGCGGTCCATCCCGCTCGCCGCCCCGTCGAGGCCACGGTAGATGTTGCCGGCGCCGACCACGATCGCGATCTCGACCCCGCGGTCGCGGACCGCCGCCACCTGCTTGGCGATCCGGTCGACCTCGGCGGCGTCGGTGCCGAAGCTCTGGCTGCCCATCAGGGCCTCGCCGGAGAGCTTCAGCAGTATGCGCCCGAAGCGCGGCTCGGGAGACTCGGTCACTGCCGCGCAGCTTATTCGCCGACGCGGAAGTAGGAGAAGCGGGCGATCTGGACGTTCTCGCCGGTTTTCGCCGCCAGCTCCTGCCGCAGCTCCTCGATCGTCTTGCCCTCGTGCTTCTCGGCGTTGACGTGGGTCTGGTCGAGCAGCGCCACTTCGCTCGCCCACTTGCCGAGCTGACCCTCGACGATCTTCTCGACGACGTTGTCGGGCTTGCCTTCTTCCCGCGCCTTCTCTTCGAAGACCTTCTTTTCGGCCTCCCGCTCCTCCGCGGGGATTTCGCTGGTGGAGACGTACTGCGGCGCGGTCGCCGCCGCGTGCAGGGCGACCTGGTAGGCGAAGACGCGGAACTCCTCGTTGCGGGCGACGAAGTCGGTCTCGCACTGGACTTCCACCATCGCCCCGACCTTGTCGTTGGCGTGGATGTAGGAGGCGACGACGCCCTCGTTGGTGCCGCGGCCTTCGCGCTTGGCGGCGGAGGCCTGGCCCTTCACGCGCAGCAGCTCGACCGCGCGCTCGACGTCGCCGTCGGCCTCGACGAGCGCCGATTTCGCGTCCATCATCGCCGCCCCGGTCCGATCCCGGAGCGCTTTCACGTCAGCAGCCGTAACGCTCATTTCGACTCCTCCCCACTCTCAGCTTTCTCCTCGGTGCTCTCTCCCTCAGCGGCCGGAGCCTGCTCCTCGGCGGGAGCTGCCTGCTCAGCGGCCGGAGCCTCAGCGTCTGCTGACTCGGCCTCTGCCGCGGGTGGCGACGATGCGGGACCGTCGCCTTTAGGCGACGGGGTCGTATCGGAGACAGGACCCGCGGCCTGCGGGGCCTGAGCCTGCGCGGCTTTTTTCGCCTCGGCCGCCGCTTTCTGCTCGGCCGCCTGTTTCGCAGCCGCTTCTTCGGCCTGCTTGGCCTCCTCGGCTTCGCGCCGCGCTTTCTCCTCTTCCTCGCGTTTGCGCCGCTCTTCCTCCTCGCGTTTGCGGCGCTCCATCTCTTCGGCGATCCGCTTTTCCTCCTGCACGCGCCAGGAGGAGGCGCCCTCCTCGATCGCGCCGCCGATCGTGCCGATGATCAACTCGCAGGAGCGGATCGCGTCGTCGTTGCCGGGGATCACGTAGTCGACCGGCGTCGGGTCGCAGTTGGTGTCGACCAGGCCGATGATCGGGATCCGCAGGCGCGCCGCCTCGTTGACCGCGATCTCCTCGGTTTTGAGGTCGGCGACGAAGACGGCGTCGGGCAGGCGGTCCATGTCGCGGACGCCGCCGAGGTTGAACTCGAGCTTGGCGAGTTCGGCCTCCATCCCCATCCGCTCCTTGGTCGGCAGAAGGTCGAGTTTGCCGTCCTCCTTCCAGCCGTTGAGCTCGTGGAGGCGGGCGATCCGGCCCGACATCGTGTTGAAGTTGGTCAGCAGGCCGCCGAGCCAGCGCTTGTTGACGTAGGGCATCTTGCAGCGGTCGGCCCATTCCTGGATCGTGTCGCGGGCCTGCTTCTTGGTGCCGACGAAGAGCACGGTGCCGCCGCCCGTCGCCAGCTCGCCGGCGAACTTGCGCGCGTTCTCCAGCAGCGCCTCGGTCTGCAGCAGGTCGATGATGTGGATCCCGTCCATCTCGCCGAAGATGAAGCGGCGCATGTTCGGGTTCCAGCGGCGCGTCTGGTGGCCGAAGTGGACTCCGGCCTCGAGCAGATCTCTGAGCTCTGCTTGTGCCATGTGGTGGTTCTCCTTTTTCTGTCTTTTGGTGAAGCGCCCCGCCGCGCTCGCCGGGACCTGGTGGTGGCCAGGCAGGACCGGCTGACTCCTGACGGGGGTCGGGATTTGGTCCGCCGATTGTAGAGCGGTGGGGCGCTAATCGGCGTGCGCCGCCTCGAGCGCCTGCGCCAGGTCCGCCGGCAGCGGCGAGCTGAACTCGAGCGGCTCGCCCGTCCGCGGGTGGCGGAAGGCGAGGCGGTGGGCGTGGAGGAACTGGCGGTCGAGGTCGTAGCGCTCGACGCCGCCGTAGGTGACGTCGCCGGTCAGCGGGTGGCCGATCGCGGCGAAGTGGGCGCGGATCTGGTGGGTGCGCCCGGTCTCGAGGCGGGCCTCGAGGTAGGTCTCGCGCGGCAGCAGCTCCAGGACCTCAAAATGGGTGCGGGCTTCGCGCGAAGCGGCGCCGGAGACCGCCATCCGGTGCCGCCGGCGGGCGGCGCGCCCGATCGGGGCGTCGATCGTGCCCGTGCGCGAGACCAGCCGGCCCCCGGCCAGCGCCAGGTAGAGTCGCTCGACCTCGCGCCGGCGGACCGCCTCCTGCAGCGCCGCGTGGGTCTCGTCGTCGCGGGCGACAACCAGCAGGCCGCTGGTGCCCTTGTCGAGGCGGTGGACGATACCCGGGCGCTCCGGGTCCCCTCCCCCGCCGAGGATCTCCGCCAGCTCGTCGACCAGCGTCGGGCCGGTGTGGGACGGAGCCGGGTGGACGACCAATCCGGCCGGCTTGTCGACCACGGCCAGCGCGTCGTCGAGGTGGACGATCCGCAGCTCCGGCTCAGACATCGGCGCCCTGCTCCGGCTTCTCCCGCTTGGCCCGCTCCTCGGGGGGGGGGG
>DASUWV010000142.1:0-2688 GCA_036378275.1 Solirubrobacterales bacterium | reverse complement strand
TGTGGCCGACCTCGGGGAGGACGAGGAAGCGGGCGCCGGCCGGGCGGCGGTGCGGCTTCGGCGGGCCGAGCAGGCGGTCGCGCTCGCACCAGGCGATCGTCACCGGCACGTCCTCCGGGTAGCCGCCGGGGTCGAAGACGTGGTTGCGCATCGCCCGGTTGGCGGCGTCGTAGCCCTCGCCGTCGAGCCAGCCGAGCGCCAGCTCGTGCGCGGCGTCGGGCGGGATCCGCTCCGGGTGGGCGGCGATCGACTGGAAGGCGGCGGCGCGGGTCTGGGGGAACTGGAAGGCGACCGAGAGGAACGGGCGCGCCGCCTTCACCCAGGGCGAGCCGCGCAGGAGCATGCGGGCGCCGCCGCCGGAAGGCTCGCCGAGGGGGCGGGACCAGAGGCCGGCGGGGGAGAGGGTCGTGACCGAGGCCGCCCAGCCGAAGCGGCCCATTTCCAGCGCCACCCAGCCGCCGAGCGAGTTGCCGGCGACGTGCGGTCGCTCGATTCCGTTGCGCGCGCACTCCTCGTGGACGGCGCGGGCGAGGTTCGCGGCGCTCGCCTCTTCCCCCTCGGGCAGCGGCGGCGTCTCCCCGAACCCCGGCATGTCGATCGCGTGGACCTCGCGCTCGCGCTCCAGCAGCGGGATCACCGGCTCCCAGATGCTGCGCGAGCCGCCGAGGCCGTGGATCAGGAGCAGCGGCTCGCGGCCGCCCGCTTCGCGGCCTTCGCTCACTGCGCCTTCGGCTTCGCGAACAGCGCCTGCACGTCGCCGATCCGCCGCTCGCGGAAGCCCGCCTCCGAGGAACTCAGGTAGAAGTCCCAGAGCCGCCGGAAGCGCTCGTCGTAGCCGCGGGCGCGCAGCCGCTCCCAGGCGGCGAAGAAGCGCTCGCGCCACTCGGCCAGGGTCGGCGGGTAGTGGGCGGTGATGTCGTCGACCCAGACCTGCTTCATCGAGGTCACCCGCGCCAGGCAGTCGGCGATCAAGCCCTGGGAGGGCAGGCAGCCGCCGGGGAAGACGTGGGTGTTGGCGAAGCTCTTCGCCCCCTTCTCGATCTCGTAGATGCGGTCGTCGATCGTGATCGCCTGCAGCAGCATCAGCCCGTCGTCGGTCAGCAGCTCGTCGCAGCGGCGGAAGTAGCCGTTGAAGTACTGCCAGCCGACCGCCTCGATCATCTCGACGCTGACGAGGCGGTCGTAGCGGCCGTCGAGGTCGCGGTAGTCCCGCAGCAGGACCCTGACCTGGTCCTCGAGCCCGGCTTCGCGGACGCGCCGGCGCGCCAGCTCGAACTGCTCGCGGGAGATCGTCGTGGTCGTGACCCGGCAGCCGCTGCGCCGGGCGGCGTGGATCGCCATCCCGCCCCAGCCGGTGCCGATCTCCAGCAGATGGTTCTCGGGGCCGAGCCGAAGCCGATCGCAGATGCGGTCGAGCTTCGCCAGCTGCGCCTCCTCCAGGCTCGCCGCCCGGTCGGGGAAGTAGGCGCAGCTGTACATCATCCGCTCATCGAGGAAGGCGGCGAAGAGGTCGTTGCCGAGGTCGTAGTGGGCGGAGATGTTGCGGCGGGCGCCGGCGCGGGTGTTCTCTGGGACGAGGTGGCGGACCCGGTGCCAGAGGCCGCGGGGCCGGGCGACGGCGCCGCGGAGGCCGTCCATCTGGCGCAGCTCGCGGGCGGCGATCCGGATCAGGGCGACGAGGTCGTCGGTCTCCCAGCGGCCGGCGACGTAGCCCTCGCCGAGGCCGACGCTGCCGCGCAGCGGGCCGCGCCAGGCCGCGGGGTCGTTGATCGCGACGGTGGCGCGGAGGTCGGCGTCGGCCGGGCCGTAGCTGCGCTCGCGGGCGCCTTCGACGACGTCGATGCGGCCGCTCGTGAGGCGACCGAGGACGGCGCCGACGCCGGCGCGGGCGAGCGCGTCCCTCACCCCGTCGCCTCCGGGTGCGGGTGGTAGCGCGCGCCCTTCAGCTTCAGCCGCAGCGCCTGCGCGTAGATCTTCGCCACCACCTGCAGCGACATTGCCGGGTAGCGGACGAGCAGGCGGGTTAGGGTGCGGCGCGAGAGCTCCCGCCGCCGCATGCTGAGGGTCGCGTCGAAGCTCTTGGCGCGAGTCCGCGTGGGACCGCCTATATCGCGGTCGCGCGCGGACTCGCGTGGCCGCGACTCGATGTGGACCGAGAGGCGCTCGCCGGGCTCACCGGCGCGGAACGAGTAGGTCTGGTCCATGTCCATAAGCGGGGAGACGTGGAAGGTCTTGTCGAGCTCGTCGCTGAGGACGCTACCGCGCCGCTCGCCCCGCGCCAAGACATAGGGATGGCGCTCGCGCCAGGGGATGTTCTGGACGTCGGCCACCACTGCTTCTACCCGCTCGCCCCGGGGGTCGAAGCAGTAATAGAAGGAGACCGGGTTGAAGCTGTGGCCGAACCAGCGGAGGCCGGCGAGGAGGCGGACCGGGCCGGAAGGGCGGGCGCCGGTCGCCTCCTCGACGGCCTCGCGGGCGCAGTCGGCGAGCGGGCGCGCCGGGTCGCCCATGAAGTCCTCGCGGCGGAAGCGCGCGACGGCGCGACCGCGGGCGGAGAAGAACGGGAAGGGATCGAGCACCTCGGGCAGTTCTTCGAGGTCGAGGTACATGAGGAAGAGCCGGTAGCGGAACTCGTGCTCGACCGGCTCGAAGCGCCGGTGGCGGACCCAGCCCTCGTAGACGGCCGAG
>DASUWV010000141.1:0-15926 GCA_036378275.1 Solirubrobacterales bacterium | reverse complement strand
ACCAGCGCCGCCGTCGCCAGCACCGCCCCCAGCGGGAACGCCAGCAGCGCCCCGCGGTAGTTCTCCCGCACCAGCCCGGCGTCGCGCAGCCCCCGCGCCCCCGCCGGCACCAGGACCAGGGAGATCGCGATCGCCAGCGGAAAGCCGACCCAGTACACCGGCTAGCGCCCCTCGGTCAGCAGGTCGGGCAGCAGCCGGTCGGCGCTCCCCTTGACCCCGAAGCTGCCCTCGGCGCCGAGCATCGCGAAGACCATCGCCAGCTGCCCGGCGGTGAGGTCGGCGTCGTCGACGCTGGAGAGGTCGTTCGACTGGAAGAAGGAGACCGACGAGGGTTCGGTCGTGGTCGTCTCGATCCCCACCGCCGGCGTCCGGGTGGCGGTGATCCCGCTCGCAAGGGCCGACTCGAGCTGGCCGGCTTTCGAGCGCTGCACCGGGCCCATCTCCTGCGGCTGGTCGCGGACGACGATCACCCCGTCGAGGCCCCCGAAGGTGCCGCTCGCGCGCGAGAAGAGCTGGCCGCGGACGACTTCCGGCAGGGTGCCGCCGATCACCAGCTGCCGGCCCAGACCGGTGCCCAGTTCGGTCAGCGCGTCCGGGTTCGCGCGCAGGTCGGCGAAGCGCGTCTTCGCCAGGTCGCCGGCGAGGCCGTTGACGTCGACCGGCTCGCGCACCACCCCCACGCCGACCAGTTTCGCCCCGGTCGGGCCGAGCGCGTTCTCGACGTCGCCGATGATCTCGCCCGGCAGCCCGCCCAGGGCAAGGATCGCGATCCGCCTCCCCGCCAGCCGGTTCCGGGTCAGCACCGGGTAGACGCGTTCGCCGAATTCGTCGGCGCGGTTCAGCTGCCCGCTCAGTTCCTCGGCGCGCGAGCGCGCGTCCTGGAGGTTGCCGACGAGGCTGTGCTCGAGGTCGCGGCGGGTTTCGGTCAGCGCGTCGCCGCCGAACTCGGCGCCGATCAGGATCCCCACCGCGAGGGCGAGGAAGACGGCGATCAGCGAGGCGGCGTGGTAGCGGGCGGAGTACCCCATCTGCAGGCGAAAGGCTAGTGCCCGGCTAGATGCCGAGCTGGATCCGGATCTTCAGCCAGACCAGTTCCCAGACGTCGTTGAGGGCGGGCGAGGTGATGACGAGGATCGTCAGCAGGATCAGGAAGGTGAGGGCGAAGAGCGCCAGCGGGGCGAGGGCGCTGCTCGGCCTGTAGAGCCGGCTCACCCCCTTGGCGTCGACGAGGCGCTCGCCGATCCGCAGGCGGGTGAGGAAGGTCGAGGACATGCCGCCGCGCTTGCGGTCGAGGAACTCGACCAGGTTGAAGTGGGCGCCGACGCTGACGATCAGCGCCGCCCCCTTCTCGTAGGCCATCAGCATCGCCACGTCCTCGCTGGTCCCGGCAGCGGGCACGACCTGGTGCGGAAGGCCCGCCTCGAGCAGCCGCTCGCGGCCGGGGGCGCGGCCGTCGGGGTAGGCGTGGACGATCAGCTCGGCCCCGCAGCGCAGGGCCTCATCGCTCGCCGAGTCCATGTCGCCGAGGATCACGTCGGGCTTCAGGCCCGCTTCCAGCGCCCCGTCGGCGCCGCCGTCGACGGCGACGACGAGCGGCCGCACGTCGCGGATATAGGCGCGCAGCGCCTTCAGGTCGCGGCGATGGCGCTCACCGCGGACGACGATCAGCACGTGCCGGTCGCGGAAGCTCTCCCTGGTCGGCGGGAAGGCGATGTTGCCGGTGAGCAGGTCGGTCTCTTCGCGGACGTGGGTGACGGTGTTCTCGGCGAATTCCGCCAGCGCCTCGTCGATCCGCTGCCGGTGTTCCTGCATCTCGCGCTCCAGCTCGGCGACGCCGAGGACGCGACCGCAGGCGATCTCCTCCTCGCCGCGGTAGATCGAGCCGCCGACGAGGCGGATCGTGTCGCCGTCATCGAGCCGCTCGAAGAGCTCGGCCCCGGGCACGTCGACAAGGCGGATCCCCTGGCGTGCCAGCATGAGCGGCCCGGCGTTGGGATAGCGCCCCGAGGACGAGGGAGCTGCGTTCAGGACCGCGACGACGCCGGCTTCGATCAGCTCGTCGGCGGCGATGCGGTCGATGTCGACATGGTTGACGACGGCGATCTCGCCTGGGCGCAGGCGCTTGACCAGGTGCTTCGTCCGCTCCCCCAGCCGCGCGGTGCCTGCGATCGGCGCATCGGGGCGCGCTCCGTTCCTGCGCCCGAGGAGAGCGGGAAAGCGGCGGCGGGAAGCGGTGGCCACCGACTCAGACTAGGCGAATCTCACGCCGCGGCCAAGAGCTCACGCGCGTGGCGAGTTGCGGCCTCGTCGGTACCGGCGCCGCCGAGCATGCGGCGAATCTCCTCGACGACCGCCTCCCCCTCCAGCTGCTCGACCGTGGCGACGGCCTGCTCGCCCGCGACGTCCTTTTCGAGCCGGAAGTGGGTGTCGGCGAGGGAGGCGACCTGGGGCAGGTGGGTGATGCAGACGACCTGGCGCTCCCGCCCCAGCGCCCGCAGCCGCTCGCCGACGACCCGCGCCGTGTTGCCGCCGACACCGGCGTCGATCTCGTCGAAGACCATCGTTCCCGCGCTCGCCGCTCGGCCGAGGCCGCTCAGCGCCAGCATCACCCGCGAGAGCTCGCCGCCCGAGGCGGCGTCCCGCAGCGGCGCCGGCTCGATCCCCGGATTCGGGGCCACCCGCAGCTCGACCGTCTCGCGGCCCGAGGCGCCGTAGCCGTCGGGGTGCGGTTCGAGCACCACCTGCAGCGTCGCCCCCTCCATCGAGAGCTGGGCGAGCTCGGCGGCGACACGCTCCTGCAGCGGCTGGATCGCGGCCTCGCGGCCGGCGCTCAGCTTCTCGCCCAGCTGCGCCCGTCGCGCTTCCGCCTCGGCCAGCGCCGCCGCCGCCTCCGCGGTCCGCTCCTCGGCGCCCTCGAGCCTGGCGATCTCCTCGCGGCAGCGCTCGGCATGCGCCAGGACCGACGCGACGCTGCCGCCGTGCTTGCGCTCGAGCCGGTCGATCGCCTCCAGCCGCTCCTCGATCGCCAGCAATGCCCCGGGGTCCGCCTCGACCCCCTCGGCGTAACTCCGCAGCTCCGAGCAGACGTCGCCGAGCTCGACCGCCAGCGCCGCCACTCGCTCGGCAACCGAATCCAGCGTGGCGTCCAGCCCAGCCGCGGGCTGAAGCGCCCCTTCGGCCTGGGCAAGCGCCGCGGCCGCGCCTCCCCCGTCCTCCTCGGCCCCCGCCAGGGCGGCCTGCGCCGCGCCCGCGGCTTCGCGCAGCCCCTCGGCGTGGCGCAACCGCTCCCGGTCGGCGGCCATCTGCTCGCGCTCCTCGGGAACCGGCGCCACCGCCTCGATCTCGGAGAGCTCGTAGCGGTAGAGGTCGAGGTCCCGCTCCCGCGAGCCTTCGCGCTCGCGCAGCTCGGCCAGCTCCGCCGCCAGCTGACCGACTTCGCGGTGCGCCTCCCTATATGAGTGCCGCAGCTCGAGGTGCTCGGGGCCCGCGAAGCCGTCGATGATCTCCAGCTGGGCCGCGGAGATCGTCAGCCGCCGGTGCTCGTGCTGCCCGAAGAAGGCGAGCAGGCGCCCGCCGAGCAGCTTCAGGTCGACGGCGGTCGCGGCGCGGCCGGCGACGAAAGCGCTGGTGCGGCCGCTCGCCGAGACCCGCCGTCCGAGCACCACCTCCTCCGCGCCCTCCGGCAGCCGCTCGGCAAGCTCGGCGAGCTCCGGCTCGTCCAACAGCCCCGCCGGCAGGTCGAAGACCCCCTCGACCCAGGCTTCCGGCGCCCCCGGCCGGACGATCTGGGCTTTCGCCTTCCCGCCCATCAGCAGGTCGAGCGAGTGCGCCAGCACCGTCTTCCCCGCCCCGGTCTCGCCGGTGATCGCGTTCAGCCCCTCGCCCAGCCGCAGCTCGGCCCTCTCGATCAGCAGCAGGTTCTCGATCCGCAGCTCGCGCAGCATGCGATCTGTGTAGCAACGGGGGCGGACCGACTCGCTGTGTTTTCGTGCTCTTTCCGGACTCCTCAGAGCTGCGTAGTGATCAGCGCGCCGATGACGGTGGCGTTGATGGTCACGAAGCAGATGATCATGTTCCGGCTCACCGATTCAAAGCGCCTGTTCATTTCCGCTTGCAGCGAGTCGAATTTGTCGTCGACCCTTTCGAACCGTTTGTCGATCTTCTCGAAACGCTCATCGACCTTGTCGAAGCGTTTTTCGATCCGTGCGAAGCCTTCCCTCATCTCCATCCGCAGCGAGCGGATGTCGGTACCGACGCGGTCAAAGCGTTCTTCGATCCGCTCGTCAGTCCAACGTGGTCTCTCCATCACTGCCATAGACAAAAGCATACGACATCTTTTGTCTTCATGCTTTCTGCCTACCCGGCGGGCTCGCTCGGTCCGTCCGTGGACTGGACGAAATCCTCGGAGCGGACCAGGAAGAAGCCGCAGGCGGCGCCGACGAAGCAGACGATCGCGCCGATCACCAGGATCGAGTTCATGCCGCTGGTGAAGGCGATGTCGGCGGCGTGGGCGGCTTTCGCCTGCAGCGGCCCGTGCAGCGGCAGTTCTTCGATCGCCCGCGAGCCGCCGGAGGCGACGGCTTCGCCCAGCCCCGCCGGAGCGTGCGGCACGAGTTCGCCCAGCTTCGAGTCGATTTCCCCCTGGAAGACCGCGCCGAGGCCGGCGACGCCGGTGGCGATCCCGACCTGGCGGAAGGTCGTGTTGATCCCAGATCCCATCCCCGATTTCTCCACCGGCACGACCGCGATCGCCGCCTGGCCGATGCCCGGGTTGGTGGTGCCGATGCCGATCCCGGCGAGGACGAAGCCCGCTAGCAGCGCCGTCCACCCCGAGTCGGGGCTGAGCCCGTGCATCAGCAGCAGGCCGACCCCGACCAGCGTCATCCCGACCCCGAGCAGGATCCGGATCGGCACCCGGTGCGAGAGCGCGCCGGAGATCGGGGCGACGACGAAGCCGAGGATGGTCAGCGGCAGGAAGCGCAGCCCGGCTTCCAGCGGCGAGAAGTCGAGCACGCCCTGGAGGTAGATGGTGAGGTAGAGGAACATCGCGAACATCCCCGCCGAGAGCGCGAAGGCGACCGCAGAGACGCCGTTGAAGGCGTGCTTGCGGAACAGCGTCAGGTCGAGCATCGGGTGGTCGCTGCGTCGCTCGATCGCGATGAAGGCCGCGAGCAGGACCGCGGCGCCGATCAGGCAGGCGAGGATCACCGTGCTGCCCCAGCCTTCGGGGTTGCCCCGGATCAGGCCGAAGATCAGCAGGAAGAGCGCCGCCGAGAAGGTGACGAGGCCCGGCAGGTCGACCGGCTCGGGGTCCTGGGCGGAGACGTTGACGATCTTGCTCTCGGTCAGGGCCATCGCCGCGACCCCGATCGGGACGTTGACGAAGAAGATCCACTCCCAGCCGAGGTTCTGGGTGATGACGCCGCCGATCAGCGGGCCGACCGCGACCGCGCCGCCGACCGTCGCCCCCCAGACGCCGAAGGCGGTGGCCCGGTCTTTGCCGTGGAACTCCTGGCCGATCAGCGCCAGCGAGGTGGCGAACATGCCGGCGCCGCCGATGCCCTGCAGCCCGCGTGCCAGGTTCAGCAGCGTCGGGTCGTTGGAGATGCCGCAGAGGAACGAGGCGAAGGTGAAGGTGCCGAAGCCGATCGTGAAGACGCGCCGGCGGCCGAGCCGATCGCCGAGCGAGCCCGCCGTCAGCAGGAAGGCGGCGAGCATCAGCGAGTAGGCGTCGACCACCCATTGCAGGCTGGAGAGGCTCGCGTTCAGTTCGCGCTGAATGTCCGGCAGGGCGACGTTGACGACGGTGACGTCGAGCAGCAGCATGAACGTCGCGATCGAGACCAGCAGCAGGGTCCACCATTTGCGCTCCATCGGCGGCGGACCCTATCGAGCGGCCGAGCTCGGCTTTTCGGGACGGCTCTAGACCGCCAAGTGGCCGAACTTGTCGCGAATGCGCTGGTAGAAGCTCGCCCCCGGCAGCTGCGCGAGCGTGCTCACCGAGTCGAGAAAGCGGACTTCGAGCTCGGCCCCGGGCGAAAGATCGGCGACCTTGCCGCCGTCGACCGCGACCTCGACCGGCGCACGCTCGGGCGCGTTGACGACGTGGAGCACGTCGCCGGGGGCGACGACCAGCGCCCGCGCCGTCAGCGAGTGCGGCGAGATGTAGCTGACGACGTAGCCCTTCACCCCCCAGGCCAGGATCGGCCCCTGGTTGGCGAGGTTGTAGCCGGTCGAGCCGACCGGAGTGGCGGCGACGAGACCGTCGCAGCGCACGTGGCCGACCTCCTTGCCGGCGATCCTGTAGCTCAGCTCGGCGACCCGGTCGTGCGGGCGGCGGGCGAGGCTGATGTCGTTCAGCCCGACCTCCTCGAGCCCGTCGCAGACAACCTCGAGACCCGGCAGCGGGACCGTCTCGATCTCGCCTTCCAGCGCCCGGCGGATGCCCTCGCGCGCTTCGTCGCGCTCCACCGCGGCGAGGAAGCCGACGGTGCCGAAGTTGACCCCGAAGACGGGGATCTCGGTGTGGGCGTAGCGGCGCAGCGCGTGCAGGATCGAGCCGTCGCCGCCGAGGACGAGGCAGATGTCCGGCAGAGTGTGTTCGGCGGTCACGTCGATGCCCTCGGCGGCGCTGCCATGCTTTTCCAGCTCCTCCCGGCTGGCCGCGATGCGCCAGCCGGCCTCCTCGGCGACTTCGGCGGCGATCTTCACCGCTTCGGTCGCCGAGGGCGGGTGCGAGTGGGTGATCAGCGCCGCGGTCTTCACGCGTCCTCCTCGACGACGGCGGCCACCGCGGCCTCCGTGTCCTCGACCTCAGGCCCGGTTCCGCCCGCCCAGACGAAGGTCTCGCGGTTGCCCTTCGGGCCCGGCAGGCCGGAGGAGGCGAAGCCGCGCACCGGCAGGCCCAGATCGCGGGCGGCCCCGGCCACCGCGAGGATCGCCTCGCGGCGAGCGGCCGGATCGCGGACGACTCCCTTGCCGACCCGGTCCCTGCCGAGCTCGAACTGCGGCTTCACCATCGCCAGGACGTCGCCGGGGGCCTCGAGGCAGCGCGCCACCGCCGGCAGCACCTTGGCCAGCGAGATGAAGGAGACGTCGATCGTCGCCAGGGTCGGCACGAACGGCAGGTCGACCCGCTGCAGCTCGCGCGCGTTGAGCCGCTCGATCACGTAGACGCGCGGGTCTTCCCGCAACCGCACGTCGAGCTGCCCGTAGGCGACGTCGGCGGCGATTACCCGCGCCGCTCCCCGCTGCAGGAGGCAGTCGGTGAAGCCCCCGGTGGAAGCGCCGACGTCGAGGCAGTCGCGGCCCGCGACGTCGATGCCCAGCCTCTCGAGCGCGTTCTCGAGCTTGACCCCGCCGCGGGAGACGAAGCGCGGCCCCTCGGCGACGACCAAGGGCGCGTCGGGCTCGACCAGCTGGCTCGGCCGCAACGCCACCGGCCCGTCGGCGCCGACGCGGACTTCGCCGGCGCGCACCGCGCCGGCCGCCGCCGAGCGCGACGGGAACAGCCCGCGGTCAGCCAGCACCGCGTCTATCCGGGCCTTCTTCATCGCCCGAAAGCTACAGCGGCCCTCCGCAACCTGGGCGATTTAGAGCCCGCTGAGAGAGGGATGCAACATTTTCTTGACAACTTCCCTCGCCCAATCCGCTGTTCTAGAGCAAATTACGGCCCCAGAACCCGCAGAATCCGTGAGTTGCAGGGGGTTCTGTGACCCCACTCACACATAAGTCGCACATACGTTCGTACGCTGTTCAAGGATTCGCAAGAGGAAACCGACCTAAGGACATGACAAAGACTTCTTGGATGAACCCCGCGTCGATCTATCGCCTCGCTGCTTCCCACAGCGACGCTCTCGACACCAACCGGGCTCACCTACCTCCCACGGATCCACACATATAAAGAGATAAATATCTCTCCTCCCTGTAGTAACCCCAGAAGCGCCCCGCCTCCCCGGCGGGGCGTTTTCTGTTTCCCGGCGATGTGCCGCGACGGCAGTTTTCAGGGCACAGCAAATCGCCGTGAGTGCCGTTGTTGCAACCACCGCTACGACCGCAACCCCGGTGCTCTCTCAATGAGGGCACAACTCATATGTTGCACCCCAAGCGCTACCAGTTCTCGCGCAGCCGCCGATGAGCGATCTCATAGACCGTGAGGGCATTTGAGCCAGCAGGGTGATGGCGAGTGCCGAAAGCGGCGAAGACCAAGACTAATCTCCCTTTCTGTTGCTCTACTCGAAAGACCATGCCGAACTTGCCATTCGGGGGCGGAAGCCGGAGCTTCACGCAGTGGCGGAGTTCGGTCCCATCCGATCCCGCCTCATCGCAGGCAAGGAGGCGTTCAACCGGAACCCCTGCTCCCTCGAACTCCCTGCGGGCATCAAGCGCCACTTCTTCCCCGGCACCGCTGGCACGTCGCAGATCCTCGTCGAAGGCAGCATCATCGAACAGTGCGGGCGCTCGGCCCAGCCGCTTGTCGCTCACTCGTTACCCCTCGCCGTCGGGGGGCTGCACAGGGCCGTACTCGGCTTCGAACTCGGCCAGCGTCGCGGGCTCGGTACCGAGGCGCTTTCGGATCGCCTCGAAAGAGGTGTCTGGCACCAGAGTGAGCGATCCGTCAGGGCGCTCCTCGGTGACGACGTACTCGCCGGCACGATCGCCGCTGAGTTTGACGTGCGCGAACTCCATGTGAAGGATTTTCGCAGACGGGTCGGCTCGGTGAGAAATGCCTGGCGAAATTCGGGGTCGAGGTTGCATCGCGCGCCAATCTAAAGATCAAGGCGGTTGAGCCTCTCGACGCCGTCCAACATGCCCCCGTGAAGCGCAAAACTCGGTAGCCATTCGTTCGAACCTGCTCAAGGCGGCCTCTTCGGGGTCGATAGCCGCCCTGTAGTCAGCTGAAAAAGGGCAAACCTGTCGCGAGGCGGGGACGCAAAGCCAGAGGTCTCCCCCTGGGGAGACGGCTCAGCCGCCAGCTTGGTGAAAACCGAGTCCTTTTCGCATGCCTACGGAGGTTTCTGATGTCAACTGCATTTCCCAAGCGCCGCCTGACGCTGATGCTGATGGTCGCGGTGGTGGCCACCTACAGCTTCGCTGCCTACTCGGCGAGCGCCCACGCCGCCTGCTCCTACCCCGAAGCCGAGCAGGTCTTCGCCCCATGGAAGGACAAAGGCTGGTACCAGCTCGCGCCCGACGGGGGGCTGTCGGAAGGGGGCAACGGGTGGACGCTCGAAGGTGGAGCGGAACTCGTGGCCGATCCGGACGCCCGCAGCCATGAAGGAGTCCAGGAGGAAACGGCCGTGAGCCTGCCCTTCGGCGCCTCGGCCACCAGCCCACCGGTCTGCGTCGATCCCACCACCCCCGATTTCCGCTTCATGGTGCGGAACGTCGGCGACAAGGGCGGAAAGCTCCGCGTCACCGTGATCTACGAAAACACGGTGAAAGTGACCAAGGCGAGGAACGCCGACGTCCACGCTGACAAGAACGAATGGCTGCCGACCCCGCCGCTCAAGCTCGACACCGACGGCGAAGCCGAACGAGTAGCCAGGATCACCTTCACCGCGAAGGACCCGAAGAGCACCTACCTGGTCGATGACCTCTACGTCGATCCGTTTGCCAGGCACTGACGCCGTTCGCCCTTCGTAGGCTGAAACTGCTCCGGGCGAGGAGGGAAGCTCGCCCGGAGCGTCGCTTATTAGCCTCCACGGATGCTTCCCATATTCGACGGCCACAACGACGCCCTCACGTGCGAGGACCATGCGGATCTCGCCACCGGGCGCGAGGACGGGCATCTCGATCTGCCGCGGATGCGCGAGGGCGGGATGCGGGGCGGCATCTTCGCCGTCTTCACCCCTTCCCCGGGGGACAGCTCGCGGGTGCGGCGATTCGGTGGCAAGGGCTATACGGAGCCGATGGCGCGGCCCGTGGGCCGGGAGGCGGCGGCAGCGCACGCGACCGCCGCGGCGGGCCGGCTGCTTGGGCTCGAGCGCCAGGGGCACGTCAAGGTGGCGCGGGAGATCGCGGACCTCGACGCCGCCTGCGAGGACGCATCCTCTCCCCCGGCCGCCGTGCTCCACCTCGAGGGCGCCGAGGCGATCGATCCGGAGCTAGAAGCGCTCGACCAGTGGTACGCGGCGGGACTGCGCTCGCTGGGCCCGGTCTGGAGCCGCGCCAACGCCTTCGCCTGCGGCGTCCCCTTCGCCTTCCCCTCCTCGCCCGACATCGGCCCCGGGCTGACCGACGCCGGCACCGCGCTGGTCGAAGCCTGCGCCGATCTCGGCATCCTCGTCGACCTCAGCCACATGAACGAGGCGGGCTTCTGGGACGTGGCGCGGCTGGAGCCGGGGCCGCTGGTCGCCAGCCACTCGGGCGCCCACGCGATCTGCCCCGCCTCCCGCAACCTCACCGACCGCCAGATCGAAGCGATCGGCGAGAGCGGCGGGCTGGTCGGGATCGTCTTCGCGACCGCCTTCCTGCGGCCGGACTTCGGCGACGAGGCGGACACGCCGCTGAGCCTGATCGCCGAGCACGCGCGCTACGTGGCCGACTTGATCGGCCCCGAGCACGTGGCGCTGGGGTCCGACTTCGACGGCGCCACGATCCCGGCGGAGCTCGGCGACGCCGCCGGCCTGCCCAGGCTCCTGCGGCCGCTCGCCGATGCCGGCTTCGGCGAGGAGGAGCTGGAGGCGATCTGCTGGCGGAACTGGCGGCGCGTCCTCGACGCCTGGTGGAGTTGAGCCGAGCCTCCGCATGATCTTCCAGCGTCACCCGAAGCGAAAGCTCGCCGCGATCTACGCGGGCGGGATCCTCGGCGCCCTGATCCGGGTCGGGCTCGCCGAGGCGTTCCCGCACTCCCCCGCGGCATGGCCGTGGCCCACCTTCGCGGTGAACATGGTCGGGGCGCTGCTGATCGGCTACTTCTTCGCCTCCTTCCGCGACCACTCGCCCGACCAGCTGCACCACCCCTTCTTCGCGACGGGGATCTGCGGCACCCTGACCACCTTCTCGACCATCCAGCTGGAGATCTACTCGATGGTCGATCGGGGCCACCTCGGCCTCGCCGCGGCCTACTGCGCGGTGACGATCGCCCTCGGCTTCCTCGCCGTCGGAGCCGGGATGGCGATCGAGCGGATGACGCTGCGGGAGGCGCGGGCGTGAGCCCCTTCGCCTGGATCGCGGTCGGGCTGATCGGCGGCGGCGCCGCCGGCGCCCGCTTCCTGCTCGACTACGAGGTCTCCGCCCTCGCCGGCGGCTCCTTCCCGGCCGGCATCCTCGCGGTCAACCTGCTCGGCGCCTTCGGCCTCGGCCTGCTCGCCGGCTCCGGGCTCGACGGGCAGGCTCTGACGATCCTCGGCGGCGGCCTGGTCGGCTCCTTCAGCACCTTCTCGACCTGGATGCTCGACACCCACCGCCTCGGCGCCGCCAGGCAGGCGCACCTCGCCTGGGCGAACCTCGTCGTCTCCCAGGTCTCCGGCTTTGCCGCCTTCGCGCTCGGCCACTGGCTCGCCTAACCGGTTTCAGCGCAAAGGCGCGTTAACCCAACCAAAAGAGGCGGGCGCTCACCGTCCTGCTACTTTCGGGCTACCAGTCAAAGCCCTAGATGAGACCCGCCAAGGGTGAGTCTAGACCCACCAGCGCCGAAATGCGACACAGATCGGTGCAACGATGGTGGGGACTTGAACGCCCCGTCCGCGCGACGGGGCGTTTTCTTTCCGCGATTGCTTCCGGCAGGGGCGGGTTCTATCTTTTCCTTGTTCTGGCGTGAGCGGCAGGGGGCGCTGAACCTAGGGAGTGTTGAAAACAGGCCCCCGGGCCAGAGGAAAGGAGCCTCGATGGAGGCACGAGCACCAGAGCAACGGGACTACCAGCGAGCGGTCGAGGAACGGCAGCCGAGCGGCTGGACCGTCTTCGCCGGCACCCTGCTGCTGATCGTCGGGTCGCTGGACGCGATCTACGGCCTGGCGGCGATCCTCAACAACGACATCGTGATCGTCGGCGGTCAGGGAGTGATCATCGCCGACGTCACCACCTGGGGATGGATTCACCTGATCCTCGGCTCGATCGTCGCCGCCACCGGGATCGGCCTCTTCGCCGGCGCCGAGGCGGCGCGCTGGGCGGCCGTCTTCTTCGTCTCGGTCAACGCCGTGGCGCAGATCGTCTGGTTCACCGCCGCCCCGCTGTGGGCGTTCCTGATGATCATCCTCGACGTGACGATCATCTACCAGCTGACCGCCCGCTGGGTGGACTGAGCGAACCCTGCGTCATAGGTCCCGCGGCTGCGGCGGGTGGCGAACCCGTCGCAGCCGCGTCTACCCGGCCTCCGCCTCGATCGCTCCGTCTGCGATCGCACCGGCCAGGCGCTCGTAGTCGTGCTCGTTCTGATCTGCGTAGGCCTCGGCGAAACGGCATAGTGCCTTGTCGAAGGCTTCCCCGCGGCCCAGGTAGGCGGCGATTCCGAAGCGGTCTCCCGAACGGGCGTGGGCCCGCGCCAGGGCTTCGCCGCAGAGCGCCGAGTAGATGGCCAGGTCCTTGCTCGACATCGACTCGATCGTCGCCGAGCCCTTGCCGTCCCAGAGCTGGCGTACGTAGAAGCTGCGCCGCCGGCCGTCGAGCCCCTCGGCGCTGACCCAGCCCAGGAAGATGTCGCTGGCCGCCTGCATCAGGCGCTGGCCCTCGACCACGCGCCGCCCGTGGTTGCGGTAGCGGCTCGCCCCGACGAAGGGCTCGAGCACCGATCGCTGCGCTTCCTTGGCCTGCAGGAACAGCGGGTCGCCCGAGTCCCTGCCGAGCAGCAGCACGATCCAGG
Organism: Solirubrobacterales bacterium; assembly: GCA_036378275.1. Taxonomy (GTDB): domain Bacteria; phylum Actinomycetota; class Thermoleophilia; order Solirubrobacterales; family 70-9; genus VAYN01. Next base: position 3,121 of record DASUWV010000141.1, on the reverse strand, counting down.
CCCGGGTGCCGACGCTCCCCACCCCCACCACCTTCATCGCCGCGTCGACGTAGCGGTAGGACGCGGCGAGGTGACGGCGGTCCTCGGGGAGCGACTCGACGTAGGCGTCCAGCACTGAGTGCAGCTGTGCCTCGGCCGCGGCGGCACCGGCCAGCTCGCCGACCGGAGTGATCAGCGGCGGATCGCTGACGATCCGCAGCCGGCCGTCCACCTCGTGGGTGAGCTTGCGCAGGGCGCGCAGGCTGTCCTTGGCCTCGGCCTTGGCAAGTCCCCGCTCGACCTTCCGGAACCGCCGGCCGGCCACCTGGGAGCGAAGGCCGGCGAGACGGGACTCGACGTCGATCCTGGCGTACCAGACGTCGATGTTCCGCATGCCGGCAAAGCTCCGTATCGAGTTTCGGTAGCCGGCAGCGCCTGCCCGTACTGCCTTTTCCCGCCTGCGCCCGCCGAAGCCCAGCTGCCTGCCGGCGACGGCGATGCTGGCGGCGAGCCGCTTCACGTCCCACTCGAACGGGCCGGGGCAGGTCTCGTCGAAGTCGTTGCAGTCGAAGACGAGGCGACGGTCCGGAGCCGAGAAGACCCCAAAGTTGGAGAGATGGGCGTCGCCGCAGAGCTGCGCGATCAGCGGCGTGGTCGGCGTTTGCGCGAGGTCGGCGGCCATCACCGCAGCGGCGCCGCGGAAGAAGGCGAACGGCGAGGCGGCCATGCGGCCGTAGCGGATCGGGACGAGATGCGGAATCCGCGACCTGTCCTGCTCGGCGAGAACCTGCAGGGGGTCCCGGTCCGAAACGTCCCACTCGCCGTGCGCGGAGCGCGGCACAGCCGCGCGGACGGCCTTCCCGGCTGCCGCAGGGCCGCTGGGATCTTCTTCGGGGAGCGCTTCAGGGACCGTAGGAGACACAGGGGCAAGTCTGCATCCCCACCGAGCTCGAAGCAACCATCGTCTTTGGGTAAGCAGGCGCGCCTCGCGCCCCGGCCGATGAGGCGGGCGCGAGAGATCCGATTCCCCAAGCGGATCCACACATATAGAGCGCGTCTCTCCTCCCCTTGGTGACTTTCCCCAGAAGCGCTGGCTATCGGCCCGCTTCTCTCACCGGAGAGACTGGCGCAGGCTAATCGATTGCGCCGATTGATTCAATCCCCAAAATTGATTAGGTCAGCGCCGGCTGTGCGTTTGAGGTAGTCGCCAGCACCCGGTCAGCCACTGACTGGCCGGTGAGGCCCACCTCGGCGCGCAGCAGCGCCGGCTTGCCGTGGGTGACGTAGCGGTCCGGGAGGCCGATGCGCAACACCCGCGCCCGCTCTCCCGGGTTCTCGGCGAAGGCGTCCTCGAGGTGTTCGAGTACCGCCGCGCCGAAGCCGCCGGGCAGCACGTTCTCCTCGATCGTCACCACCAGCTCGTGCTCGCGCGCCAGGCGCTCGGCCAGCTCGCCGTCGATCGGCTTCGCGAAGCGGGCGTCGGCGACGGTCGCCTTCAGCCCGTGCTTGGCGAGGATCTCGGCCGCTTCGCGTGCGACGGTGACGCCGTAGCCGTAGCCGAGCACGGCCACCCGCTCACCCTCGGTCAGCACCTCGCCCTTGCCGATCGGGACCAGCTCGGGCGCTGCCGGCAGCTCGGCCCCCTCGGCCGCCCCGCGCGGGTAGCGCAGCGCCGCCGGGCCGTCGTGGGCGATCGCCGTGTGCAGCATGTGGACCAGCATCGCCTCGTCGCGTGGCGCCATCAGCACCACGTTCGGGATCGGGCGGAAGTAGGAGACGTCGAAGGCGCCGTGGTGGGTCGGGCCGTCGTCGCCGACGAGGCCGGCGCGGTCCATCGCGAAGGTGACGTCGAGGCTCTGCAGGCAGACATCGTGGACGATCTGGTCGAAGGCCCGCTGGAGGAAGGTCGAGTAGATCGCGCAGACCGGCTTCGCTCCCTGCAGCGCCAGCCCGCTTGCCAGCAGCACCGCGTTCTGCTCGGCGATGCCGACGTCGTAGTACTGGTCCGGAAGCTCGTCGCAGAGCTGCTGCAGGCCCGTCCCGCCCGCCATCGCCGCGGTGATCCCGATCACCCGCTTATCCGCCCTGGCCTCGGCGACCATCGCCTCCGCGAACACCTTCGTGTACTGCGGCGGCGCGCTGGCGGCGGGCGGCTTCTCGAGCAGCTCGATGCCCTCCGGCGAGTCGGTTTCGGTGACGGGCACCGGCTTGGCCTCCTTGACCTCGTCGGCCGGGCGGCCTTCGACGATCGACTTCGGCTTCGCCGCGTGCCACTCCTCCATCGACTGCAGCCCGCCCTCCTCGGCCGGGGTGAAGCCCTTGCCCTTGATCGTGTGGACGTGGACGATCACCGGGCGGTCGGCGGCGAAGGCCTCGGTCAGCGCCTCGCGCAGGGCGCGGACGTCGTGACCGTCGATCACGCCCATGTAGGCGAGGTCGAGCTCCTCGAAGAAGAGCCCCGGCGCCCAGTAGGCCTTGATCGCCGCCTTGATCTCCGGCCCCAGCCGCTCGATCCGTTTGCCGAGCCCGAGCGGCAGCTTGGTGAGCCGGTCCTCGACGCCCTCGCGGGCGTGCCAGAGGCGCGGGTTGAGGCGGATGCGGTTGAAGTAGCGGGAGAGGGCGCCGACGTTGGGCGAGATCGACATCCCGTTGTCGTTGAGGACGATCACGATCGGCGTCTGCAGGCCGCCGGCGGCGTGGAGGGCCTCGTAGGCGACGCCGCCGGTGAGGGCGCCGTCGCCGATCACCGCGGCGACTTTGCCATCGGCGCCGATCCCCTTGCGCATCGCCTCCTTCAGCCCGACCGCGTAGCCGATCGAGGTCGAGGCGTGGCCGGCGCCCATGATGTCGTGCTCGGACTCGGCGATCGAGCAGAACGGCGCCAGCCCGTCGTACTGGCGGATCGTCGGCAGCCGGTCGCGGCGGCCGGTGAGGATCTTGTGGGGGTAGGCCTGGTGGCCGACGTCCCAGAGGATCTTGTCGCGGGGCGAGTCGAGCAGGCTGTGGAGGGCGACCGCGAGCTCGCAGGTGCCGAGGTTGGCGCCGAAGTGGCCGCCGATCTCGCCGATCGTGTCGATGATGTAGGTGCGCATCTCCTGCGCGACCTGCTGCAGCTGCTCGTCGTCGAGGCCGTGCAGGTCCT
>DASUWV010000140.1:0-21204 GCA_036378275.1 Solirubrobacterales bacterium | reverse complement strand
GCGACGATCGCGACGACCGTGCTCGACGATCCCTCGGGCTACGGGCGCGTGGTGCGCGACGCGGACGGCTCGGTCGTGAAGGTCGTCGAGACGAAGTTCCCGGGCGACGCGACGCCCGAGGAGCTCGCGATCGACGAGGTCAACACGGGCATCTACGCCTTCGCCGGCGGGCTGCTCGTCGACGCGCTGCGCCGCCTCGAGCCCGACAACGCCCAGGGCGAGTACTACCTCCCCGACGTCTTCCCGGCTCTGCGCGAGGCGGGCCACTCCGTCGCCGCCCACCTCGCCGACGACCTCGCGGTGACGATGGGGATCAACGACCGGGTCGACCTCGCCGCCGTCGAGGCGGAGGCCCGCCGGCGCCTGCTCGAGGCGCACATGCGCGGCGGCGTCACCGTCGTCGACCCGGCCTCGACCTGGATCGACGCCGGCGTCGAGATCGCCGCCGATGCCCGCATCGAGCCCGGCACCACGCTGAGGGGCCAGACGCAGATCGGCGCCGGCGCCGTGGTCGGCCCGCTCAGCACCCTGATCGACAGCTCGGTCGGCCCCGGCTCCAAGGTTCTGCACTCCTACCTGGTCGAGTGCGACGTGCGCGAGGGCTGCTCGGTCGGCCCCTTCGCCTACCTGCGCCCCGGCGCCCTGCTCGAGGACTCGGCCAAGGCCGGCACCTTCGTCGAGATCAAGAACTCGCACGTGGGCGAGGGCACCAAGGTCCCGCATCTCGCCTATGTCGGCGACGCCGAGATCGGCCCCGGCAGCAACCTCGGCGCCGGCACGATCACCGCCAACTACGACGGCTTCCGCAAGAACCGGACCGTGATCGGCCGCAATGTCCGCATTGGCGTCGACACGATGCTGATCGCACCGGTAGAAGTCGGCGACTCCGCCTACACTGGGGCCGGCGCGGTCGTCAAGACCGACGTGCCCGAGGGTGCCCTGGCCGTGAGCGAGAACGCGCAAAGGAACATCGACGGATACGCCGCTCGCAAGGCGGCCCAAATGCGAGAGGACGAGAGCCCGTGAGCATGATCGAGGAGCGCCCACAAGTGGGTACCGCCATCGAGCACGACTACTCGAAGCGGATGATGGTCTTCGGCGGCCGCTGTTCGATGGACCTGGCCGCAAAAGTCGCCAACAAGCTCGAACTCGACCTCGGTCAGGTGACGCTGAAGACCTTCGCCGACGGCGAGGTCTACTGCCGCTACGAGGAGTCGATCCGCGGCGCCGACGTCTTCCTCGTGCAGTCGACCTGCGCCAACGAGCAGGAGGGGATGACGCCGAACGACGCGCTGATGGAGCTGCTGACGATGATCGACGCCGCCCAGGGCGCCTCCGCGCACCGGATAATCGCCGTCCTCCCCTGGTACGGCTACGCCCGCCAGGACAAGAAGTCGGCTCCGCGCGAGCCGATCTCCGCCCGGATCGTCGCCAAGTGCCTCGAGGGCGTCGGCGTCGACCGGGTCCTGACGATGGACCTCCACGCCGGCCAGGTCCAGGGCTTCTTCCACGTCCCGGTCGACCACATGACGGCGATGCCGATGCTGACCCAGTGGTTCATCGACCAGGAACTGACCGACGAGCTGGTGATCGTCTCCCCCGACGCCGGCCGCGTCAAGACTGCGCGCAACTTCGCCCGCCGCATCGGAACCCAGTGGGCGGTGATGGAGAAGGAGCGCCCGGCCCAGGCGGTGGCCGAGATCGGCTACGTGGTAGGCGACGTCAAGGGCAAGACCGCGGTTCTCGTCGACGACATGATCGCCACCGCCGGCACCCTCTGCGCCGCCGCCCAGACGGTGATCGACGAGGGCGCCGCCAGGGTGATCGCCTGCGCCACCCACGGCGTCTACTCCGGGCCCGCCTACGAGCGCCTCGCGGCCTCGGCGATCGAGCGGATCGTCGTCACCGACACCCTGCCGCTGCGCCCCGGCGCGCCGGACAACATCACCGTGCTCTCCACCGCCAGCACCTTCGCCGACTCGATCCGCCGCATCTTCATCGACGACTCGGTGAGCGAGATCTTCGCCGGCGAGAACCAGCTATTTTAGGCGGGCGGCTGCGGGGAGTCGCGGCGCCTGGACGCCCAGGACCGGCGCGGGATCGCCACCTCCCCGACGTCCCGCATAGCGCCGCTATGCGGGAGTCGTATCGTCGGCGCCCCGCTTGGTCCTGGACGCCCAGGCATCCACGCCTCCCCTTGCCGACCGCCTTGTGAGAATTGGAAAGCTTTGGACATGAGTGAAAAGCCCGAGCGGCTGTCGCCGGAGCCGACGAGCAGGGACGAAACGCCGAGTGAGGAGCCGCGCAAGCTGCGCCTGGTCGGCCACAAGGGGGCCGACCTGATCGCGCCTGGGAACACGATCGAGTCGTTCCATGCGGCGGTCGCGGCCGGGGTGCACATGATCGAGATGGACGTGTTGTGGCTGCAGGACGCGCACCTGCCTCTGGAGCAGCGGCACCCGCTGGTGATCGCCCACGACTGGGAGGACGCGGAGCGGCGGACGCCGCTGAAGCTGGGTGAGGCGCTCGACGCCTTCCTCGAGCCGCCGCTCGATCGAGTCGAGATCGACCTCGACATCAAGCTGCCCGGCCGGGAGGAGGAGGTGGTCGCGGCGCTGCGCGAGCGCGACCTGATCGGCCGCTCGATGATCTCGACGATGGAGATGCACACGCTCAAGCGCATCCTCGAACTGGAGCCGGAGCTGCGGCGCGGCTGGACCTATCCGAAAGTGACCAGGGACTGGACCTCCAGGCGCTGGGCGCGGCTGCCGATGCGCGCCGCCATGGTGGGGATGCGGGCGCAGCTGCCGGGCCTCGCCGCTCAGAAGCTGCCCCAGTTCGGCGTCGCCGCGATGTGGGTCTACCACCCGCTGATCTCGCCGCGGCTGGCCCGCATCTGCGACCTCGCCGACGTCGAGCTGATCGCCTGGACCGTCGACGAGCGGCCGCGGATGGAGAAGCTGGTCGCGGCCGGCGTCCACGGCATCTGCTCGAACGACCCGCGGCTGTTCGAGCGCTTGTAGGCACCCGGCCGCCGCCCTCAGACGGTGGCCGAGCTTCGCCGACTCAGACGTTCCCGGCAAGACCCGGCGTACGCTTGACGCCGCGCTCGTCGAAGTAGTCCCACTCCTGCGCGCCGAGCTCGGTCGCGGGCGGGTCGGCGTAGACCCACTCGCGGAAGATCCTGTGCCAGTTGCGCTTCGCCCGCAGCTGGCCGAGCACGGCGACGACGCCAATTTCCATCCGCCGGCCCATCAGCTCCTCGGCTGGGATCGACTCGCGGCGCATCAGGTCGTAGTACTCGGAGCGGGGGTCGTTGGTCGACTCGATGATCTTCATCACCCGCCGCGGGGTGATCTCGATCTCGCGGTCTTCGATGTACCAACCGCCGACCGCGCCCATGTGCTCCATCAGCCTTTCAGCGTCGAGCTTGGAGGGGTTCTTGACGAAGCCGAGGTCGGCGAGCGCCTGCCGGAAGGCCTCGGGGTCGTTGCGCGAGGCGGCGTCGAAGGCCCGCTGCTCGAGCAGCAGCTGCTCACGGTCGAGCTTCTTGGTCATCCCGAAGTCGAGGAAGGCGACGCGGCCGTCCTCCATGAGAATGTAGTTGCCGGGGTGGGGGTCGGCGTTGAAGTGCTGCAGGTGGAACATCGAGCCGAGGCTGCCGCGGAAGACGATCTCGCCGAAGCGGCTGCGCTCGTCATGGGGTAGCTGCTTGATCTCCTCGAAGCCCATCCCTTCGACGAGCTCGGTCACCAGCACCCGCCGCCGCGAGAGCCGCGTCACCACTTCCGGCACGTAGATGAAGGGGTGCTCGCGGTAGGCGCGGGAGAAGGTGCGCTGGTTCTGCGCCTCGTACTCGTAGTCGAGCTCCTCCATCACCCGCTCGCGGATCTCCTCCGCGATCGCCTTCGCGTCGAGCCCCGGCGCGAGCACCCGAGCCAGCCGCACGATCGTGCCGGCGTTGCGGAGGTCGGCGTCGAGCGCCTCGGCGATCCCCGGGTACTGGATCTTCACCGCCACTCGCCGCCCGTCGAGCAGCTCGGCGCGGTGGACCTGGCCGATCGAGGCCGCCGCGAAGGCCTCCTGCTCGAACTCGGCGAAGAGCTCCGAGAGCGGCTCTCCGTCGTACTCCTCCACCAGCACCTTCTCGACTTTCTCCCACGGCATCGAGGGCGCGTCGGTGCGCAGTTTCGCCAGCTGCTCCTGGTAGATGTCGCGGTACTCCTCGGGGATGAACTCGGTGTCGATGAAGGAGGCGAACTGGCCGAGCTTCATCGCCGCGCCCTTCATCTGTCCGAGCGCCCCGACCATCTTCATCGCCGTCTCCAGGTGGCGCTGCTCGAGCCGCTCCTTGCCCTCCTCCTCGGAGCGGCCGACGTTGGTCGCCTTGGTGCCGGCGTAACGGGCCCCCTGCACGCCGACGATCGAGCCCAGCTTGGCGGAGCGTCGGATCCGGCCCTTGGGAATCTTCGATTCGTCGGGCATCGGCGCCAAGGTTGCCACAGGCGCCGCTTTGCGGCTCGTTTCTCTATCCTCTCCCGTCCGATGGCGAGCGACCGCTCAACCCTGAAAGCTGCTCCGCGCGAGGATTTCGGCTCGCGCTCCTCCCGGCGCCTGCGCCGTGAAGGCGTCGTGCCGGGCGTCGTCTACTCCGGCGGCTCGGACGCCAAGGCCTTTCAGGTCAGCGAACGCGACGTCCGCGTCGTCCTCCAGGAGGGCGCGGCGCTGTTCGACCTCGAGATCGAGGGCAGCAAAGCGGTCCCAGTCGTGATCAAGGAACAGCAGCACCACCCGGTTCGCGGCAGCCTCCAGCACCTCGACCTGATGCAGGTCAACCTCAAAGAGGCGATCCAGGCCGAGGTCGCGATCGAGCTCGAAGGCGTCGAGGCCGCCCCGGGCGTGCGCGGCGGCGGCGTGCTCGAGCACGTCACCCGCGAGGTCACGGTCGAAGCGCTGCCGGCCGAGATCCCCGACAACATCTGCGTCGACGTCTCCGCGATGGAGATCAACGACACCCTCTCGCTCGCCGCCGTCACCGCTCCCGAGGGGGTCACCTTCGTCGCCGAGGAGCCCGAGGAGATTACGATCGTCACCGTCTCGCCGCCGCGGGTCGAAGAAGCCGCTCCCGAGGTCGAGGAGGAGGCCGAGCTGGTCGGCGAGGGCGAGGAAGCCGCCGAGGGCGAGGCCGCCGAGGGCGGCGACGAGTCGGGCGAGGGCGAGGGCGAGTAGCCCCTGTCGCTGTTCCGCCGCCGCGAGGGCGGCGAGCAGGGCGACCGCATCCTCGTAGTCGGTCTCGGCAACCCCGGGCCCGAGCACGCGAACGACCGCCACAACCTCGGCTTCATGGTCGGCGAGGAGCTGGTCCGGCGCTGGGACCTCGGCCGCCCGCGCGACAAGTTCAGGTCCAAGCTCTGGGAAGGCCGGACCGGCCCGGGCGGCCCGCGCGTCGCGGTGCTGCTGCCGCAGACCTACATGAACGCCTCCGGCGAGGCGGCCGGCCCGGCGCGCGGTTCGCTGAAGGTGCCGCTGGACCGCGTCGTCGTCGTCCACGACGAGATCGACCTGCCCTTCGGCGAGATCCAGCCCCGGATCGGCGGGGGCCTCGCCGGCCACAACGGTCTCAAGAGCCTGAAGAAGGGCTTCGGCGACGCCGAGTTCTGGCGGGTGCGGGCGGGGGTCGGCCGGCCCGACTCGACCGATCCCGAGATCGTCGCCGCCTACGTCCTCGGCCGCTTCCGCGAGCCGAGGGCCGAGGTCGAGGCGCTGATCGACGCCGCCGCCCGCGAGACCGAGCGCCTGGTCGAACGGATAGCGTCCGAGGCGGCATGAGCGCAGAGAACGGCAGCCTCCCCGAGGCCGAGGTCACGACCTACTCCGTCGACGAGCAGGGGGTGGCGCTGATCCGGCTCAACCGGCCGCAGGCGCGCAACGCGATCAACACCCAGATGCTGCTCGAGCTGCTCGAACATCTCGCGGTCGCCCGCGGCGACGAGGCGGTGCGGGTGCTGGTCTTCAGCTCCGCCGACCACCTCGGCCTCTCGGCCGGCGCAGACGTCCGCGAGGACATCGACATAGAGGGCAAGGTCCGCCGCATGCAGCTCTTCGCTGACCTCTACGACGCGGTGGTCGCCTTCCCGAAGCCGACGATCGCCGCCTGCCACGGCGACGTGGTCGGCGGCGGCGCCGAGATCGCCGTCGCCTGCGACATGCGCGTCGGCGGCTCCAACCTGCGGATGCGCTTCCCCGGAGCCGCCCTCGGCGTCCCGGTCGGCCCCGCTCGCCTCGTCACCCTCTGCGGCCTCGCCGCCGCCAAGTACCTACTGCTCTCCTCGCGAACCGTCGGCGCTGACGAGGCGCTGCGGATGGGCCTCGTCAACCGCGTCGCCCCCGCCGCCAGCACCGAGGAAGCCGCACTCGAGCTCGCCGCCGGCGTCGCCGCCCACCCCCCCGAGGCCGTCGCCCGCCTGAAGCGGATGCTGCACGAGTGGGACGACGTCGTCGGCCGCTCCGAGGCCGAGGGCAAGGGCCAAGTCGAGTGGCAGCAGTCTGGGCCGGGGCTTCCCTCTCGCGACTGATCTATTGGGGTAAAGCTCCGATTATTGGGGTAATCCCGGCTGCCGATTACCCCAATTACAGGCTCCGTAGAATCGGATCAACCAGCCCGGATCGGCCGATCTGGGCCTTTTCGCTGCCATGAGCCTTAGACTTCTCGTAGAGATCGCTGCCGAGAACGAGCGCGTCCATGCGCTCGCGGCGCGTGCGCGCGAGGCGGCCGACGGGGGACAGGCGACTTTGTCAACCGATGGTTTGCAAAAGCGCCTGACGGTGGACGTGCGCGCCTCGGCGATGCTGCGGCCGCTGCTGCTGGCGGCGCTGCTCGAGGACGACCGGGGGCTCGGGGGGCGGCCGGCGCTGCTGGTCGGCCCCGACGACCGCTCGGCCCGCGACCTCGCCGCCGACCTGCGCGCCTACCTGGCGCCGCGGCGCGTCCGCCTCTATCCCTCGCGCGGGACCGGCTACGCCTCCCACGTCAGCCCGCCGCCGCACCTGGTCGGGCTGCGGATCGACGCGCTCGACGCGCTCGGCGGCGAAGAGGACGCGATCGTCGTCGCCTCGGCGACGGCGCTGGCCGAGGCGGTGCCCGACGCCTCGCTGCGCCCGGCCGGCTTCGCGATCGAGCTGGGCGAGGAGATCGACCTCGACTCGATCGCCGACGACCTCGTCGCCGCCGGTTACGAACGGGTCGAGCAGGTCGAGGAGCGCGGCCAGTTCGCGGTCCGCGGGGGCATCCTCGACGCCTTCCCGGCGACCGAGGAGCGAGCGGTGCGGATCGAGCTCTTCGGCGACGAGGTCGAGTCGATGCGCTGGTTCTCGACCTTCACCCAGCGCTCGCTGGGCGAGGCGCAGCGGGTCGAGCTCGCCCCCGCGGCGGAGATGGACGCCGAGCACCGCGAGCTGGCCGAGCTGGCGGCGATGGCGGCCGAGGAGGAAGGGGCCGATTCGCCCAACCTGGCCGAAGTGCTGCCGCTGGAGCACTTCCGCGCGCCGCTGCAGCTGGTGCCTGAGGCCGCCGCCGTCGTCCTGGTCGGCTCCGAGGAGATCGAGCCGGCGCTCCGCGACCACTGGGAGGACGCGACCACGGCGATGCACGCCGACGACGCCCAGCACCTCTACGTCGACGTCGCCGAGCCGCTCGCCGCCCGCGCGGCGCTCTCGCTCCTCGGCGCCGGCGAGGGCGAGGAGGAAGCGGACGAGCCCTTTCGCGCCGCCCGCGCCGAGTCGCCGGCGCGCTCGGTCAAAGAGGCCGAGGCCGAGCTGGAGAAACTGGTCCGCTCCGGCTACCGCACCGTCGTCGCCTTCGACAGCCGCGGCGAGGCCGAGCGCGCCCGCTACGGCCTCGACCGCCTCGACGCCCATCTGCTCGAAGGTGGCCACCTCTCGCCCGAGCCCGGCCTCGCCTTCGCCGAGGCCCGCCTGCGCGAGGGCTTCGTCAGCCCCGAGCTGAAGCTCGCGGTCTACCCCTTCCGCCGCCTCGTCCACCGCCGCCGCGTCGAGGAGCCGGCGCCCGGCGCCGGCCGCGGCCGCCTCGCCTTTTCGGAACTCCGCGTCGGCGACCACGTCGTCCACGAGGACCACGGCGTCGCCCGCTTCGCCGGCTTCGAGACCCGCGAGGTCGGCGGCGTCACCCGCGACTACCTCTACCTCGAATACAAAGGCGAAGACCGGGTCTACGTCCCCACCGACCAGCTGGCGAAGCTGAGCCGCTACGTCGGCGCTGGCAATGAGGTGACGCTCTCGGCGCTGGGCGGCAAACGCTGGCAGAACATGAAGGCGCGGGCGCGCAAAGCCGCGGGCGCGCTGGCGGGCGAGCTGCTCAACCTCTACGCCGAGCGGCGCGCCCGCAAGGGCCACGCCTTCCCGCCCGACGGCGAATGGCTGATCGCCCTGGAGACCGCCTTCCCCTACCGCGAGACCGCCGACCAGATGGAAGCGATCGAGGCGGTCAAGGCCGACATGGAGTCGGAGCGGCCGATGGACCGGCTGGTCTGCGGCGACGTCGGCTTCGGCAAGACCGAGGTGGCGCTGCGGGCCGCGGTCAAGGCCGCCTCCGACGGCAGGCAGGTGATGGTGCTGGTGCCGACGACGATCCTCGCCCAGCAGCACCTCGGCACCTTCCGCGAGCGCCTCGCCGACCTGCCGTTCCGGGTCGAGGGCGTCTCCCGCCTGCGTCCGCCGGCCGAGGTCAAAGCCGTGCTCAAGGACTTCGAGGCGGGCAAGGTCGACGTCCTGATCGGCACCCACCGCCTGCTCTCCCGCGACGTCAGCGCCAAGGAGCTGGGCCTGGTCGTCGTTGACGAGGAGCAGCGCTTCGGGGTCAAGCAGAAGGAGCTGCTGCGGCAGCTGAAGCTGAAGGTCGACGTGCTGGCACTCTCGGCGACGCCGATCCCGCGCACCCTGCAGATGAGCCTGGCGGGGCTGCGCGACATCTCGGTGATCGAGACGCCGCCGGAGGGGCGGCGGCCGGTCCGCACCTACGTCGGCCCCTACGACGAGGGCCTCGTCCGCAAGGCGATCGGGCGCGAGATCGAGCGCGAGGGCCAGGCCTTCGTCCTCCACAACCGGATCGACTCGCTGCCGGAGACGACCGAGCGGCTGCGGGCGCTGGTGCCGGGGGCGCGCTTCCTCGAAGCCCACGGCCAGATGGACGAGCACCGGCTCGAGGAGACGATGCTCTCGTTCCTGCGCGGCGAGGCCGACTGCCTGGTGACGACGACGATCATCGAGTCCGGCCTCGACATCCCCACCGCGAACACGCTGATCGTCGAGCGCGCCGACCAGCTCGGGCTCTCGCAGGCCTACCAGATCCGGGGCCGGGTCGGGCGCTCCCGCGAGCGCGCCTTCGCCTACCTGCTCTACCCCTCGGCCGAAGCGCTGACCGAGGAGGCGGCGGCGCGGCTCTCGACCCTCGCTGACCACACCGAGCTCGGCTCCGGCTTCCGGATCGCGATGCGGGACCTCGACATCCGCGGCGCCGGCAACCTGCTCGGCGACGAGCAGTCCGGCCACGTCGCCGCGGTCGGCTTCGAGCTCTACTGCCAGATGATCGACGAAGCGGTGGGCGAGGCCGCCGGGGCCGAGGAGGAACGGGAGGAGGCGCCGGAGCCGGTGCGCCTCGACGTCCCCGTCGATGCCTACCTGCCGGCCGCCTACGTCCCCTTCGAGGCGGCGAAGATCGACATCCACCGCCGCATCGTCGCCGCCCGCGAGCCGGGGCAGTTGCGGGCGATCCGCGACGAGCTCGAGGACCGCTTCGGGCCGCTGCCGCCGCAGGCGGAGAACCTGCTGAAGCTGCAGCAGGCGCGGATCCAGCTGGGGCTGGCGGGGGCCCGCAGCGTCGAGTTCCGCGGCGGCCGCCTCAGCGTCACCGGCGTCGAGCTCGACTCGACCGGGGCGGGGGTGCTGGCCGAGCAGGTCGAGGGCGCGCTCTACGAATGGCGCGAGCAGACGGCGGCGCTGCGGGTGGCCGGCGACCCCGAGGAGCGCCTCGAAGCGGTGCTGGCTCTGGCCGGGGGACTGGACGAGGCGCGGCGCGCGGTCGAGCCCGCCGCGGCCTAAAGCCTGCTTAAGCGAGGCGATTTGATTATGCTGCCGCCTGCGTGGGAGCTAAAGCTGGGCAGAGAGGCAAACCCGGAAGGGGCCGTGGCGCCGGTCGCCAGCGCTTGGCGCTGGTCGTCTTCGGCGCGATCTTCGTGCTGCTCTTCGTCGGCTTCGCGATCGCCCAGGGCATCGGCTCGCCGAGCGTTCCCTCGGGGGATGTGGCGAAGATCGACGACGTCCCGGCAGAAATCGGCGAGATCAGCGAAAAGGACCTCGAACGCGGGGTGGAACAGCAGGCCGCCCAGGCGAAACTGAAAAAACCGCCCGCTCCCGGCAGCAAAAAACACAAGGAACTTCAGGAAGCGGCGCTCAAAGAAATGATCGAACGGGCCTGGATCACCGGCCAGGCCGAAGAAATGGGCATCAAAGTCACCGACAAACAGGTGGAAGAACAGCTCGCCGAAATCAAAAAACAGAGCTTCCCGAGCAAGGGCGCCTACGCCAAATTCCTCAAGGAAGCGAAGTTCACCCAGGAAGACGTCGACGTCCGGGTCGAACAACAGGTGCTGGTCAACGCGATCCAGGAAAAGGTCAACGCCGAAACGCCGGCGCCGTCCGCATCGGAAGTCGAAAGCTATTACGAAGCCGAAAAGAGCAAACAGTTCACCGAAAAAGAGAGCCGCGACGTCCGCGTGGTGATCAACAAAGACAAAGGCAAGCTCGAAGCGGCCAAGAAGGAACTGGAAAAAGACAGCTCTCCGGCGAGCTGGAAAAAGGTCGTGAAGAAGTACTCGAGCGAACCGTCGGCGGCTTCGCAGGGCGGGCTCCAAAAAGGGATCACCGAAGAACTTCTCCAGGAACCGCTGAAAAAAGCGATCTTCGGCAGCGCCTCCGGCGAACTGGTCGGCCCGACCAAATTCGAAACCAACTGGATCCTGCTCGAAGTCGTGAAACTCAATCCGCAAAAGATCAAATCTCTGGCTGAAGTCAAGCCGCAGATCGAAGAAACGCTGAGAGGCGAAAAGCAGCAGGAATTCCTCGGCGAATTCGCCCGCGGGTTCCAGTCGATGTGGCGCTCGCGCACCATCTGCGCCGGCGGCTTCGTGGTCGAAAATTGCTCCAACTACCAGGGGACCGGCCATCCCAGCAACGCCAACCCGGCCTGCTACGAAGCGAACCCGAAAACCCCGGCGACGGAATGCCCGGCGCCGGTCACGCCGACCTCGCCCGCCCTGCCCGGCACCGTCACCCTGCAGGAACCGAAAGGCAAACAGTTCCAGCAGCGGCCGATCCCGGCGTCCGCGGGCGAAGAAGCAGCCGGCGCAGCTGAAGTGCCGACCGGCGCCGCGCCTCCCGAAGGCGCCGGCGAAGCCGAAACCGGCGAATAGGCGCCCGCCGCACCGTCGCCCCGCCGAATAGACTGGCGCGCCCGTGAGCACGATCTCGAAGGTCCACGCGCGCCAGATCCTCGATTCACGCGGCAACCCGACCGTCGAGGTGGAAGTCGTGCTGGAGTCCGGCGCCCGCGGCCGTGCTGCGGTGCCGAGCGGCGCCTCGACCGGCGAGTTCGAGGCGGTCGAGCTGCGCGACGGCGGCGACCGCTGGGCGGGGAAGGGCGTCGGCAACGCCGTCGCCAACGTCAACGGCGAGATCGCCAAAGCCCTGACCGGCGCCCGGGCGGCCGAGCAGGGGGCGCTCGACCGGACGATGATCGAGCTCGACGGCACCCCCAACAAGGGCCGCCTCGGCGCCAACGCGCTGCTGGGCGTCTCGCTGGCCGCGGCCAAGGCGGCGGCTGCCGACTCGCAGCAGCCGCTCTACCGCTACCTAGCCGAGCTCTACGGCGGCGGCGAGCCGCACCTGCTGCCGGTGCCGATGATGAACGTGCTGAACGGCGGCGCCCACGCCGACAACTCGGTCGACTTCCAGGAGTTCATGATCGTCCCGGCGGGCGCCGAGAGCTTCTCCGACTGCCTGCGGATCGGCGCCGAGGTCTTCCACGCGCTGAAGAAGTCGCTGCACTCGCAGGGGCTCTCGACCGCGGGCGGCGACGAGGGCGGCTTCGCGCCGAACCTCGACTCCAACGAGGCGGCGCTGCAGGCGGTGCTGGGCGGGGTCGAGGCGGCCGGCTACGAGCCCGGCAGGGACGTCTTCATCGCTCTCGACCCGGCCACCAGCGAGGTCTTCGAGGGCGGCTCGTACAACCTCGAGCACGAGGGCCGCAGCCTCTCCTCCGAGGAGATGGCGGACTACTGGCAGGACGCCTGCTCGCGCTACCCGATCCTCTCGATCGAGGATGGGATGGACGAGGAGGACTGGGACGGCTGGAAGCTGCTGACCGAGCGCCTCGGCGAGCGGGTGCAGCTGGTCGGCGACGACCTCTTCGTCACCAACCCGGAGCGGCTGCGGCGCGGGATCGAGCTCGGCGTCGGCAACTCGATCCTGGTCAAGGTGAACCAGATCGGGACCCTGAGCGAGACCCTGGAGGCGATCCGCACCGCCCGCGAGGCCGGCTACACGGCGGTGATCTCGCACCGCTCGGGCGAGACCGAGGACACGACGATCGCCGACCTCGCCGTCGCCACCGGCGCCGGCCAGATCAAGACCGGCGCCCCCTCGCGCTCGGACCGGGTCGCCAAGTACAACCGGCTGCTGCGGATCGAGGAGGAGCTGGGCGACGCCGCGCAGTTCCCAGGCCTGAACGCGTTCGTCCAGACCCAGGCTTAATGCAGGAAAGCGGGGCCCGGCCGCGTAGCACCGGGTATGGGAGCGAGCGCTCATGCAGCGGGGCGGGCCGGAGCCGTCCGCAGGCGCCCGGCCGCGCGCAGAGCCCGTCCCGCCGCCCGCAGCGGCCCGAGCCGGATCAAGTGGGACCGGGTCGGCCGTGTCGCGCTGACGCTCGTCCTCGCCGCGGTCCTGTACTCCTACCTGAACCCGACGATCGACTTCTTCAAGACCTACACGGGGAACACGGCGGCGAAAGCGAAGCTGCACGTGCTGCTGCGGGAGAACCGCCGGCTCCACAACCGGATCCAGGCCTCGGGCGACCAGCAGGTGGTGGAAGCAGAGGCCCGCGGCCAGGGCATGGTCGCCGAAGGCGAGACGCCGGGCGTCGCCTCCAACCTCGGCCGCTGAGCATCCCCGCGGGAGCCTTCCATGGTTGACCTCGGCTCCTACCTCCTGGGAGCCCTCCAGCTGGCGCTGGTCGTCGTCCCGATCTGCTTCAGCGCCTATCGGCTGCGTCGTCGGCTGCTTCCGACTTGGAGCGACGCTCCCGCGCGGCTTGTGGAGTCGGTAACTGCCGTCGCCCTGCTGATCTGGATCTCCGAGTTGCTGGGCACCTTCGGTCTCTTCTACGCCGGAACCCTGATCGTGGCAGCGCTTTTGGTCGCAGGGACCATGGTGCTCTGGCCGGCGGGTCCTGTCTCCGATCGGGGGCTCTCCCTCCCGGGAGAGTCCTCCCGATCGTCGCCACCCGCCGGTGAAAGCGCTTGGGCGTTGTGCGTGATGGGGCTGGTGGTCGCGGCGACTGTGTTCAGCTGGGCTGTAACCACGAAGCACGCATTAGATCGAGGCATCTTCAACTTCGACTCGCTCTGGTACCACATGCCGTTCGCCGTCGACATGGCGCAGACGCACAGCGTCGTCGGCATGCACCACGTCGAGACCGTGTTCACCAACTGGTTCTATCCGCAGAACTCGGAGGTCCTGCACGCGGCCGGAATTCTGCTCACGGGACGGGATACGCTCAGCCTCTTCATCAACTTCGGCTGGCTGGCGGTCGCCTTTTTGGCCGCCTACTGCGTTGGGAGACCCTACGGACGCGGCGCCCTCACGGCGGTCGCCGCCGCGATCCTGCTCGAGTGTCACACCCTGGTCGTGCGTGACCCCGGTGCCGCCAAGAACGATCTGGCGGCAGCAGCGCTGCTGCTCGCGTCGATCGCGATCCTGGTCGAGGCCTGGGCGCAGAGACGCGACGGCTGGGACCGCTGGGCTCTGGCGGCGGCGGGTCTCGCCGCCGGGCTGGCGGCGGGGACGCGGGTTACGGGGCTGTCGATGGCGGCGGCTTTGACCGTCGCCGTGGTGGCGCTGGCGCCGCCGGGTCGGCGGGTGGCCGCTTTCGGCTGGTGGTTCCTGGCGGCTCTTGCGGGTGGGGCGTTCTGGTACCTGCGCAACCTCGTGGTCGCCGGCAATCCCCTGCCGGAGGTCGACTCGCTGGGGCCGATTTCGCTTCCTCATCCCGAGCGGCTGCAGGAAGGGCGGCCGGACTTCAGCATCGCCCACTACCTCACCGACACCGGCGTCTGGCGCCACTACTTCGCGCCGGGCCTCCACGACGCCTTCGGAGCCCTCTGGCCGCTGGTCGTCTTCGGCGCCGCCGCGGCGGCGCTGCTGGCGGTCTTCCACGGCCGCGACCGGATCGTCCGCTGGGTCGGCGCCGTCGCCCTCTTCGGCCTCCTCGCCTACCTCTTCACCCCGCTCAGCGCCGCCGGCGCCGAGGGGGAACCGGTCGGCTTCGGGATCAACATCCGCTACGTCATCCCCGCCCTGCTGGCCGGGATCGTCCTCGTGCCGCTGGATCGCTGGACCGACCGCGGTCGCCGGCAATGGTGGCTGCTGGGAGCGCTGGTCCTCGTCTTCCTCGCCACCGACCGGCCTGACGAAGCGCTGCACGACCAGGCGCGGGTGTTCGCCCTGCTGTTCGTGATCCTCGTCGTCGGCGTTCCGGCGCTGCTCCTCTACGGGCGCTCGCGCGGAATCGGTGCGGCGGCGTTCGCCGGCGCCTCCGCGGCCCTGCTGGTCGCCGCGGTCGCGATCGGCTACCCCCTGCAGCGCCACTACCTCGATGGCCGCTTCGCCAACACCGGCTCCAAGGACGAGCAGATCCCCGGCATGGGGCTCGACAAGGCCTACCGCTGGGCGCGCAGCATCGACCACTCCCGCATCGGCCTCGTCGGCACCACCGCCGGCTTCGCCGGCTACGGCTTCTACGGCACCGACCTCACCAACCACGTCACCTACCTCGGCCAGAAGGGGCCGCACGGCGCTTACAACGCAATCCCCACCTGCTCCGCCTTCCGCGCCGCCGTCGACGCCGCCGACCTCGACTACCTGGTCAGCGCCCCCTTCCTCAACTTCCTCCACCCGGGCAGCCCGATCCCTTCGCCGGAGGCGCGCTGGCTGCGCGGCGAGAAGGCCGTGCGCCCGATCCTCCGCGAAGGGCGGACCACCGTCTGGAGGGTGACGGGCCGCCTAGATCCCGGAGCCTGCGGTCCCCGCAATGCCCCGCTGCGGGAAATCCCGAACACGCCGAAGAAGTAGGCGCTTGCCGGCGGAAGTCGCCGGGTAACCTCGGCCCGTGGCCTATCCGCTCGAGAACGCGCTCTTCCAGTGGGAGGAGGGGAGGCGGTCGCTGCAGGCGATCGAGGACCCGCGCCGGCGCCGCCTCGCCGACCGCGTGGTCGAGGCGATCCGCGACGAGCTGCGCCGCCGCATCGGCCCCACCTTCAGCGCCGCCGAGCTCGCCGACCTCTACGGGAAGGGCACCGACTGGTGCCAGCAGGTGGCGATCGACGTCGCCCCGGCGATCGAGGACGAGTCGCAGGCGCTCGCCGATGCGGCCTTCTGGCTCTACTTACGCGGCGCGACGGACTTCGCCGGCGGCAGAAAGCTGGAGGTTTAGCTACTCGTCCGAGTCGTCCGGCTCGGAGTTGCCGTTGCCGTTGTTGTTGCTCTCGCCGGCGCGGCGGATGACGATCTGGTCGGCCTCGATGCGGACGGTGACGTCGCGCTTGCCGGCCCAGTGCTCGTTGTAGACGGGATTGTCCTTGACCGAGGCGTCGAGCCAGAGGCCGTAGCCGTCGGTCTCGCCGTGGTCGAAGGTCGCCTCGATCTCTTTGCGGCGGCCGCGCCCGCCGCGGCGGCCCCGTCGGCGGCGACGGCGACGGCCGGCGCCCGGCTCGGGGCGCTCCTCGCGCTCCTCGTCCTCGTCACCCTCGTCGGCCTCGGCCTGCTCGGCCTCTTCGGCTTCGGTCGCGGCCTCGATCTCGGCTTCGATCTCGTCGCGGAGGTCGATTTCGCCCCCGCCGGCGCTCTCCTCGTCGGCCGTCAGGTCGTACTGCTTGCGGAAGTCGCGCAGCTCCTGGGCGCTGATCTCGAGCTGGTGGGCGATCCAGGCGTCGGTCCGGCCCTGCTGGACCCAGGCGCGGATCTGGTTCAGTTGCGGCTTCAGCGAGCGTCGAGCCATCGGCGCGCGAGTCTATTGAAGGAGGGCATTCGAAGGCAGCGAGGCAGAGCGGGCTACGACATCAGGAAGGCGAGTGCCTCGAACATCGCGATCACGACGACGATCACCGTCGCCGTCAGGCAGACCGCGAGGACGCTGAAGCGGACCTTCCCCTCCTGCTCGACGCGGTTGATTTTGCGCGCCCGCGACCGGTTGGCCGCGCGGCGGCGCAGCTGCTCGCGGCGGCGGCGCTCGAGGTAGGTCTCCTGCTCGAAGGCCGTCTCGAACTGGGAGATGCTCTGTCGCATTCTCATGGTGAGGGGGTTCCGGGGGCATGGGGGTCCCGGGAACAGCGGGCACCGTAGCAAAAGATCTTGCAGGGCTCACAGTCCGCTCATATCTCAGCAGGCGCCCCAGAGGCCCCTGCCGGCCCGCGCAGCCGCCATCTGAAGCCGTTTGAAGCGCCTCGCGAAGCGGTCGTTGGGCGGGATCGTCAGGGTCCGAGCAAGGCCGCGCCGGGCGAGCTCGGCGTTGACGAACCGCTTCCGCAGGTACACGTAGGCGAGCAGCCGACCGTAGACGTCGCGGCGCTCGACGCCGAAGACGAGCCGCACCCGCCGGTGGGTGACGAGGCGGGCGTTGAAGCGGTGCGCCCGCGGGCCGAAGCACTGCACCGGCGTGCCGGGCTTGACCGTCTCCGGCGTGTCGATGCCGATGTAGCGGACGTCCTCGCGCCGCCCGTCGAGCCGCACTTCGATCGTGTCGCCGTCCACCGCCCGCAGCACGTAGGCGCCGGCGCTCCGCGGCGGCGGGTCGCCGATCCGCACCTGCTCCCAGGGTCGGATCAGGACCAGCGCCACGAGGGCGAGGAGGAAGAGGCTGCCGAAATCGCGCCGCACCCCCTCTTAAGGCGCGGCGCGACGAATCTCTCCCCCCTACGGGGTGCGGCGAACGTTGGAAAGAAGGGTCTCTTTGATCTGGCCGATGATCTCGATCGCCTCGTTCCACTCGCGCTGCCAGACGTTGCGGCCGAAGATGACGCCGGAGCCGCCCGTCTGCATCACGTCGCGGGTGTTGGTCAGCACCGTTTCGTCATCGGTCTTCGAGCCGCCGGAGAGGACGACGAGGGCGCGGCCGGCCGATTCGACGCACTGGCGGATCGCCTCGGTCTGGTCGACTTCCAGCTCGTTGTAAGGCGCCGGGGCGTCCTTGTCCTTGCCGGGGTTGATCTTCGGCATGTTGAGCTTGACCACGTCGGCGCCCATCTCCATCGCCATCCGGGCGGCGTAGTCGATCGCGTAGAAGCTGTTCTGCCCGCCCTTGGCCTCGACCGCTTCGCCGCGCGGGTAGGACCAGACGACCAGCGGCATCCCGAAGCGGTCGCATTCCTCGCGGACCCGGCGCAGCTGGGCGAGATCCTCGTCCTGGCGCGGGGAGCCGACGTAGAGCGTGTAGCCGATCGCGTCGGCGCCGAGGCGGACGCCGTCCTCGACGCCGGCGTTGCAGGTCGAGAGCGCTTTGGAGGAGGAGGGGATGTCGGTCTTGCCGTTGACCTTGAGGATCAGCGGCACCCGGCCGGCGTAGTCGGGGTAGTACTTCTCGGCCATCCCGATCTGGCAGGCGAGAGCCGAATAGCCGGCCTCGGCGGCGAGGCGGAACTGGTAGTCGGGGTCCTTGGAGGCGGGGTTGGGGAAGAAGTCACGGGGGCCGTGCTCGATCCCCTGGTCGATCGGCAGCAGCATCAGGGTTCCGTTACCGGGGCCGAACTCGAACAGCAGGCGGTGCAGGCGGGCCCGTTTGCCCGGCGGCAGGACCTCCAGCAGCGATTTCTGCTCGGTCAGGCTCTTCAACTCCACGTGATTTCCTCCTCGAAGATGGGTGACCGAGCCAGTATCGCACTCAGATGGGGATTTGAGCGGGTGCGGGTATCCTCGGATGCATGAGCGAGACTGAGCTCAGCGTCATCTGCAAGAACTGCGGCTCAGAGGTCAGTCCCTACGTAACCGAGTGCCCCTATTGCGGGGCGCGGCTGCGCAAGCGAGCGCCGAAACTGGAGCGTCGCGGCGACGCGCTCGAGGCCCAGCGCCCGCGCCGCCGCCGCCGGATCCCGCGTCTCGGGCGGCCGAGCTTCGCCGTCTCCGAAGACCGGCCCTACGCGACGATCGGCGTAATCCTCGCCTCGGCGATCCTGCTCCTGGTCCAGAAGGCGAGCGGCTACCAGCTCTCGAGCATCGGCGGCCTCGTGGTCCCGCTGGAAGGCGGCGACTGGTGGCGGGTCCTCGTCGCCCCCTTCGCCTACGTCGACGTCGGCTACCTCTTCGTCGTCGCGATCGGGCTGGCGATCTTCGGGACCGGCGTCGAGCGCCGCCTCGGCACGCTGCCGACCGCGGTCCTGCTGCTCGCCTGCGGCGCCCTGGGGATGCTGGCTGCCAGCGTCGTCGCCGACGCCCGCGGCGACTTCACCGTCGTCGGCGGCGGGAACGGCATGGCGCTCGGCGCCGTCGCCGCCTGGTTCGCAATCCGCCGCTCCGAAGTCCACGGCGTGATCGGCGAGGACTACGACGCGATCGGGGTCGCGGTCGCCGCCGTCGTCCTGATCGCGCTGCCGCTCTTCGCCCCGACCGCGGACTTCGTCGCCGGTTTGGTCGGCGGCGCCGTCGGCGGCCTCGCCGGCCTGGCGGCCTCGGCGTTTCACCACTCCGATTAGGGTCCTGAGGGTGCCCGACGAGCGTCAGCTTGAAGCCGCCATAGAGCGGCTGCTGGACCCGGAGCGGTTCTCGGCGGCCGAGCGCGTCGTCGCCCAGGCGGCGCCGCAGCTGCAGAAGGTGCTGGCGGCCGCGCTGGCTGAGGGCGGCTGGTTCGGCGAGCCGCACGAAGCGGAGACGCTGAGGGCCGCGACGATCCCCGACCCCGAGGAGCGCCTCGCCGCCGTCCGCGCCCTGCTCGCCGAGGAGGCGAGGATGGGGATGATGGTTGGGGTCGCGGTCGGCTGGGCACTGAGAGAAGAGCTGGGCACGACCAAGAGGACGACGACCAACGGAACCGAATCCGGCGAGCCGGGAGGAGACGAGTAGATGGAGATCAAATTTCACGGGCAGTCCTGCTTCGAGCTGAGCGAGGGCGAGACGACGGTCCTCGTCGACCCGTTCCTGAAGCCGAACAACCCGGTGGCCGTGTGTACGGCCGAGGAAGTCGAGCCGACCCACATCGCCGTCTCCCACGGGCACGCCGACCACATGGCGGACCTGCTCCCGGTCGCCCAGCGCACCGGCGCCCACTGCATCGGCATCGTCGAGCTCGCGGAATGGATGAAGGGCCAGGGGATCGAGAACGTCAGCGACCCCAACTTCGGCGGCACGATCGAGTTCGACTGGGGCTACGTGAGCCTCGTCCCCGCCTGGCACACCAACACCCTGCCCGGCAATCCCGACGCCCCCTACAGCGCCGAGCACGGGATCGTCCTCGGGCCGCCCGCCGGCCTCGTGATCAAGATCGGCGAGACGACCGTCTACCACGCCGGTGACACCTGCCTCTTCGGCGACATGAAGCTGATCGCCGAACGCAGCGACATCGACGTCTTCCTGGTACCGATCGGCGGCCACTACACGATGGACCGCCGCGACGCCGTCGTCGCCTCCCGGTTCGTCGGCGCCAGGACCGTGATCCCGATGCACTTCAACACCTTCCCGCCGATCGAGACCGACGCCGAGGCGTTCAAGTCCGACGTCGAGGCGCAGACGAGCTCGCAGGTCGTGGTGCTCGAGCCGGGGGAGACGCACTCGGTCTGATGAAAAACGCGAGGACCGAGCGGGCCGACTTCCAGGCGACGGCCGACCCGGCGCTGAACGAGGCGGCCGACCGCACGGCCGAGGTGAAGCTGCTCAGCTATGGCGAGCTCTACGATCTCTGGGAGCGGCAGCAGTGGCAGACCCAGGAGCTCGACTTCAGCCGCGACCGCGAGGACTGGCACGAGCGGATCAGCCCTGAGGAGCGCTTCCAGCGCATGTACGGGCTCAGCTCCTTCTTCATCGGCGAGCAGAAGGTGGCCGAGGAGCTGGGGCCGATCATGCGGGCGGCGCCGACCGAGGAGCAGAGGATCTTCCTCTGCACGCAGATCGCCGACGAGGCCCGCCACGTCCGCTTCTTCGAGACCTTCTACCGCGAAGTCGGCGTGCTCGAGTCGGAGGTGCTGGGTGAGATGCTGGAGGAGACCTCGGCCCACCTCAACGTCAAGTTCGGCGCCCTCTTCGACGGGATGCTGAAAGAGCGGACCGACCGGCTCTCGGCCGAGCCCGAGGACACCGAGGCGCTGGTCGAGGCGGTGACGCTCTACCACATGGTGATCGAGGGGATGCTGGCCCTGACCGGGCAGCACTTCATCATGGACTACAACGAACGCGAAGGCACCCTGCCGGCCTTCGTCGAGGGCTTCTCCAACGTCGCCCGCGACGAGCACCGCCACGTCGCCTTCGGCTCGGTCTTCCTGCGCGAGAAGGCGCGCGAGGACGAGCGCTACAAGCAGGCGATCCAGCGCACCCTGGAGGAAGCGCTGCCGGTCGCCGACGGGGTCCTGCAGCCGCCCTGGGCCGCCGACGCGGGGGACGACTTCGAGCTGTTCGGCTACTCGCTGGAGGAGACGCGCCAGTTCGCCGGCACCTGCCTGATGCGGCGGCTGAAAGTGATCGGGCTCGGCTAGCTAGGAGCTGGTTAATCGCTACCGGCGGAGCTGCCGCTGCCGGGTGCCGGGCTGCCGGGGTAACCGGATTCGGGCGCGGGGACCGGTCCGGGCGTCGGCAGCGGGACTTCGACCACCGGCGGCGAGCTCGGTTCGCTCGGCGGCGGGGTTTCGCTCGGCGGCGGGGTGGTGGGAGAAGGCGCGG
>DASUWV010000139.1:0-27471 GCA_036378275.1 Solirubrobacterales bacterium | reverse complement strand
TAGACGATCTCCGCTCACCTGCATCCACCGCCCGCCAGCAGCAGCGCATCCAGCTCGAGCGCCGCGCCGAAGGGAAAGCGGCGGTTGCCCGTAAGCAGCGCCATCTCGCGGCCGAAGCCGTCGAGACGGCGAAGCGGAAGCACAAAGCGGCCAGCGAGTTCGACCCGGCGGTTGCCGACGAGTTCGTGAAGGAAATGCAGGGCATCCTCGAACGGGAGGGCAAACCGCAGCCCGAGTACGTCCACACTGGCCGCGCCCGCGAGGCGCCCACCTACGGCGCCACCGGGGCCAAACTGACGCAGTTCCCCGGCAAGTCGAAGTTCCGCAAGGGCACGGCCGAGGAGTACGGCCTGATCCAGGAGGGCCTAGCCCCGACCCTGCGCGAGTCGATCGCCCGGCCGGTCAGCCGCCGCGAGTCCTACAAAGCCATGAAGGGCTTTCTGCGGGACAACGAGTTCCGCGCCGGCGACAAGGCCGAGTGGACTTCCGACGAGGCCCGGCAGCTCTTCGAGAACGGGGTGATCGACCGCAACCGCTACGTGCTGATCCCGCGCCAGCTCTACAAACGCGCCTACTCCCCGGAGGAATGGGCGGGGCATCTGAAAGCAGCGATCGACGCCGATCCGGCGGAGGCGATGAAGTCAGGGCGCCGCTTCAAAATCGTGCGCCGGACCGCTGCAAAGGAGTTCTTCGATCAGATGGGGAGCGAGCACGTCTCACCCAAGGTCGCCGCTTTCAACCGGGCAACGTCCTACCTGATCCTGGGCACCTCCCCCGCCTGGGCGGTGGCACAGGTGGTCGCGGAGTTCGCGCAGGGGGCGGTCGCGCAACCGAAGATCCTCAACCCCCTCTTCATCCGCAAGGCCATTCGCGCCTACCACGCGATGTCCCCCGAGAAACGGCAGGCGTTCGACTCCTGGGTAGGGGTCACGTCGCGGGCGCTCGACAACCCCGACGATCTCAGCCTGGGGCTGAAAGCCGGAGACGCCGCCGCCGGCCCGGATGCCTTCGCCGTGTTGAACCGGACGCCGCTCGGCCGCTTCATCAAGTCCATCCCGCAGTCGATCCGCAATCTCGATCAGTGGAAGGGTGGACGCCTTCGCGTCCTCACCACCTCGGCCAAGATCGACTCTGAGCTCAACGGCTTCCTGAGCGGCGTGCGCGGCCTGTACGGAGAGATCGGGAAGCACGCCGCGGCGGTGCGGGGGAAGGGCCTCAAAGCCCAGATGGAGTACATCGCCGAGCACCCGGAGCTGGCCAAGCGCTACCAGACCTACCTAGACGACGTGATGGGGAATTGGTCGGCTCTCACCCAGCACGAGCGGATCGCCTCGCAGTTGGTGATCTTCTATCCGTTCCTGCGAATGAGCCTGCGGTGGACCTTCTACTCGTTTCCGAAGAACCACCCGATCAAGGCGGCGGTGATGGGCTACCTGGGCCAGTCGAACGCGAACCAGCTCAAGCAGCTCTACGGGCACGACCCGTCCTTCTTCACCGGCTGGGCACAGGTTCCGCTGCACCTCGGCACCGGCAAGGAAGACACCAAGAGCGTCATCCCGCTCGAACGCATCGCGCCGGGGTCGAACGCCCTGGTCGAAGCGCTCGGCGAAGACACCGAACGGCCCCCCGGCGCTGCGGCCCTGCGCATCCTGCAGCCCGGCGTCGTCGCGGCGCTGACCGCGATCACCGGCGTCGACCCTCTGAGCAGCAAGCAGCGGGCGCACGCCGGGATCAACGCAGCCGCCCAACTCGCCTCCCTGTCCCCGATCACCCGGATCGCTGACGAGTTGACGCTGGGGGCGGGGCAGAAGCGCAAGCAGGGGACGCTTCCGGTTGTCGGCTCAACCGAACGGCAGGAGGCGCTAGACAAGCTCTTCTCGAAGCTGAATCAGTACGGCACCGTGCAGCGGACGGCGCGGACGGTAGGGGTGCCCTTCATCCCGAAACGGGCCGACTACGAGCGCGACCTGATCCACCTTCGCAACATCCTGAAAGCGCTCGAGCAGAACAGCTCGACGGCGGTCAAAGAACTCTCCGCCGAAGTCGCGAAGCGCGGGGTCGGGAAGCCGACCCACGCGAAGGAACGCCTGCGGATGCACGGGCTGAAACAGAAAGCCCACATGGAAAAGACCTACGACCGAGCGCAGGCCGAACTCGACGGCCTCTTCCGCAAGTACGAGGTGCCATTCCAAAAGGAAGAGTCGGAATTCATGAACCTTTACGGGCAGGTCTACTACGGGTCGAAACCCGACCGGCCGACGTCGATCGGCGGGCTGCCGATCCAGGGACGTAGCACCGAATCGGCGACGACGAAGATTGGAGATTCCTCGATCGGCTCAGCAGGGGCGCCGACGAAGCCCAGGCCCAAATCGCAGCGCAAGGTCACGACCATCGCAGGGGTTCCGATCCGATGAGAAGCCAGGGAGGAGGCGGCGGTGGGGGATGAAGTCCGAGACCTACAACTGCAGATCAGCGAAGAACGGCGAGCGCAGGACCAGGAGAACGCGAAGCGGGACGAACGCATGTCGGTCCTCGAAGCGAAGTTCGAGGCGGTGCGGTCCTCCAACAAGCTCATGGTCGGCACCTTCGCCTCGCTCACGGCCGGGGTCGTCCTTGTGGGCGTCGGCATCATCCTCAAACTCGGGGGCGGCTAGATGAACGGCGCCGAGGTTCTGGCCCAGCACGATCCGGGCTTCCTCAAAGCCCAGCGTCGGCAGCGCTGGTGGATTGTCGGGCTGACGGTCCTGGCGATCGCTGCCCTCGTCGGCGCGGCACTCGCCATCGTCGGCACGATCAAGACGGAAACGCGGGTCACCAAGCTCCAGCCCCGCGTGACGAGGATCGAACGGAGCCCCTGCACGAAAGACCCAACGGGCGCTGTGTGCCAGGCGCTACGTGCCGAAGTCGAGGAACACGCGGACCAGCGGGTCACCTGCATCCCCTTCCACAAAGCGGGCTACCCCTGCCCGCGGCCCGGATTCCACTTCCAGACTGATCCGGCGTCCGACTCGAACGGACCATCAGTTCCCGATCAGTCTCAGGGAGGTGATGCCTCTCAGCAGCCGTCTAACCACGGCCACCAGCAACCCGGCCCCCATGACGGGGGCTCGCCGGCTTCACCGGGGAAGGAAAGCCCGGCGGCAGATCAGGCCGCAGGAGCAAAACAGTCCCCCTCTGAGGCCAGTCCAGCACCTTCCCCTAGTCCTGGCACCCCTGAAGGGAAACCCCCCGTTCAGGCGGCAGGGGAGGCAGTAGCCAAAACGGCGGAAGCAGCGACCGGCGCGCTCGAGGAAACCGCAGAAGCGGTCCACGACGCCGGGTGTCAGCTGACCCACCGCTGCTGATCTGACGCGCGCCCGGCGGCGCCGTCGAAGAAAGGAGGCCCGCATGGGCCTGAAGTTCGTCGTGCTCGACGGCTGCCCCTGTCCGCGGCCGCTCTACCCCATCCTCAAAAAGCTGAAGAAGGAGACGGACTGCGAATACAGCTCGATCTACCGGGGCGATGACGCCCTGGAGCTCCTACACGAGAACGACAAGCACTCGCAGCGCGAGCTGGCAGAGGCGACCCCGCAGCAACGGGCCGAATGGGGCGTTCTCGGCACGCCGAATCCGCCGGACCGCGGGACGCACATCCTGCTCGGCGACGGCGTGGTCGGGCGGCTGCACGAAAAGCTCCCCTGGTTCAAATGCGGGATCGACATCAACCTCAAGGGCTCGGAAGCCGAACAGGAGGCTGAAGCCAAGAGGATCGAACGCGCCGCCCGTCGCCACGGCTGGGAGCTGTACCGGCCCTATCCAAGCGGCAGCGAGCGGCACCACTTCAACTTCCGCAAGAAGCCGGCGAAGTGGAAGGCGTTCTTCCGCCACGTCTTCGGCCACACTTTCGTCAAGCCTGCGGTGGGCCCCGCCGTTCCGGTTCCCGAGCCGCACCCCGAGAAGCCCCGGCACCGCGGCAAAAAGCACCGGCCGGTCGACGTGCTCGGCAACGCCATCGACGTCTCCGAAGCGCAGGGGGACGTGAACTGGAGGAAGGTCGCGCGCAAGGGCGTCCGCAAGGGCCTGTTCAAGAAGCGCTCGATCAAGGTCGCGATCGTCAAGGCGACCGAGGGTCGCGACTGGACGGATGGCCGCTTCTCCGGCGCACGGCTGAAGGCGATTGCCGCAGCGGGCCTGAGCTGCGGCGTCTACCACTTCGGGCGCCCGGACAACAACAGCGGCAGGGCGGAGGCCCGGCACTTCGTCGGCACCGTGAAAGCTGCGGGCGGCCACTTCATCAGCTTCGAGGACTGGCGCGAAGGCAAGGCCGGAGTCTGCGGCTTCCTCGACTTCGAGACGGCGCCCTACCCGGAGACCTTCGCCCGCGAATTCGCCAGCGAGTTCAAGCGGCTGACGGGCGTCGACCTGGGGATCTACGGGGGCGGCTATTCGCTGAACCCGATCCTGAAGGTGGCCCTGCGGTCGTTCGCCTGCGTCTGGTTGGCTGCCTACGTCTCCGACTGGGATCCCTACTTCGACGGGCCCAACTCGGCGGTGAAGTTCTGGCAGAACAGCTCGACCTGGCGATGCCCCGGCGTCTCCGGCGATGTCGACCACTCGATCTACCTGGGGAGGTGATGCGAGTGAACCAGGCCAGCGAAACCACCGTCGGCGCAACCACGGCCGGCACTGCCTTCGGCAGCCTCCTCGGGGTCGGGCTCTGCGCCCTCACCGGCCTCCAGCCTGAAGCGACGATCCCGCTGACGGCGACCTTGGGAGCTTTCGCCTTCGGGCGAATCTTCCCCCGATAGACAGCTATCGGCTCGGCAGCTCGCCGGTCCTGGCTTATCGCCCCCGTTCGGCTCCGGCTGACGGGGGCTTTCTTGTGCCATGACCTAGACCGACTGGTCGGCGGGTCACAGACCATGCAAAAAGAAAACGGAAGGGGGGTGATGGACGTGAAGGCAATCGAGACCGCAGCCGTGCCGGCTATCTCTGTTTCGAAGTCGGCATAGGCCCGTAGGGGAGAGCGGTCGAACCTGCACGGGTTTGTGCCGCTCTCCCGACCATTCGTCTGAGCCGATGCGCGCTTGCGATATAAAGCCGGTGTCGATTGCTCAGGAGTACTTGGGGGGAAGATGGGGAGACAAGCGAGATGACACCCGCAACTACTGAATCCCGCCAGGTCAAGGCGACGACCCGGCTGCTGAAAGCTGGTTGGCATCCCGTGAGGATCAAGGCCCTGACGATCCTCACGGAAAGGGTGGCGTCCCCGAAGGAAATCGCGAAGGCGATCGGCGAGCCAAAGCCCGGAAACGTCAGCCACCATGTCCGGGTGCTCGAGAAGTACGGGCTCGTGGAGGAAGTCGATACGAAGCAGCGCCGCGGCGCCACCGAGCACTTCTTCCGGGCTGTCCAACGCCCGACCGTGTGGAACCTGGAGGCGCTGACCCGGGAGGAGCGCGAAGAGTTCTCCGCCTTCATCATCGCCTGCATGAATGGGGACTTCGTAGCGGCGCTTGAGTCGGGCTCCTTGGATGAGCGAACCGACCGCCACCTCAGCAGGACCCCCCTGCAGCTAGACGAACAGGGCTACCTCGACCTGGTGGCGGACCAGGACCGGGCGCTCGAACGCTCCCTTGAGATTCAAGCTGAAAGCGATGAGCGACGTTCCCAGTCGGGGGAGGAGGCGATGGCCATCTCTTCGCACATCGCTGTCTTCCCCATGCCGAAACCGAATGGTCGATAGCCAGCAGACCAATCGGCCCGGCGCGGTTCGAAAATTCGCTTGACCGCTGTTAGGGATTCCGGCAACTTCTCCGGCGGCCGATTACCGCCTTCCCCCTCAGGCGCTTGACCCTGTGTGTAGAGTCGGCAGGGACATAGCGACGGACGCCGGAGTGGTAGCTCCAACGCCCGTCTAACCGAGCCGCAGGAACACGACGGCACTGCGACTACGGCTGAGGGGGAAGGCTACTCCGCTTCCTCGGACGTCATTGCACCATTTCGTGTTCCCGTTGCGGTCCTGACCAGGAAGGGAACACGACATATGGCAGGCAACGGTCTAGCTCAGGTCGCGGAGGCGATCGAGCCCGTGGCGGACACCGCCCCGACGATGCAGTTGTTCATCGTGGCGAAAGACGATTCAGGATTTCGGGGCGTCATAGCCGTCCCCGATCAGCACAGCGAGGAGGCGCGTCAGGTAGAACAGGGCTTCGAGGCCCAGGGATTCGAGGTGACCGGCATCGTCGGCTTCGACCTCGAGGACGCATGGCGGAGCTGCCCGGCGTGGTTCGCCCCGAAGAGCAGGCGAGACTGACCGATGTATCCGCATCGGTTGGAGCTGCGGACGACAGGTCCGCCGCTTCTCAGTCCGCGTAAGCGCAAGCCGAACCGGCGGCGACTGGTGGCCGGCGGCTTGCGGAAAAGGAAAGGCTGGCGGTTCGCTCGCATCGGCGGCGGGACGCGCTGACCAGCACGACGAGGGGCCGATGCGGCCGGGACTTACCCGGATCGCGCGGCCCCTTTTCTGTGCCCGGATGCGTGACAACCTCGTCACACCCTGCTATGCTCGACCGGCTTCTACAGAAACGGGCCGCAGGCGCTTGCACGCCCCGGCCCCGGCACCGGAACTGGAGGTACCGATGCAAGCCAAGGGTAACGACGAGGGGACGCACCCGCTCAGGGTCGCCCGCGAAGACCGCGACCTGTCGCAGGGCGCGCTCGCCGAGAGAGCCGGCGTCGACCGGCGCACGGTGATCCGCACCGAGCAGGGCACCGAGCCGCTGGTCACGACGGCGATCAAGCTGGCCCGTGGGGTCGGCAAGAGGGTCGAAGACCTGTGGGGGAGGGGAAGCTGATGGCCCGCGTGACTGGACATATCCAGATTCTTGAGCGGAAGCGTGGCGACAAGTTCTACCTTCGCTACCGCGTGCATGGACAGGGAGAGGGTGGCAAGGACCTTCATCGAAGCGAGCTGATCGGCCCCGTGTGGCCCAGGCAGGTCGAAGGGAAAAGGGCGAAGGGCGGCGCCGCGCGAGGGCGGACCCCGGATGGCTACTTCACGAAACGGATGGCGGAAGACTGGGCTGATGAACGCTTGGCCGATCTTCGCCGTGGAGAGGCGCCGCTGCCGAACGGGAGCGGGAAGACCTGGGCGGACTGCATCGCCGAGTGGCTGCGCTACTGCGAGGAGGAGAAAGGGCTGGAGGCGTCGACCATGCGGGACTACTGCAACGAAGCCAACGGCGCGCTCAAACCCGAGTTCGGCCCCGACACGCCCGCCGAGTCGATCGAGGAGGACCGCATCGAGGCATACCGGACGAAGCTGCTCACCGACGGCAAGGTCTCGAGGAGGACCGCACAGAAGCGCCTCGTCATGCTCGGCGGCATCTTCAAGCGGGCCAAGAAGTTGAAGTGGATCCCGAGCGATCCGACCGTGGACGTCGAGCCGGTCAGCGTCAAGGTATCCGGCGACTTCAACGTCCTGACGGTCGAGCAGGTCGAACAGGTGGCCCGCGCCTGCGAGGACGAGATGTTCAGGTCGGCGGTTACGGTGGCTGCCTTCACTGGCCTCCGGACGGGTGAACTCAGGGCGCTCCGGTGGAGGGACATCGACTTCGGTCACAGCGCGATCCTGGTCCGCTCGAACATGCCGGCGGGCGGCGAGGAGAAGGCGCCGAAGTCCGACAAGGTGCGGTCGGTCCCGCTCATGGACGACGCGGCCCGGGCGCTCGACGCTCTTTCTCGGCGCGAGCACTTCACCGCTCCCGCCGATCGCGTCTTCCCTGGCGCGACCGGGGGAATGCTGGGCGAGGACGCTTTCCGAGACGCCCTCTACGAGGCGATGTCGGAGGCGGGCATCGACCGCAAGGCGTTCCCCGGGAAGAAAGGGTTCACCTTCCACGACCTCCGCCACACGTTCGGCACCCTGGCGGTCCAGGTGTGGCCACTCAGCGACGTGCAGGCGTACATGGGCCACGCTGACATTCAGACGACGATGCGCTACGTCCACCACATGCCGAAGACGACGGCAGCCCGGGAGTTCACGGAGGCGGTGCAGAAGATGCGCGAAGCCGCCAGCGACGGGTTGCCCGCGGTCGCGGCTGAAGAGGTCGCCCGGTAAGTTCGGCGGCGAGGGGCGGTAGCTCAGCGGTAGAGCACCGGGCTCATAACCCGTGGTGCGCAGGTTCGAATCCTGCCCGCCCCATCGCCGACACCGTGCCTCCAACCGTGCCTCCAACTGCCGAGATCGAGGCACAACGGAGAACAACTCAGGTGCCCAATCCGTGCCTGAGCGAACGGGCGCGACAAGGTTTTACCGGACTCATAATCCGTCGGTTGCTGGTTCGAGTCCAGCCCGCCCCATGCCGTTCAGGTTGATTCCACCCTCTTCAGATTCACGAGATAAACGAGAGCACCGGTTCCGTAGGCCCAGGACGAGGGCACGATCAACTCGCGAATGCCGCCTTCGTGCATCCCGCGGAGGCCTGGCCACCAGCCGTCAACCACTTTGTTGATGTTCCACACCAGGGACTCAGGCTGCTTCCACACGCGTTCAAACGGGTCTCCGGTCGTATAGGCGAAGCTGACATAAGCCACCCAAAAGGGGTCATTCGGTGCGATGACCGGGCCTTTGCCGGTTTTGAGGTCCCGGATCACCACTCGCGTCGGATGCACGCCATGCGGAATCAGCAGCCTCTTCGAGTACCGCCCTGCATACCGCTTCAAGGCACCCCAGTCATTCGCACGGGCCACTTCATCGGGGCTTTCAGGCGCGTTTTCGGCGGTCTTGGTGTAGCGGGTGGCAGTTGAGTTGCTTCCAGCAGTGCTTTCTATTCCCCCGCAGGCACTCACCTGAAGGGCGAGGAGCGCCCCGAGGACAATTGATATAAAAAACTTCATAACTACTGATTATGCAAGGCATTGTTGAATGCGCCTGGTCAAGCGTTTCTCGAAGACAGGTATCGCGCCACCGCCTGGGCTCGATTGGAAACGTCGAGCGCCCGCAGGATCTTGCGGACGTGCCATTTCACCGTGCTCTCGCCGAGGTAGAGACGGGAGGCGATCTCGGCGTTGCTGAGGCCCTCGGCGACGAGGGCGAGGATTTCGATCTGGCGGCTGGTCAGGAGCTTGGTCAGATCCTCGTCGTGCCCACGGATCGGGAGGCTGTGGATCTCGGCGGCCCGGCCGGCCACCTCGCCCGCGGTCTGGTGCAGGACCTCGGCGGCGGCCCTGAGCTCGGTCACGTCCTGGACGGAGCCGGTGATCCTGCTGGGGTTTCCCTCGGCGTCGGCGATCAGCTCGGCCCGGGTGTGAAGGCGGCGGACGTGGCCGTCGGGCCGGACGATCCGGTACTCGAAGTCCATCGGCGCGCCGGTCTCGAGCGTCTGCCGGATTTCCTCCTCGACCCGCTCGCGGTCTTCCGGGTAGACGAATTTCGATTCGCCGGGCGTGAACTCCTCATCGATTTCGCCGGATTCCATCCCGTATATCGCTCTGAAGCCGTCGGAGAGGCTGATCCGCTTGCTGACGATGTCCCACTCCCAGCTGCCGAGGCGCGCCACGCGCTCTGCCTCGGCGAGACGCGCCCGGCTGTGCTCGACCTCCTCTTCGATCCGCCGCCGCTCGGTGATGTCGGTGACGAGGACGAAGAAGCCCCGGACCTCCCCGTCCTCGGCGACGTCGGGGATGTATGAGGCCTGGGTGTAGCGCTCGCCCGAGGGAGTGCGGATTTCGCGGTCGAAGAGCTGTGGCTCTCCCTCCAAGGCGCCTTCTATGTAGGGAAGGTTTTTCTCGTAGAGCTCGGCCCCGAGCATCTCGCTGATATGGATGCCGCGCATCTCCTCAGGTGACTTGCCGAAGAAGTCGACGTAGGCGGCGTTCGCCATCCGGTTGCGCAGATCCCGGTCCCAATAGCCGACCATCGCCGGCAGCGCATCGAGGATCTTTTGGATTTCTACCGGCGAATCCGGCACCGAAACCCCTCCTAGGGCGGGTTCAGCCACTCTAACGGAGGGCCCCTGCAGGTCTATGTTGTTCCCTGGTGCTCGATCAAGCTGAGATCGCGACGCAAAGCCCCTTCCGGCGTCAGCCAGCCAGGAGAGCGAGCACTTCCCCCGCCGGGGCTAGTGGAATACGGCCGGCTGCGGATCCCCTGCCCGCAGCCGGCCGCCCCGCCTCGCTGCTGCGAGAGGTCGAAGCGGCCTTCGAGCGGTTTGCCTCCGGTCGACGGGGGTAGCTCGTCAACGGGTTAGTACGGATGCCATCGCCCCCTAGCGCTTATAGCTTCGGAGGCGATGGAGCAACTGCGTGAGAAGGCGTCTCGCCGACCTGGGCGGGAAGCAGCCGGACCGCTGGTCGAGTTGAGTGGGGTCGCGCGGCGATACGAGATGGGGGAGTCGACGGTCACCGCTCTGGAGGGCGTTGATCTGAAGGTCGAGACGGGGGAGTTCGCTGTCGTTCTCGGCCCGTCCGGCAGCGGCAAGACGACCCTGTTGAACATGATCGGCGCCCTCGACTCGCCGACCGAGGGGACGGTGCGGATCGCCGGGCAGGACATCAGCCGGGCCTCCCGCGGCGAGCTCTTCGCCTTCCGCCGCCACACGGTCAGCTTCATCTTCCAGACCTTCAACCTCTTCCCGGCGCTGACAGCGTTGGAGAACGTCGAATTCGGCGCTGACGTCAGCGGCCGCGACGAAGCGCGGGAGGCGGCGCTCGAGACCCTCGCGCGGGTCGGGCTCGGCCGCCGCGCGGAGCACTTCCCGCACGAGCTCTCCGGCGGCGAGCAGCAGCGGGTGGCGATCGCCCGCGCCCTGGCCACCAGCAACCCGCTCCTGCTCGCCGACGAGCCGACCGGCGAGCTCGATTTCCGCACCGGCGTCCAGATCCTCGAGCTGCTTCACGAGCAGACCCACAGCGAGGAAACTGCCGTCCTGGTCGTCACCCACAACCGCGAGATAGCCCGCGTCGCCCACCGCGTGATCGAGCTCTCGAGCGGCGGGATCGTCGCCGACGCGCCCAACCCGGGCGGTCCGGCCGACATCTCCGAGTTGCGGTGGTGAGGATGGCGCGGCTGGGCTTCTGGCTGCGCTGGTCGCTGCGGGACCTGCGCGGTCGCTGGGCGCTGGTGCTGGCGATCGGGCTGGTGCTGGCGATCGGCATCGGCGTCAACGCCGGCCTCGGCAGCATGAAGAGCTGGCGGATCGCCTCCAACGACGCCAGCTATGCGGCGCTGCGCGCACACGATCTCGAGGTCGCCTTGACGGAGGGGACGATGGCGCCCCGGGGAAGGTTGAGGCGGCTGATCGAGGGAATTCCGGGCGCCCGGCGGCTGGCCGCGGTGGAGGAGCGGTTGCGAATTCCCACTCAGGCGGAAGTGAACCGGCCCGGCGCCGAACCGGTACTGGTCCCGGCTGAAGTGATCGGGGCGCCACTGGGTCCGAACGGGCCGCGGATCGACGGCGTCTACGCAGAACGGGGGCGTCCCCTGAGGGTCGCGGACGAAGGCCGTCTCGTTGCCGTGCTCGAGCGCAGCTTCGCCTCCCATTACGACTTGGCCGCGACCGGGGTGCTGCGGCTCTCCGGGGGGCAGCGCCTGCGCTACGTAGGCCTCGGCGCCTCGCCCGAATTCTTCCTCGTCACCCGCCCCGGCGGCGGCGACTTCGGAGGGGCGGAGGCGCAGTTCGCCGCGATCTTCACCGGGCTGCGCACGGCGCAGGGGATTGCCGGGCAGCGAACGGTCGATGATGCCGTGGTCAGGCTCGAGCCCGGGGCGAAGCCCGGCACGGTCCGCCGGCAACTCGAAACGGCGCTACAGGCGGCCGGATACAGCGGCGAGGTGACGACGCTGGGGGAAGAGACCCCCCACCGCATCCTCTACAAGGACGCCGAAGGCGATCAGGAGATGTTCGACATCTTTGGCTTCCTGATCCTCGCCGGCGCGGCGCTGGCTGCCTTCAACCTGGCGACGCGGATCGTCGAAGCGCAGCGGCGCGAGATCGGGATCGGCATGGCGCTCGGCGTGCCGCCGCGGGAGCTGGCGGTTCGACCGCTCCTGCTCGGGGTTCAGCTAGCCGTCGTAGGGACCGTCCTCGGCCTCGTTCTCGGCCTGCTGATGGGGGAGATCTTCCGCGGCGTGCTCGAAGACCTGCTGCCGCTGCCGGTGATGCGGACTCCCTTCGAGCCGGGCGTCTTCCTCCGGGCCGCCGTCATCGGCTTGCTGTTGCCGATCCTCGCGACGGCGATACCGGTCTGGCGTGGGCTGCGGCAGACTCCGGTGCAGGCGATCCGCGTCGGCTTCCGTTCCGCAAGCGGGAGCGGCATCGCCCGGCTCGGCAAGCACCTGCGCCTGCCGGGATCGAGCGTCGCCCAGATGCCGCTGCGCAACGTTCTGCGGGCACCGCGGCGGACCCTGCTGACGGTGCTGGGGCTGGGAGCGGTCCTCAGCGTTCTCGTCGCCTTCATGGGCCTGATCGACTCCTTCAATGCAACCGTCGATCGCAGCGAAGCCGAGGTCGCGAAGGGAAACCCACGGCGGATCACGGTCAGCCTCTCCGGCTTCGAGAGCGATCACGCAATATTGCGGGCCGCCAGGCGGGTGCCGGGGGTCGCGCGGGCCGAACCGCGGCTCGTGCTGCCGGTCTCCTTCTCGGCTCCGGGCAAGAAGAGCTTCGACGCCTCGATCACCCTGCTCGACTTCTCGAGCCCGATCTGGGCGCCGACGATCGCGTCGGGGCAGTCGCCGACGGCCGCCAGGCCGGGGATCGTGATCTCCGAAAAGGCCGCCCAAGATCTTGGGGTCTCGGTCGGAGACTCGATCTCGGTCCGCTTGCCGGACCAGCGCAAAGGCCGAAGCGGTGAGTCAGAGGTGCACCTGACCGTGACCGGGCTGCATCCCGATCCCTTCCGCACGTTCGCCTACATGGACCGTGGGGTCGCCGCGACTGCCGGCTTCGGCGGCCGCGCCAATCAGCTCGCCGTCACCCCGCATCCCGGCTACTCGAGCCAGCAGATCGCCAAGGACCTGTTTCACGATCCGGCGGTGGCCGCGGTCGAAGAGGCGACCGCGACGACGAAGTTCGTGCGCGAGCGGCTCGACGACTTCGTCGGCGTGCTGCGGGTGGTCGAGGGGTTCGCCCTCGCCCTGGCCCTCTTGATCGCCTTCAACTCCTCCAGCATCAGCATCGACGAGCGGCGGCGGGAGAACGCGACGATGCTCGCGTTCGGAGTGCCGGCAGGGCAGGCGGTGCGCCTCGCCGTCGCCGAGAGCGTGATCGCCGGGCTCCTCGGCATCCTCGTCGGGATCGGGGGCGGTTATCTGCTGACGAGCTACGTCGTCAACAGCACCCTGCCGAACACCATCCCCGACCTGGGCATGATCACCCACCTGGCAGCCGGCTCGGTCCTCTTCGCCGCCGGGGCCGCGACTGCGGCCGTGGCCCTGGCGCCCTTGCTCGGCGCCCGCCGGATCAGGCGGA
This sequence comes from Solirubrobacterales bacterium, assembly GCA_036378275.1. Lineage (GTDB taxonomy): Bacteria > Actinomycetota > Thermoleophilia > Solirubrobacterales > 70-9 > VAYN01. The sequence goes on along the minus strand of DASUWV010000139.1, from coordinate 14,017 downwards.
TGGACATCCCCTCGACCTTGCGGGTGGTCGAGTGACTCCAGCCGTCTCTTTCGGTGCGGCTTGCATACCGCTGTAGATTTGTCCTTAATCAGGAACGGCTGGAGTGCTGTCGAGGCTCTAGACCGGGAAACGCCGTGGGGATAGTGAAAGGAGGGACAGTGACCGAGCTTGACGTTGACCTGAGTGCGCTGCTGCCGGCGGACCTGCCCGACGGCCGCGAAGCGGTCGAGGAGGGCAAGGCGATGGCCGCCGAGGTGGAGCTGGGCCGCTCTCTCTTCTGCGAGGAGAAAGGGGTGCGCTCGGAGCGCGAGTGGCGCGAAAAAGCCCGCCGCGAGGGCATCCCCTGCACCTGTATGAACATCGGCCTCGCCACCTGGGCTGACACCCGCGAGGCGCTGGGGCAGATCTACGAAGACGCGCTCTCGCGCGGGGTCCGCCCGCCCGACCGCTTCAACCTGATCGCCGAGCGCCGGCAGGGCCTGCCGAAGGACAAGCGCGCCGAGGCCCCGCAGGAAACCGGGCCGGTGATGATGAGCGAGCAGGACTGGTGGGACCTGGCGCACACGGTGCCGATCCAGCCCGAGGCCGCCGACAACAACGTCGGCAGCCCGGCTTCGGTCGAAAACGCGCTCGACGCCCTGCGGGCCGGCATCACCTCGATCGGCGTCCTCTCCCAGTACTCCTGGCGCTGGCCCTACTGGGACGACGAAGTCGGCCAGACGATGGCCACGCTGCAGGGCGCCGGCCTGCTTGCCGCCTTCAAAGACGAGGGGGTGGTCTTCGACTCCTACCTCGAGGACGGCTACCCGGGCGTCTTCCACGACTACGCCGACTACATCGGCTGGGCGATGGTCGAGCGCTACATCAGCGAAGAGCTGATCGGCGCCGCCTACTCGCCCTCCTGGGGCGGGCTGACCCAGAGCCCGGTGGTGAAGTCGGCGGTGACGCTGGCCCTGGAGGCGGCGAACCCCGACCGGGTGCCGTTCAACTACACCCAGGGGGACACGATCGGCAACACGCCCGACTTCGACGCCAACATGGCCGTCCTCAACACCGACGTCCTCTTCATGAAGATGGTCGACATGCGCTACCGGCTCGGTACGGCGCCGATTGCGGTCCCGGTGACCGAGACCGAACGCATCCCCTCCTGGGAGGAGGTGGCGACGGTGCAGACGATCAGCCGCCGCCTCGACGACTACGTGCCGCTGGTCGACCCGGTGATCGACTGGGCGAAGATCGAGCTGATGCGCGACCGGCTAGTCGCGGGCGGCCGCCGCTTCTTCGACTCGGTGATCCAGGGCCTCGCGGGCGCCGGCATCGACGTGCGCGACCCGGCGCAGATGCTGCTGGTGCTGAAACGGCTCGGCTCGACCCGCTGCGAGGAGCTGTTCGGCGCCGGCGAGGCCGACCCGGAGTTCCCGCGCGGCCGCCGCCCGGTCCTCGAAACCGACCTGGTGAAGAGCACGATGGAAGAGCGCGAGCGCTTGCTGGCCGAGCTCCGCGGCCGCCACGAAGAGGAGGCGATCCGCGGGATGAAGGTGCTCGTCACCTCGACCGACGTGCACGAGTTCGCCCCCTTCCTGCTCACCTCGACCCTGTCCGCGGTGGGGACCCAGGTGATCGACTTCGGCATCAACCGCGACCCCGAGGACATCGTCAAGGCGGTGATCGAGACCGACGCCGACGCGGTCGTGATCAGCACCCACAACGGCGTCGCCCGCAACTTCGGGCAGCTGCTGATGAGGGAGCTCGACGGCGCCGGGGTGGGGGAGGTGCCGGTGTTCATGGGCGGCGTGCTGAACGAAGACGTCGACGGCTCCGACGTCCCCCGCGACGTCAGCGCCGACCTCAACGCCACCGGGATCCAGACGCCGGGGACCATCGACCGCCTCGTCGACGCGCTGATCGAGCGCCGCGCCGGGAGCGTCGTCGCCTAGCGTGCGCGCCCTCGCGCTCGCCGACTTCGGCAGCACCTACACGAAGCTCAGCCTCGTGGAGCCCGGTGACGGGCGGCTGCTGGGGCGTGCCGAGGCGCCGACCAGCATCGGCACCGACCTGATGGAGGGCTACGCGGCCGCCCTCGGGGCCGCCGAAGCCGCGGCCGGCGAGCCGGTCGAGGTCGAAGAGGCCCTGGCCGCCTCCAGCGCCGGCGGCGGCCTGAGGGTGGCGGCGGTCGGCCTCGTCGCCGACCTCACCGCGGCGGCGGCGCGGCAGGCGGCGCTGAACGCCGGCGCGCGGGTCGGCACGGTGCTGGCGGGAAGGCTGGAGCCTGAGCAGCTCGACGAGCTGCGGGAGGCGCGCCCCGAGATCGTCCTCTTCGCCGGCGGCACCGACGGGGGCCAGACGGAGCTCGTCCTGGAGAACGCCCGCCGCCTCGCCGCGGCGAAGATCGAGGCCTACTTCGTCGTCGCCTGCAACTCTGAGGTCGCCGAGGAGGCAGCGGCGCTGCTCCGTGGCGCCGGGGCGCCGGCGGAGGTGGCGACCAACGTGATGCCGGAGCTCGGCAAGATCGCGATCGAGCCCGCCCGGGAGGCGATCCTGCGCGCCTTCCTCGAGCACGTGATCGGCGGCAAGGGCCTCAGCGCCAGCCCGGAGTTCGAGCGGATGGTGCGGATGCCGACGCCGGAGGCGGTGCTGGAGGCGACGCGGTTGCTCTCCCGCGGCACCGGGGAGCTCGCTGGGGTGGGCGACGTGATGGTGATCGACGTCGGCGGGGCGACCACCGACGTCCACTCGACGCGGGTCGTGGAGGCGGCGGCGCCGGGTATCGAGGACCCTCTCCTGCCGCCGCCCCCGACCCTCCGCACGGTCGAGGGGGACCTCGGTCTGCGCTCCGGCGCGCCGGGGGTGCTCGCCGCCGACGGCCGCTGGATCGCCGCGGAGACGGGCCTGGAGGAGGCGGCGATTGGACGAGGTGTCGCCCTCCGTTCAGAGGACTCGCAGTGGATTCCGGAGAGTGCCGAGGAGGCGGAGCTCGACCGCCTGCTCGCGACCGGTTGCGCCGCCCACGCGCTGCGCCGCCACTGCGGCACGATGCTCCTCAGCCGCAACGACGGCGGCCCGCCGACGCTGGTCCGCGACGGCCCGGATCTGCGGGAGGTCGAGCTGGTTTTCGGTACCGGTGGGGTATTCGTCCATCGATCTGACGGGCCCGAGATCCTCCGGGCGGCCCTCTCCCGCCGTGCTCCGCGCTCGCTGGCTCCCCGCAATCCGGTCTTCGAGGTTGACGCCAACTACATCCTCGCCGCCGCGGGCCTCCTCGCCACCCACGACGCGGAGGCTTCGATGCGCCTGATGAGACGGGAGCTCCTCGCTGCCGGGCAGGAAGACAAAGTGACCAATTTCGCCTCCGAGCCGGCCGTGGAGCCGTCCTCGAAATAGCGCATGATCTGAGAAGGAAACCGGGGAAAGATGTTCAGGAAGCGCGCGAAAGAAAATGTCACTCGAATCTTCTACGCAGGGGACGTGCACGGCTCGCGCGTCTGTTGGAAGAAGTTCGTCAACGCGGCCGCGCACTACCCCGCCGACGCTTTGGTGATGGGCGGGGACCTGACCGGGAAGGCGCTGGTCCCGATCGTCCGCGAGGGCGACGGCTCCTACACCGCCCGCGTGATCGGCGAGCTGCGCGTGGCCCGCACGGCGGAGGAGCTCGACCAGATGCAGCAGGCGATCTCCACCAACGGCATGTATCCCCTGATCGTCGGGCCGGAGGAGGCGCGGCGGCTGGCGGAGGACGCGGAGCGCCGCGACGAGGTCTTCGAGGAGGCGCTGCTGGACGAGCTGCGGCTCTGGGTGGAGCTGGCCGACGAGCGGCTGGCCGACACCGACGTCCGCGCCTACGTGATCCCCGGCAACGACGACCCATGGTCGATCGACGCGGTCCTCTCCAGTGGCGTCAGCGTCGTGGCCTGCGACGAGAGGGTGGAGGCGCTTGGGCCGCACGAGCTCGTCTCATTCGGTTACTCGAACCCCACTCCCTGGCACACGCCGCGGGAGCTCGGCGAGGACGAGATTTACGACCGCTTGAAGCGGCTGACCGATCAGCTCGAGGCTCCGCGGCGGGCGATCCTCAACGTCCACGTGCCGCCCTGGGAGAGCAGCCTCGACACCGCCTTCGAGGTCGACGAGGATCTGCGCTACGTCACCAAGGGTGGGCGACCGCACGAGGTCCCCACCGGCAGCAAAGCGGTTCGTCAGATCATCGAAGAGACGCAACCGGTGCTGAGCCTTCACGGTCACATCCACGAGAGCAAGGGTGTGACGAAGATCGGCCGCACGGTCGCCATAAACCCAGGTTCCGACTACGGCAGCGGTCACCTGGACGGATGCTTAATTCACTTGGCGCCCGAGCGCGTCGTCAACCACTACCTGGTGTCAGGCTGACCGGGAAAGGGAGGGAACATGGCTGAGTTGAGGGAGAGACCGGCGGCAGGGACCGCCCCGCACGGGACCTACGCACGCAAGGCGACGGGGCTGGTCAGAGAAGTCTCGCCGTTTTCCACCTTCGTCTTCAACATGGCGGGGCAGCCGACGTCGGTGTTGATTGCGGTGTCGATCTTCTGGACCCTTGGGGTGTTCATCGGAGGGTCGATCTGGCTCGGGTTCGCGATGACGCTGGTGACGGCGATCATCATCTCCGTCTGTTACGGCCTCTTCACCTCCGCGATCCCGCGCAGCGGAGGTGACTATGTCCTCGTAGGTCGCGTGACCCATCCCGTTATCGGCTTGGTGTCGTCCTTCTTCTGGACCGCTGGGGTGATCCTTTCGATCGCGTTCATCGCGCTCGCCTTCGTGACCGTCGCGCTCGGCCCGTCGCTGACCGCCGTCGGACTCGTCAGCGGGCACCACTCCCTCGTCACCGCCGGCAACGACCTCGCCACCAGCAAGGGTTGGCAGTTCGGGCTCGGTACGCTGGTCATCGTCGGCTCCTCGCTGCTGCTGGCCGGCGGCTGGCGCTGGACGACCCGGATCATGAACGGCCTCTGGGTCCTGATGATGCTGGGGCTGGGAACCGTTTTCCTCGTCCTGCTCTTCAAGAGCCAGAGCGGGTTCATACACAGCTTCAACCAGTTCGCCGGCTCGATCACCGGTGAACGCGACACCTACCACTCGGTGATCGCCAACGCCCGGAAGGAAGGGATCGACCTGAACCCGGCCTTCAGTATGAACAACACCTGGCCGGTCTGGGCAGCCATCTCCAGCCTCTCCCTTTACGCCTGGCTCTCGATCTACATCTCCGGCGAGGTGCGCCGCGCTCGCGATACGACGCAGATGAAGGTGATGGGACTGGCCAGCACCGTCCACATCGTGATCGCGGTGATCCTCGCGATTCTCTTCTTCGGCAAGTTCGGGCACGACTTCTTCGTCGCGATCAACGCTCTCAGCATCAACGAATCCTCGAGTTATCCCTTCGCTGCGCCGCCCTATTACACGTTCCTGGGCTCGATCGCCGGTGGCAGCACCCTGCTGACGTGGTGGCTGTTCATCACCTTCGCGGCCGCTTATCCGTTGCTGATGATTCCCAACGTCACGATCGCCGTCCGCACTTTCTTCGCCTGGGCGCTCGACGGGTTGCTGCCGTCGCGGGTCGCGCAGGTATCTCCTCGCACCCACGCGCCCAACTACGCGATTGCCCTCACGGTGATCCTCAGCATCGCCGTCCTCGGATGGGCGGTGGAGAACGGTGAAAGCTTCTACGAAGTGCTGATCGAGGCGGTTCTGATGCAGTTCGTAACGATGATCCTGCTGGGGATTGCCGCGGTCTTGCTGCCTTACCGGCGACCGGACGCCTGGCGCGCTTCCGCCACCACCCGGCGGTTGCTCGGTCTGCCGGTGGTTGCCTGGGCCGGGGGGCTGGCCGCAATCCTCCTGACCGGGCTGTTCGCGATATACATGCGCTACCCGGATCTCGGCATCGAAAAGAGTCACTTCTTCCGCGACGCGGCGATCGTTCTCGTGGCCTCCCTCGCGACCTTCTTCGGCGCCCGCGCCGCTCGGTCGCGGCAGGGCGTCGACGTCGACAAGCTGGCGTCGGAGATTCCGCCGGAGTAGGGCCGGCGCAACGTGGAACCGGTCGCCGATCCAGTCGCGGAGGGAAGAAGAATTGCGGAAATCGCCTCCAAGGAGGGGGTTCCGCTGCGGGTGATGGGCGGGGTCGCAATCGCGATTCTCTGCCCCAGCAGCCGCAGGCCTCCGCTTGCTCGCGAGTACGCGGACATCGATTTCGCCTCGGTGAGCAGCGCCAAGGAAGATTTGGTGGACCTACTGGAATCCCTCGGCTACGCGGGTGACAAAGAGTTCAACATCCTTCACGGTCACCGGCGTCTTTATTTCTGGGACCCCCGTAACGAAAGGCAGTTGGACGTCTTCCTCAACGAGGCGAACCTCTGCCACCGAATCGACCTCAAGCGACGGATCGGCCTCGTTCCCCTGACTCTTCCATTGGCGGATCTGGCCGTGCTGAAGCTGCAGATCGTCGAGACCAACGAAAAGGATTACCTCGACCTCTGCGCGATCTTCGCCGATCACGATCTGACGAACGATGACAGCGGCGTTGATTCCACCTATATCGCCGAACTGGCTGCATCGGACTGGGGGTTATGGCGAACCATGGGAATGGTTGCCGAGCGCAGTGAGGGATTTGCCCTCGAGCTGCCGGGTTTCGATGCGAGGGAGGTGGTAGCCGACCGTCTGCGGCGCCTCCGTCAGGAACTGGACATGGTCCCCAAGACGCGGGGCTGGAAGCTGAGGTCACGAATAGGGGAGAGAGTGCGCTGGTACGAGCTTCCCGAAGAGGTGCATTAGGAGGGGGATGTCGCTTACTTTGGATAGTCTCGCTTATGTGAAAGGCTTGACCAGTCGTCGTGGGAGGAGTAAACGATGACCCGGCCGCGACGGGGGGAGCCGCGCGCCCGGATCAAGATCCTCGAAGCGAGCCGGAAACTGTTCGCCCGGCGGGGCTTCTCGGAGACCTCGATGGGCGACATCGCTCGCGCAGCGCAGGTGGCGCGAGCCACGGTCTACAACAACTTCGACGACAAGCAGGACATCCTCGCCGAGATCATTCGCGACTACATGGTCGGCTATGCCGAGATCCCGCAGAAACTCAGGGAAAATGCCCGCTCTGGCCAGACTTCTTTCGACCTGGTCCAGGAGATGGTGCGCGAGGCGCTGGCCTGGAGGGTGAAGAACGCCGACCTGCGGCCGATCGTCGCGGTGGCCAGGAACCTGCGCGGATCCGGCTGGGAGGAGGCGAACAAAGCGGCGGACGACTCGATGCTGGGGTGGATCATGGCTGTCCATGCGGCGGACGAGTCGGCGGGCCTGATCCGTGAGGACATCGATCTCGAGTTCGGCGTCCGCGCCACCTACGCGATGATCGAGGCGATCCTTTCCACCTTTCCGGTCTCCGCTGACGAAGCCGAGGTCGACCGGGTCGCCCACCAACTTGCGCTCCTTCACTGGTACTCGATCTGCTCGGTGCCGCCCGAGGAGGCCCCCCGGAGCCCGCTTGGCCGCAGGAGCAGCGCAGAGGTATAGACAGAATGTCCACTTTCGCTAGTCTGAGTGGAAGTGACCTTTGCACCGGATTATGTAGCGCGTGACCTAGCGCATCTGATTCACCCCCTGACTGACCACTCGCGCCTGCCGGAAATGGGTCCCCTGGTACTTGTGCGAGGTGAAGGTTGCGAGCTGGTTGCAGAGAGCGGCCGGCGCCTGATCGACGGCATGGCCGGTCTCTGGTCGGTCAACCTCGGGCACGGGCGGGAGGATCTGATCGAGGCGGCGACGAGGCAGCTGCGGGACCTGCCCTACGCGGCGACCTTCGGCGGAGTCTCCACGCCGCCGGCTATCGCGCTCGCCGAACGGATCGCCGAGCTGGCGCCGCCGGGGCTCAACGGCGTATTCTTCACCTCCGGGGGCAGCGAGGCGAACGAGACCGCGATCAAGCTGGCGCGCCGGCACTGGGTTCGCCGGGGCAGGGCGGAGAAGTCAGTCGTGCTCGCACACGACCGCGGGTACCACGGGCTGACCGGGGTGACCACCACCGCGACGCGACTCCGGCCCTACCAGAAGGGCTTCGGCGTGACGGCGCCTGATATCGAGGAGGTTCCCGCGCCCTACTCCTACCGCTGTTCGGCTGGAGTGCCCTGCGATCCTCGGACCTGTCCGGTCTGCACCGGGACGGCGCTCGAGCGGAAAATCGAAGAGCTCGATGCCGGCCGTGTCGCCGCAGTGATCGTGGAGCCCATCTTCGGGTCGGGCGGGGTGATCGTGCCGCCGCCCGACTACCTGCGGCGGCTGCGGGAGATCTGCACCCGCCACGAGGTGCTGCTGATCGTCGACGAGGTGATCACCGCCTTCGGCCGCACCGGCACCTGGTTCGCCTGCGAGCACGAAGGGATCGTTCCCGACCTGATCACCTTTGCGAAGGGGGTGACCAGCGGCTACATCCCCCTCGGCGGGGTGATCGCCGGCGACGAGATCTGGGAGGAGCTGCGGGAGCCGGCCGCGCGGCCCGGCGTGTTGATGCACGGCTTCACCCACTCCGGCCACCCGGTCGCCTGTGCCGTGGCCCTTGCGGCCATCGACGCGATCGAGCGCGAGGATCTGCTGGGGCAGGTGCGGGAGCGGGCCGAGGCCCTGGCCGGGCAGATCGCGCCGCTTAGCGACCACCCTCACGTCGGCGAGGTCCGGCAGGCCGGGCTGATGGTCGGGGTCGAGCTGGTCGCCGACAAGGAGACCCGGCAGCGCTGGCCGGTCGAGGCGGAGCGGGGTCGGCGTGTCGCTGTGGAGGCGCGGCGACTAGGGCTGCTGACGCGCAGCCTGCTCGACGACATCATCTGCCTGGCCCCGCCCTTCACCATCTCCGAGGAGCTGATGGGCCGGGCGGTGGAGATCCTCGGCGAGAGCATCGAAGCCACCGAGGACCTCCAGTGCTGACCCGCTTCTGAGGCGCGATCAGGGCAGGTACTTTTCCGCCTGTTCCTTTGCTTCTTCGACGCCCTTTTCCGCCTGGGCCTGGCCTTCTTCGACGCCCTTTTCGGCTTCTTCGCGGGCTTTTTCGACCTTCCGCCTGGTCTTGCCGTGGAGGTTCTGTTCGATTTCTTCCTTGGCTTCGCCGAGGTCCTTCTTGGTTTCCTCGGCGCCTTGCTTGAGGGCTTCTTTTGCCTTCTTGGTGCCTTCTTGGACTTCCTGCTTGGCTCGGTTGGTGGTGCTGGTTTCGTCGTTGCTGCTGCCGCACCCGGACCAGGCGACGCCGCCGACGACGATCGCGATCAAGGTGAGGAAGGCGCCGAGGCCACGGATGTTTCTCTCCATCTGTTCCAACTCCCGGTGTTCGCTGGGCAACCTGAGTGCCAGTGAATCAGACCGGGCCGGATGAGCTCGAATCGCGGGCTAGGAGCGGACGCGGCAGGTATCGGCAAGCTTCGAACGGATTTCCGGATGCCCTTCGAACCGGAACCTGGCGCGAGCAAAGGCGAACAGGGCGAGCCCGATGCCGGCCGGCGCCGGGCATGCCGAGGACAGGTAGCTGAGTCGTTTGCCGCGGTGGGAATAGCGGCGCCCGATCGTCAGGTCGATTCGGGTGATCGACCCGAGCCCGCCGGCCAGCTTCGGCACCCGCGTCTGCAGCAGGGTTCCGAACTCCCCTTTGCTCCGGTCGACGATCCGCAGCGGCACGACCAGGGTGAAGCGGACGGGGACGCTGGCGAAGAAGTGGAGCATCAGCGCCGCTTTGCCCTGGATACGGCTGTTGAAGGCGATGATCCTCCCGGCAGCCGGCACGTCGCCCCCTAGCGAGACCTCGGCTTCGAAGTCGCCGCGCCCGACCACGGAACGGCCGCAGCGGGCCAGCGCCTGTTCGGTGGTCGTCGACTGCAGGAGGGGCGCCGAGCAGACGGGCAGCCCGGCCGTGGTCAGCTGGCCGTGGCGGTTGAGTTCGATTTCCAGCCAGCGCAGGGGCGGCGGGTGGCTGCCGTCGGTGGTGGCGATCGAGCCTTCGATGTGGGCCTCGATCGGCGCGGGAGTCTGCCGCGGCAGGGCATGGGGGTCGAACCCGGCGTCGAACTTGACCCGGACGTTGCCGCGCTGGAACACGTCGGCGTGGGAGCTGCCGACGGCGACCAGCGCCACAGAGGCAAGCAGGATCGATATGCCGAGCCGACGTTTCATCCCCCGGCCAGTCTAGGTGCTCGATAAGTGCTTAAAACTGCGACTAGGGTTGAGTTATGACTAAGCCGGGAGGGGAGTGAGCGGACGGGCCGCTCGACCCTCCGTCGGGCGGTGTGACTTATGGATGCAGATCAACCAAAACTCGCACCGCTCGCGACCGAGCTCTCGGGATCGCTCGTAACCCTCGAGCCGCTCGCGGAGCGCCACCGCGAGGAGCTTTGGGAGGCGGCGCAGGACGAGCGGATCTGGGAATGGCTCGCGCACCTCGGCGGGGATCGGGGAATGTTCGACGGCTGGTTCGACATTTCGCTCGAAGCAACCGTGGAGGATCGCGAAGGAGTGTTCGCGATTCGCCGGCGCGCCGACGAGGAGGTTGTCGGCAGCAGCCGCTTCATGGCGGTGCGCCGCCCCGACCGGGTCGTCGAGATCGGCTGGACTTGGTTCAACCCCTCGGTCTGGCGCATCGGCGTCAACCTCGAGACCAAACTGCTGATGCTCGGCCACGCTTTCGACACGCTTGGCTGCGTCCGGGTCGAGCTGAAGACCGACGCTCGCAACGAACGCTCGCGCAACGCGCTCGCCGCCCTGCCCGCCCAGTTCGAGGGCGTGATGCGCAAGCACATGTTCGTCCCGGACGTGGGCCGGCGCGACTCCGCCTACTACAGCGTCATCGATGAGGAGTGGCCCGCGGTCCGCGCTAACCTGGAGCGGCGCCTGCGTTCGAATCGGTAGCGCATCCGATTTTCGACACACCAGTGTGTGGCAGAAATCGGATGCGCTTCATTCGCGGTCGCTCTCGCCGGAGTGGGTGACGCGTTCGGCCCGCTGTCGGACTTCTTCGCTCGCCTCGCGGGTCGCGGCGATCGCCTCCTGGCGCGCCGCCTCCAGACCCTTGGTCGGCTTGCCGCCGACGATGTCGCGGAAGGCGTTCTTGAAGCGGTCGGTGCGGCGGTCGGGCGGGAAGCGCTCTTCGGCGCGGGCCTGCTTCTTCGGCCGCCGCTCGCCGTAGCGGCGGCGGGCCCAGGCGGAGTCGGGCTTGCCGAGGCGGCAGGCGCCGTAGGCCGCGACCGGGAAGACGAAGAAGCCGACGTAGCCGTGCAGCAGCCGGCCCTTGAGGAAGCAGATCGCGACCAGGACGAAGACGACCAGGGCGCTGAGGAAGGTGCCGAGGACGGCCTGGACCGAGCCGTCTTCGATCGTCAGCGGGGTGAAGCCAAGCAGCACCAGCATCATCCCGGCGGCGGCGATCGCGGTGGCGTCGATCGACTTGCGGCCCTCCTCGGCCCAGTAGACGTCGTCGAGGTATACCCACAGCGCGAACTCGTCGATCGTCAGCCCGGCGCCGACGCCGAAGGCGAAGGCGCAGATCTCGGTCCAGGGGGTGCGGCCGAAGGCGAGGAAGCCGGCGGCGCCGGCGACCATCATCGTCACGATCCCGAACACGAGGTGGTGCAGGTGGACGCCGCTGTCGGTGACGAGGCTGCCCGGCCACCAGGAGACCCGGGGGCTGCGCTGCAGCCGCGTGCTCATGCGAATGAAGGCGAAGGAGAGGATGAAGCCGACGAGGACGAGGAACAGCCCCTCCTCGTCGTGCGCTTCGAGCCGGTTCCAGAAGTCGCTGAAGATCGAGGCGGTGGTCATACCGGCGCCGTCACCGGAGCCGGGTGCAGGGGCGGCGCCGCGCCCTCCCTGGTGGCGATCAGCTCGACGGTGAGCAGGACCGCGGCCACCGCGAAGACCGGCGAGAGGACCGCGTTCGAGAGCGCCTCGGCGAGCCAGGTGGCGACGAAGGTGTCGCCGAGCCGGTGGTGGACGAAGCTGGCTAGGCCGCCGCCGATCGCGTCGCCGAACAGCTCGATCGGGACCATCACCCAGAAGACGAGCCAGAAGCTGCCGCGCACGAGCTGGAAGCTGCGCCGCAGCGCCGAGCCGGCCGAGCGCTCCTCGATCTCGACGACCGGGCCCGCCAGCCCGAGGAAGATGAAGGCGAGGACCCCCGGGATGAACCCCAGGAGCAGCCCGAGGGCGACGATCGCGACGAAGGCGACGTCGACGACGATCAGGCGCCCGTACTTGATCCGCCCGGCGATCTCGCGCAGCGTCGGCGGCTGCTCCCCGTGGGGATGGGTGAGGGAGATCGCGATCGCGCCGCTGAAGAAGATCTCCCCGAGCAGCCCGGTCATCGTCACCGCGCCGACCGCGAGCACCAGCGCCGTCACCTTGATCCCGCTGGTGAGGTCGAGCGAGTCGACGTCGACCTGGAGGCTGAGCGCGTCGAGCAGGCCGAGCGGCAGGAAGACCAGGAGCGAGAGGAGCAGGAGGGAGGGCATCCAGCCCCGGTAGGTCCGCCCGATCCTGACGTAGGTGGCGGCGAGCCGCCGGGTGAAGCTCACCGCCGTCCGCGGCGGCCGGCGGGGCGCCGCCCTCTCGCCTCCAGCTTCGACTGGCTCGACTCTGCGGCCGGCACCCGCTTCAGGTTGCCGAGCTCGGGGATCAGCAGCTCTTCGGCGCAGCGCCGGTGCCAGTGGTGATGGTCTGTTCCCCCGAGGCGGCGGACGAACTGGACGACGGTGTGCTCCTCGCCGACGGGAATGTCGCCGTGGCAGCCGGGGCAGTGGTAGAGCTTGCGGGCGATGCCGCGGATCAGCCATACCTCGTCGCCCTCTTCGTTGACGCCGGTGAGGCTCCAGCGGATGCTCGGCTGTCCCTCGAAGGAGGCCATCAGCGCCTCGACATCCAGGCGAAGCCGGCGGCCATCGCCAGGTTGGCGACGCCGGCGAGTTGCAGGCCCAGCTTCGCCCCCGGCCGGCTGACCGCGGGGGAGGCGGACCAGAGGGCGTCGGTGGCGATCTCCGTCCCGCGCAGCCAGGCGAGCGTCTGCCAGTCGCCGGGCCTGCCGCGGCGCTCGGCGACGAGGTGGGCGGCGGCGAAGGTGAGCCAGATCGGCCCGCAGCGGCGGAAGAGGTGCTTCGCGTCCGGCGAGGGCTCGTCGTGGCCCAGCGCCTTCAGGGTCGCGGCGGGGGCGGCGATCGCGGCGCTCCCCAGCACCAGGTCGAAGGCGATCATGTTGCGGTTGGTGAGGCGCAGCGCCTCTTCGAGAGTCATCTTCCAAGAATCCAACCAGAACCCGGAAGGGAAAGTGTGAGGTTCGGCGAAATGGACCGCCGTGACCAAGACCGCGACGAAGTCCCCCCAACTCAAGAGCCTTTCCGACTACATCCAGGAGCGTTTCGACGAGTTCTCACGCTCTCAGAAGGATGTCGCCCGCTACATCGTCGACCACCTCGACGAGGCAGCCTTCCTCACCGCCGAGGAGCTGGCCCGGAGAGCGAGCACCTCGTCCTCGACTGTGGTGCGCTTCTCCCAGGCCCTCGGCTTCGAGGGGTATCCCGAGCTGCAGCAGGCGGCGATCGAGGAGTACCGGACGACGATCGCGGGCAGCGCCGGCAACGGCGGCGCGCTCTTCTCCTTCGACCACTCCGAGATGGAGGGATCGCTCAGCGCTGACTACTCGAACCTCGAGGAAACCGCGCGCAAGCTCACCCCCGAGCAGGTCGACGCCTCGGTCGCGGCGCTGGCCGAAGCGCAGCGCGTGGTCATCGTCGGCGTCGACCAGATGGCCTTCTTCGCCAGCTACCTGCGCCACACCCTCAGCCTGCTCGACATCCGCGCCGAGATCGTCGCCAGCACCGGCGGCGAGTCGCTGCAGCGCCTCGGCCGGATCGACGAGAACACGCTGGTGATCACGCTTTCGGCCGGTCGCGCGCACCCGCTGCTGCTGCGGGCGATGAAGCTCGCCCTGCATCGCGGCGCCCGCACCCTGGCGGTCTCCGATGCGACG
>DASUWV010000138.1:0-5361 GCA_036378275.1 Solirubrobacterales bacterium | reverse complement strand
AGACCACGGTGCGCGTCGGGACCGTCTCCCCCGTGGAGAGCCGCACGCTGTCCGCGGTCACCTCCTCGAGCTGGGTGCCCAGCCGCACGTCGATCCCCCGGCCGCGCAGCTCCTGCACCGCGTAGTCGGCGAGTTCGGCGTCGATCTCCGGCAGGACGCGTTCGGCGGCCTCAACGAGGATCCAGCGCATCCCGGTCAGGCGGGCGCGCGGGTAGTTGTCCATCGCGTCGGCGGCGAAGTCCTGCAGCTCGGCCAGCGCCTCCAGCCCGGCGTAGCCGCCGCCGACGAAGACGAAGGTGAGCAGCTGTTCGCGGCGGGCCGCGTCCTCGGTCGCGTTCGCTTCCTCCAGCGTCTCGATCACGTGGTTGCGGAGGTAGATCGCGTCGGCGAGGCTCTTGAACCCGACGGCGTGCTGGGCCAACCCCGGCACCGGCAGGACCCGCGAGACCGACCCGAGCGCCAGCAGCAGCTGGTCATAAGGATGCGTCTCGGACTGCCCGTACTTGGCCCGCAGCATCACCGTCTTCGCCTCGGGGTCGTGAGCCACAATCGACCCGATCCGCAGATAGGTCCGCTTCAAGATCTCCCGCAGCGGCGTCACCACATGCCGCGGCTCCAAGGTCCCGGCAGCCGCCTCCGGCAGAAATGGCGTGTAGAGCGCGAAGTTCGTCTCGTTGACGAGCACCAGCCGAGCCGACTGCTTAGGCATCACCCGCTCCAACTCCCGCGCCGCCGCCGCGCCGCCGAAGCCGCCACCAGCAATCACCACGTTCCAGGCCATAGCTCCAACCTAGCACGCTTGTAACAACGTGTTACAAAGTTACGCCTGTAGCTACAACTGAAACCGAAGCGGGAAATCTGCCGAAGTTAGGACGTGAAGCCCGAGCTGTAAACAATGCGACATTGACTAACGGAACGATGCACGCTAAAGCGCGATCTAAAGCGGTGGCTCAGGAAAACGCGTGAAGAAGCCCGTTAAACGTTGCAAACCGCTGCCGCATCTTTTTAAGCGATTCAGAAACCGTTCCCAGTGCCGCATAAAACTGCCACAGGGGAAGCGTCAAGGTTTACGACAAATTCTGTCCGATGCACCTAGCATCCTGCTCCGTGCATGTAGCTACATGCACGGTTGTTGCTCCGGTCCCGACCACGGAGCGAAAATCACAATGTCTCTGGCAACCCGATCAACTTCTTCCCCGCGTAGCGGGCATGGCTCGCTGCACCTCAGGAAAAAAGGCCCGCAGCCCTCAAACAGATCGAGGACTACGGACCGAGCACTACGCCGCAAGCAGCCCCGAAGCTTCCTCGCCGACCTGGACATACCAGAGCGGATGAGCAACCTCGGTACCGACAACCGCGAACGGCAACTTCGCATCAACGTCAAACCACATGGGAACCCCGACAGGTTCGCCAAAATGGCCGACGAGGATGTACATCCCATCGCCAGGAGCGGCAGCTCCCGGCTGGTACCTCATAAGGGCCATCTTCAGCCCTTCCTTTCGAGTTAGGAACCGCGCCCCTGGCCTTCACCCTGGGTGGGGGTTCAGGGGGCGTATGTTCCTCCCGCTGATCTAGCGGGCCATAGCCATGATCAGCTTCTGAGCGGACGGAAATCCTCTCGCAAGGCGAACAATTGAAAGAAAACCGGGTCTTCTAACCAGCTTGAGGACCTGCCTTTTCGCAAATACGGTCTTTTTCTCGGTCTCCTCCGGCCGGATATGCAAAAGCGCTCCCAAGGCCATCTTCTCGAATCGCGTCCTGGTATTGGAAGATGAACTCCTTAGTGATATGCGGGAGCTGGGGTCGATTCGGAACCCGCATGAACCCAACTACAGCTTCTCCTGAATCAGACGGTTGACCTCGCCGCCGTCGGCGCGGCCTTTGGTCTCTCGCATGACGGCGCCGACTATGGCGCCGATGGCCTTGTTGTTGCCTTCGCGGATTCGCTCTACGGCGTCGGGGTTGTCGGCCATCGCTTTCTCGACTATCGCCTCCAGCTCGCCGGAGTCGGACATCTGAGCCAGGCCCTCGCGCTCGACTATCGCGGCGGGGTCGCCGCCTTCGGCCACCAGGGTCGCTAGGACGGTCTTGCCGCTTCCGTGGGAGATCTTCTTCTCCTGGACCAGGGCGATCAGAGCGGCCAGGGATTCGGGGGTGACCTTGGACGCGGTGGCGCCGCCCTCTACGTCCGCTTGACGGAGGGCTGCGGCCAGCTCGCCCGTGACCCAGTTCGCGACGACCTTGGGTTCGGCGCCGTCGGCGGCGCTCAGCGTGTCCTCGAAGTAGCCGGCCGTCTCCGGGTCGGTCGCCAGCGTCAGCGCTACGTCGTGCGCCAGCCCGAGCTCCTGCTGGTAGCGCTCGATCCGCGCCGCGGGCAGCTCGGGTAGCGCCTCTCTCGCCTCGCACAGCATCTCCTCGGTCGGCGCCAGCGGCACCAGGTCGGGCTCGGGGAAGTAGCGGTAGTCGTGCGCCTCCTCCTTCGAGCGCAGGGGGGTGAGGGTGCCGCTGGCGGGGTCGAAGTGGAGGGTCTCCTGGGTCACCGTCCCCCCCGCCTCGACCAGCCCGCGCTGGCGGGCGAGCTCGGCCTCGATCCCGCGCTGGAGGAAGCGGAAGCTGTTCATGTTCTTCAGCTCGGTCTTGGTCCCGAGCTCGCTGCTCCCGGCCGGCCGCACCGAGACGTTGGCGTCGACGCGCAGGCTCCCCTCCTCCATGTTCACGTCGGAGACGCCGAGCTGGCGGACGGTCTCGCGCAGGAGCCGCGCCCACTCGGCGGCTTCGGCGGCGCCGCGCAGGTCGGGCTCGGTGACGATCTCGACCAGCGGCGTGCCGCCGCGGTTGAAGTCGACCAGCGAGGCGCCGGAGCCGTGGATCCGACCCGATTCGCCGACGTGGACCATCTTCGCCGCGTCCTCCTCGAGGTGGGCGCGGTGGATGCGGACCTCGCCGAGCCGGCCGGCGCCGCAGATCGGGATGTCGTACTGGCTGATCTGGTAGGCCTTCGGACTGTCGGGATAGAAGTAGTTCTTGCGGTGGAAGATCGACCAGGGCGCGATCTCGCACTCGAGCGCCAGGCCGATCTGCAGCGCGTAGCGGATCGCCTGCTCGTTCGGCACCGGCAGCACGCCCGGGTGCGCCAGGCAGACCGGACAGGTGTGGACGTTCGGCTCGTCGCCGAAGGAGAGCTCGCAGCCGCAGAACATCTTCGTCCTGGTCGCCAGCTGGACGTGGATCTCCAGCCCGATGACCGCCTCGAGCTCAGCCATCGCCGCCTCCCGGGCGCGCGTCGAAGCCGATCCCCTGCTCGAGCGCGTAGGCGGCGTCGAGCAGGCGCTGCTCGGCGAAGGCGGGGGCGGCGATCTGGAAGCCGACCGGCAGCTGGGGACCGCCGCCTTCGGGTTCCGCCAGCCCGGCAGGGATCGAGATCGCCGGGATGCCGGCGAGGCTCATCGGCACGGTGAAGAAGTCGTTCAGGTACATCGCCAGCGGGTCGCCGGTCTTCTCGCCGAGCTTGAAGGGCACCGAGGGCGCCGTCGGGGTGACGACGAAGTCGACGCCGGCGAAGGCGGTGGTGAAGTCTTCGGCGATCCGGGTGCGGACCTTCTGCGCCTGCCCGTAGTAGGCCTCGTAGTAGCCGGAGGAGAGCGCGTAGGTGCCGAGCATGATCCGCCGCTTCACCTCGGCCCCGAAGCCCTGCGAGCGGGTCGTCTCGTACATCTCGATCAGGTCGCCGTCGCCGCCCTCGCGCATCCCGTAACGGACGCCGTCGTAGCGAGCGAGGTTCGAGGAGGCCTCGGCGGGAGCGATCACGTAATAGGCGGAGATGCCGTGCTCGGCGCTCGGCAGCGAGACCTCAGCGATCTCGCCGCCCAGGCCCTCGATCCTCCGCAGCGTCGCCTCGAAGACCTCGCGCACGCCGGAGTCGACCGCGTCGCGCGCCAGCTCCGCCGGCACGCCGAAGCGCAGCCCGGAGAGGTCCTCGCGGTCGGGCAGGGAGATGCCGCCGTCGAGGCCGACCGAGGTCGAGTCGCAGGGGTCCTTTCCCTGGAGGATGCCCAGCAGCAGGGCGGCGTCGCTGACGGTCCGGGTCAGCGGCCCGCACTGGTCGAGCGAGGAGGCGAAGGCGATCATCCCGTAGCGGGAGATCGCGCCGTAGGTGGGCTTGAGGCCGACGATGCCGCAGAAGGCGGCGGGCTGGCGGATCGAGCCGCCGGTGTCGGTGCCGATCGACCACGGCGCCAGGCGCCCGGCGACGACCGCCGCCGAGCCGCCGGAGGAGCCGCCGGGGACGCGCTCGCGGTCCCACGGGTTCAGCACCGGCCCGAAGGCGGAGTTCTCGTTCGAGGAGCCCATCGCGAACTCGTCCATGTTGGTCTTGCCGAGGACCCGGGCGCCCGCGTCGGTCAGTCGCCGCACGGCGGTGGCGGTGTACGGGGGGAGGTACCCCTCGAGGATGCGCGAGCCGGCCGTGGTCTCGACCCCCTCCGTGCAGAAGATGTCCTTGACGGCCACCGGAATCCCCGCGAGCGGCCCATCGCCGCGACCGGCGCAGCCGGGCTTGCCGGGCTCGGCGCGCCACAGGTAGGCGCCCAGCTCATCGCCCGCCGAGGCCTCGACGTAGGCGGAGAACAGCTCGTCGCCGCTCAGCTCACCAGCCTCGATCCGCCGCAGCGCCTCGACGGCGCTCAAGTCGAGCAGGTCGCGCATCTATTCGGCCTGCGGTGAGGGGACGCGGAAGGCGCCGTCCTGCGGCTCGGGCGCCTGGGAGAGGACGATGTCGCGCGGCCAGCTCGGCCGCGGCTCGTCCGCCCGCAGCACGTTCTCCAGCGCGACCACGTGCGAGGTCGGCTCCACCCCCTCGAGATCGAGGTTGCCGATCCGGTCGACGTGCTCGAGGATCCCCGACAACTCGCCGACCATCCGCTCGACTTCCTCGTCCGAAAGCCGAAGACGGGCGAGCCTCGCCACGTGCAGCACCTGCTCCCGCTCGATCATGGCGGCGATTCTAGGCGCCAGTGGCGACTGGCTGCCCAGCCAGTTAGAGTGCCCGCGATGCAGGGTCCGCGCGCCGAGAGATTCGTCGTCTTCAACCTGCGCCTGCTGGCGGTCTCCTTCGCGGTCGTCGGCATCCTCTTCATCGCGGTCCCGAGCGGCGTCCTCGACGTGATCTCCGACGTCGGCGAATGGTTCGGCAACCACAACCGGGCGCCGCACACGCAGGAGGACCTGTGGCTGGCGCTGGCCTTCGCCTACATGGTCGTGATCACCGGCATCTGCCTGGTGGCGCAGGCCGACGTGGTCCGCTACCGGCCGCTTCTGCTTGTGCTCGCCGCCGGCAAGACGGCCTCCTCGCTCGGCTCGCTC
>DASUWV010000137.1:0-10005 GCA_036378275.1 Solirubrobacterales bacterium | reverse complement strand
CGTGATCGCCGGGCCGCGGCCGAGCACTTTGTTCACCGTCGCCAGCAGGACCTGGAAGTAGAGGGGTACGGAGCGGTCGGCGATGTACTCCATGTCGTGGGCGAGCTTGTCGGCCCAGCTCTCCTCGCGGGTGATGCGGGTCTGGGCGAAGCCGGTGACGCCGGGGCGGACGACGAGGCGCTGCCAGTACTGGGGGATCTCGCGGCAAAGCTCGGCGAAGAATGCGGGGCGGATCGGCCGGGGGCCGACGATCGCCATGTCGCCGCGGAGCACGTTCCAGAGCTGGGGGACCTCGTCGAGGTGGGTCTTGCGGAGGACACCGCCGATCCGGGTCCGCTCTTCCTCGGTCCGGCGGGTCAGCTCCTCGCCGTAGTAGGGGCCCAGGCGCGTCTCCGCGTCCGGCTTCAGGGTGCGGAACTTGTACATCCAGAAGAGGTGCCCGGCGCGGCCGACGCGGGCGCCCCGGTAGAGGACCGGGCGGCCGGAGTCGATCGCGATCGCCAGCGCGATCAGCGCCAACAGCGGCGAGAGCACCAGCAGGACCGAGGCGGAGATGAGGACGTCGAGCGCCCGCAGCACCGCGTCGACCGGCCGGGGGTCGCCCTCCTTCGCGGGCGCGACGAGTTCTTCGAGGCCGGGCCCGGCCTCGGGCAGGTCGCTCAGGAAGGCGTTACGGGATGAGGCTCTTCGCGCAATGGTGAAGCTCCGACGGTACCTAGGATCGTCTCGACCAGGAAGGACGGATCGCGGCGCACCGGCGTCGCCTCCGCGGTCCGCTTCTGCAGCTCGACCGCGCGGGCGTCGGTCAGCGGCCGCAGCCGGCCGGAGCGGATCAGCGCTTCGTCGACCCCGCCGAGGCGGCCGCCGTAGGTGGTGTAGACGGGCGTGCCGAGGGCGGCGGCCTCGCGGTTCATCGTCCCGCCGGCGGAGACCACGAGGTCGGCGAGGGCGACGAGGCTCTGCGCCTCGACCGCGCCTGGCGGCAGGATCAGCGAGGGCAGCCGCAGCCCTTCGATGAACTCGCGCTGTGCCTGCGTGCGCGGCAGCACCACGGCGTGGACGCCCTCATCGCGGCCGAGGCGGTCGAGCACCTTGGGGAAGAGTGGGTTCGACTTGCGGTGGTACAGCGAGACGTCGGGCGGCGGGCGAACGATCACCACCACCCGCTGCTCGTCGACGCCGAGCTTGCACAGCGCCTCGGAGTCGGGCTCGAAGTCGTAGAGGTAGTACTCCTCCTTCAGGCCGGGATAGGGGAAGTACTTCTCGGGGGTGACGCCGAAGCGGCGCAAGCGCTCGAGCGGGACCGAGTCCGGGAACATCACCCGCTTGGC
Source organism: Solirubrobacterales bacterium (assembly GCA_036378275.1). GTDB lineage: Bacteria > Actinomycetota > Thermoleophilia > Solirubrobacterales > 70-9 > VAYN01. Next base: position 8,674 of record DASUWV010000137.1, on the reverse strand, counting down.
GAGGCGGCAGCCGATCCGGTGCTGGGTGACCGCGTACTCGTAGTCGTGCATGTTCGCCTCGGGGATGCCGAGCGTCTTGGCGGCGATCGCCAGGTCGTTGGAGCCGTGGGCGAGGGCGAGGTCGAAGTGCCTGCCGCGGCCGAACGCCAGCATCTGGGCGCTGCGGCCGGCGAGGCGGTAGGCCTTGCGCAGCCGTGAGGCGCCGCCGTGGCGGCCGATCTGCGTGTGCGGCACCCCGTGCAGCTCCAGCAGCGCCAGCGTCTGCGCGTAGTCGCGGGCGGTGACCTCGACCGCGTGGCCTTCGGCTTCGAGCCGCTGGATGATCGGCCGCAGCACGAGCACGTGCGCCGGGGCGCTCATGTCGACCCACACCTTCAAGGGTTAAACGGCCGCGGCCAGCTCGGCGTAGAGCGGGAAGCGGTCCATCAGGGCGCCGGTGCGGGCCTGCAGGTCCGCCTTCGAGGACTCGAAGTCGGAGCCGAGGGCCGCGACGATCACCTCGGCGATCTCCGTCATCTCGGCCTCGCCCATGCCGCGGGTGGTCAGCGCCGGGGTGCCGATCCGCAGCCCCGAGGGGTTCATCGGCGGCCGCTCGTCGAAGGGGATGGCGTTGCGGTTGACGGTGATCCCGACCTCCTCCAGCCGGTCCTCCGCGGTCTGGCCGTCGAGTCCGGTCGGGGTCAGGTCGACGAGGACGAGGTGGACGTCGGTGCCGCCGGTGATCACCGGGACGGCGCCGTCTTCGAGCCCGGCCGCCAGCGCCTTCGCGTTGGCGATCGTCTGCCGCTGGCGCTGCTTGAACTGGTCGCCGGCGGCGATGTGGAGGGCGACCGCCTTGGCGGCGATCGTGTGCATCAGCGGCCCGCCCTGCTGACCGGGGAAGATCGCTTTGTCGACGGCTTTCGCGTGCTCCTCGCGGCAGAGGATCATGCCGCTGCGGGGCCCGCAGAGCGTCTTGTGGATCGTCGTCGTGACGACGTCGGCGTGCGGCACCGGGTTTGGGTGCTCGCCGGCGGCGACGAGGCCGGCGAAGTGGGCCATGTCGACCATCAGCTTCGCCCCGACCGAGTCGGCGATCGCGCGGAAGGCGGCGAAGTCGAGCCGGCGCGGGTACGCGGACCAGCCGGCGACGATCAGCGCCGGGCGGTGCTCGTTCGCCAGCCGCTCGACCTCCTCCATGTCGACGCGGAGGTCCTCGCGGCTGACGTGGTAGGGGACCGGGTTGTAGAGCTTGCCGCTGACGTTCAGCTTCATCCCGTGGCTGAGGTGGCCGCCGTGGTCGAGCGCCAAGCCGAGGATCGTGTCGCCCGGTTCGATCAGCGCCATGTAGGTGGCGTTGTTGGCCTGGGCGCCGGCGTGGGCCTGGACGTTGGCGTGCTCGGCGCCGAACAGAGCCTTGGCCCGGTCGATCGCCAGCTGCTCGGCGACGTCTACCTCCTCGCAGCCGCCATAGTAGCGCCGGCCGGGATAGCCCTCGGCGTACTTGTTGGTCAGCACCGAGCCGACCGCTTCGAGGACCGCCTGGGGCACGAAGTTCTCCGAGGCGATCATCTCCAGCGTCCGCCGCTGGCGGTTCAGCTCGGCGTCGAGGACGCCGGCGATCTCGGGGTCGACCTCGGTCAGAGGCGCGGTCTGGAAGTCATCCGGCAGCTGCGGCATCTCGGCGACCATAGCAATGGGCCGGGATAGTCTGGGGGCGGTGAGAGCCCGCATTTTCCTGTCGTCCGCGGCGCTGCTCCTGGCGCTGCCGGCCCTCGCCGCGGCAGCGGTGGAAAATCCCTGCGAAGGCCCGCAGGCAAGGCACCTCCGCTGCCCCGACCTGCGGATCGCCAAGCCGAGCGAGCTGTACGTCCAGCATGCCGGCGGCGGGCACGTGCTGCTGCGGGCGACCAGCGACGTCGAGAGCCGCGGCCGCGGGCCGATGGAGCTGCGCGGCCGGCGCGACGGCCGGCGCTCGATGCGCGTCAACCAGCGGATCTACAAGCGCGGCGGCGGCCACATCACCCTCTCGACCGAAGCGACCCTGCACTTCACCGACGTCGGCGCCTACTGGGGCGGCTCCTACTGGAAGGTCCACCAGCTGGCGCGCTTCGAGCTGCTGCGGGTCCGCAAGGACGGCACCCTCGGCCCCGTCCTCCGCACCAGCCCCAAGCTGAACTACTGCCTGCGGGACCTCGAGCGCACCCGCCCCGGCCGCCGCTCCCCCTCCTATCGCCACTATCCCGGCTGCAGGCAGGACCCCTTCATCCACCACGACGTTCTCGGCACCTCGGTCGGCTGGTCGGACATCTACCCTGCGACCTACTCGAGGCAGTGGATCAACGTCGCCGGCCTGCGCGGCTGCTTCGTCTACCGGATGACGGTCGACCCCAAGCACCACCTCTTCGAGTCGAACGAGAACGACAACACCTCGCACGTCCGCGTCCGCCTGCCCTACCCCGGGTACACCGGCTGCTAGTCGAGACCGACCGAGGCGAGCGCGCTGGTGACGTCGCCCGGCGACAGGGCGCCGTCGCGCAGGATCCGCCAGCTGCCGTCCTCGTCGATCGAGGCGACGTCGATCACGGTCGACGGGAGCCCCGGCAGCTCGTCGCCGTCGATCGCCAGGTCGGCCCCCTCGACGATCGACCTCGGCACGTCCTCGAAGCGACCCGGCGCCGGCTCGCCGCTGAGGTTGGCCGAGGTCTGGAAGACCGGGCACATCGTCCCCGCCAGCGGGCCGCCGATCAGGCGGATGCCGAGGCGCTCGGGGTCCTGGCGGCAGGCGAGCGGGTAGCGCCGCTGGGGATTGGCGACGACCAGCGTCACCGGCCCCGGCAGCAGAGCGCTGGCCACCGCTTTGGTCCGCGGCCCGAGCCCGCTCAGCAACTCGCGGATCGCCAGCGGCGAGAAGTACATGACCGCCGAGGGCTTGCCGTCGTCGCGCCCCTTCAGCCGGTGGACCTTGGCGATCGCCGCCGCGTCGAGCGGGTCACAGGCAAGCCCGTAGAGGCCGTCTGAAGGGAAGACGGCGACGCCGCCGCCGGAGACGCAGCGTTCGAGCGCCCTGCGCGCCACGTCGGCTTCGCCGCTGCGGAGCTGGACTGTTTCGGTCATCCCGCCTCCCTTACCCGGCCGCAGACCACCCGCTCGATCCCCGCCAAGTCGCGCCGCGTTTCGATCTCGCCGAAGCCGGCCTCGCGAAACAGCTCCACCACCGCCGGCGTCTGCCCCTCACCTAACTCGACGGCAAGCGCTCCCTTCATTTGCGTCGCATAGCGGGAGAAATGATGGGAGCACTCTGGGATGAAGGCGCGATAGGCGTCGAGGCCGTCGGGACCGGCCAGCAGCGCCTCGCGCGGCTCCCACCGGGTGACCTCGGGCTGGAGCGAGGGCCAGTCGCGCTCGGCGACGTACGGGAGGTTGGCGAGGATCAGATCGAACTCGCCGTCTGCAGGGAGCGTGCCTTCGAGGCAGTGCACACGGTCCGCCAGCCCCAGACGCTCCGCGTTCGCCCGTGCCACTTCGAGCGCCCCAGGCGACGTGTCGGTCGCGACCACCTCGCAATCCGGGAGCTCGTCCGCGACGGCCAAAGCGATCGCGCCCGAGCCCGTGCCGAGGTCCAGCACCCGCGCGGGCCGCAGCTCCAGCGCCAGTTCGACCAGCAGCTCGGTCTCAGGCCGCGGAACCAGCACCCGCGAGTCGACCGCCAGATCGAGGTGGCGGAACCCTTTGCGGCCGAGGATGTAGGCGACGGGCTCGCGCCGCAGCCGCCGCCGCACCATCTCGCCGAACCGCCGCGCCGCCGGCGGCGGCACCTCCGCCTCGCTACCGGCCATCAACGCAGCCCGCTCGCACCCCATCGCCTCACCCAGCAGCAGTTCCGCGTCGAGCCGCGGGTCTTCGACGCCGGCCGCACTCAGTGCCTCGACCGCGGCGTTGAGGGCCTCGCGAACGGGTGCGCCGACCATCGTCGCCACGGCGCTCAGGCGGCTGAAGCAGCCGCCTCCAGCCGCTGCCGCTTCTCCTCGGCGGACAGGGCGTCGGTGAACTCGCTCAGCTGCCCGGCCAGCACCCCCTCGAGGTTGTGCGAGGTGTGCTTGATCCGGTGGTCGGTCACCCGCCCCTGCGGGAAGTTGTAGGTGCGGATCTTCTCCGAGCGCTCGCCGCTGCCGACCTGGGCCTTGCGCTCGGAGGCGATCTTCGCCTGCTGCTCGGCCAGCTCGCGCTCGTACAGCCGCGCCCGCAGCACCCGCATCGCCCGCTCGCGGTTCTGCAGCTGGGACTTCTCGTCCTGCATCGAGACGACGATCCCGGTCGGCTTGTGGGTGATCCGCACCGCCGAGTCGGTCGTGTTGACCGACTGCCCGCCGGGCCCGGAGGAGCGATAGACGTCGATCTGCAGGTCGTTCTGGTCGACCTCGACCTCGACCTCCTCGACCTCCGGCAGCACCGCGATCGTCGCCGTCGAGGTGTGGATGCGGCCCTGCGACTCGGTTTCCGGCACCCGCTGCACGCGATGGGTCCCACCCTCGAACTTGAAGACCGAGTAGGCGCCCTCGCCCTTGACCTCGAAGGTGACCTCCTTGAAGCCGCCCGCCTCGGAGGCCGACTGCGAGAGCACTTCGGTCGAGAACCCGAGCTCGTCGCTGTAGCGGGTCAGCATCTTGTAGAGGTCGCCGGCGAAGAGCGCCGCCTCGTCGCCGCCGGTGCCGGCGCGGATCTCGACGATCACGTTCTTGGCGTCGTTGGGATCGCGCTCGACCATCGCCAGGCGGATCTCCTCTTCCAGCTCCTCCAGCTGCGCCGGCGCCTCCTCGACCACCTTCCGCAGCTCCTCGTCCTCGCCCTCGACCAGCAGCTCGCGCGCACCCTCGAGGTCGTCGCGCAGGGTCCGCCACCGCGCCGCCAGCTCGCCGGCGGGCTGCAGCTCGCGGTATTCCCGCCCCACCGCCGCGTAGCGCTCGCGGTCGGCGATCACCTCGGGGTCCGACATCTGCGCCTCGAGCTCGGAGAAGCGCGCCTCGATCTGGTCGACCAGCTGCTCGATCATGCTGCGAAGACTAGAGCCGCCGCGAAGAGCGGCTACGCCACGATCTCGATGTTGGGGCCTTTCGCCGCCTCCTCGGGCGTCTCCCGCGCCAGCACCGCGTTCAGCGAGGCGATCGCCACCGCCAGCTGCTCTTCGTCGGGCTCGCGCGTGGTCAGGTTCTGCAGCATCAGCCCCGGCCACATGATCGCCCGCACCCAGGCTTTGCGCCGGTTCTTCCCCGCCCACTTGATCACCTCGTAGGAGAGGCCGGCGATCAGCGGGATGCCGAGGATGCGCGAGGCCACCAGCCAGTACCAGGCCGGCAGCCCGATCGGGGCGAAGACGAAGATCGCCAGCACCATCACGATCAGCAGGAAGCTGGTACCGCAGCGCGGATGGAGGCGCGAGTAGAGCTTCGCCCGCGAGGGCACCAACTCGTCTTCGGCCTCGTAGCAGGAGATCGTCTTGTGCTCGGCCCCGTGGTACTCGAAGACCCGCCGCAGGTCCGGCATCTTGCTGATCGCGGCGATGTAGCCGATGAAGATCCCCGTCCGCAGCAGCCCCTCGACCAGCCAGAAGAGGAACGGCGAGCCGAGCTTGTCCTTGATCAGGCTGGTGAGGCCGACCGGGACGACGAAGAAGAGCCCGATCGCCAGCAGCATCGAGAGGACGATCGTCAGCCCCCAGACCCAGCCGCCGATCTCTTCCTTCTGGCCCTCCTCGTCCTCGTCCATCTGCGCGTTGGCCGAGATCGCCAGCGCTCTGAAGCCGATCTTCAGCGACTCGCCGAGGGCGATGACGCCGCGCAGGACGGGCAGGCGCCAGGCGCGGTGGCGCTGCGCCCAGGGAACGAGCGCCTCGGACTCGACCTCGATCTGCCCCTCGGGCGAGCGCACCGCGACGGCCCAGACCGAGACGCCGCGCATCATCACGCCCTCGAGCACGGCCTGGCCGCCGACCGGGGCGTCGCGCTTGGCGACCAGCGCCCCGTCGGGCATGCGCAGCGGGTCTCCTCCGTTCGGGGAGGAGTTTTCGTGGGATGCCAGTGCCGAGCCCGACGGCGGGCTCACGGGCTACTTCCCAGCCCTGTGCTTGGCGGCGCGGCGCTGGAAGCGCTCGACTCGACCGCCGGTGTCGACCAGCTTTTGCTTGCCCGTGTAAAAGGGGTGGCACTCGGAACAGAGCTCGACGTGCAGGTCGGCTTGCGTCGACCGCGTGTAGAACTGGTTGCCGCACGAGCAGTGCACGTTGGCAAGCGTGTATTCGGGGTGGATTCCTGCCTTCATCTCGAACAAGTCTAGAGAACCGCGCAAGCGATGCCGAGCGGAGCTAGCGATTCGGCACCGCAAAGCCGTCGAGCAGGCCCTGGAGGACCTCGGTCACCTCCGCCCGCGCCTCCGGGCGCTCGTCGCGGGCCAGCACCATCGCCGCCTCGTCGAGCGCGCCCATCAGCAGGTGCGCGGTCTGCTTCACCGGCAGCGGGCGGATCTCGCCGGCCTCGATCGCCGCCCCGAGGCTGGCTTCGATCAGGCCGAGCCCGTTGGCGGCGCCGATCTCGCGCCAGCGCTCCCAGCCGAGGACGGCGGGCGCGTCGTGGAGGGCGACCTGCCGCAGCTCCGGCTTCGCGCACTCCTCGAGGAAGGCGACGATCCCCGCCTTCATCGCGTCGAGCGGGCTGTGCAGCTCGGAGCCGAGGACGACGCGGGCGACCCGCTCGGTCGATTCGGCCTCGATCCGCCCGTAGACGGCCTCGAGCAGGCTCGCCTTGTCGCCGAAGTGGTGGTAGAGGGCGCCGCGGGTGACGCCAGCGCCGCGGACGATCTCTTCGGTGCCGACGTTCTCGTAGCCGCGCTCGGTGAAAAGCCGGCGGGCGGCGGCGATCAGCGCCTCTCGCGTGGCTTCGGTGCGTTCGGCTTGGGTCCTTCTTACATTCATGCAGTATGTATGTTACCTTCAGGCTTCACGAAAAGGAGGTCACGATGGCTGACGAGCGCAAAGAAGTACAGCTTCCGGCGGGGATGGTCCGCTTTCGCGAGGCCGGCAGCGGCAAACCCGTCGTCTTCGTCCACGGCTACCTGGTCGACGGCCGGCTCTGGAGCGGAGTGGTCGGCCACCTCTCCGACCGCTGCCGCTGCCTCGCGCCCGACTGGCCGATGGGAGCGCAGCAGGTTGCGATGAACCCCGATGCCGACCTCTCCCCTCCCGGCGTCGCCCGCCTGATCGCCGACTTCCTCGACGAGCTCGCGCTCGAGGACGTGACGATCGTCGGCAACGACTCCGGCGGCGCCATCTCGCAGGTCCTCGTCGCCAACCATCCAGAGCGAATCGGCCGCCTCGTCCTGACCAACTGCGACACCCACGAGAACTTCCCACCCGGGATCTTCAAGGCGATGCCGCCGCTGGCGAAGCTGCCCGGCGGCATGCTCGTCCTCTCGGCCCCGTTCCGCATCCCAGCCGTCGCCCGGCGCGCCTTCGAGCCCTTCGCGAAGACGAAGATCCCCGACGCCCTGATCGCCTCCTGGATGGAACCCGCCGCAAAGGACAGCGGCGTCATGCACGACCTGAAGAAGTTCACCGCCGGCATGGACAAGCGCCACACCCTGGCGGCGGCGGAAAAGCTGAGCGAGACCAAGCCGTCCCTCCGTCTGCTCTGGGCCCCCGGCGACAAGTACTTCCCGATCTCCTATGCCGAACGCCTCGCGGGCGAAGTGGGCAACGCCGAGATCGTCCGCATCCCCGACGCAAAGACCTTCGTGCCTCTGGACCAGCCGGCGCGGGTAGCTGACGAGATCGCCGAGTTTGCGGCTTCGGCTTAACGATCAAAAACGAACAAGCGTTCCCAAAGGTCTGCACAGAGCGTATTTTTCGTCCGACGGGCGGGGGAGCATTGGCACGCCCCCTACAGGACGGAGAGGTTCATGTCCAAGCAGATCTTCGACCAGGATCGGCCTCGCAGCACGATGGCCCAACTCCTCGACGAAGCTTTCGCCGGCTGCGATCAGTGGACGGTCGTCGCCGCCCCGCCGCGGCGCAGCAGCCTCGACCTCAGCCCCCGCGCCTCGAGCAGATCGAGGATCTTCGACAGAGCCGCGGCGGTGCGGACCCAGGAGCCCGAGGCGCTGTAGTAATCGGCGTCGTGGAGGAGCAGGACGTCTCCGGCGCCGACGCCGGCCGTCACCCGACGGGTGATCGACTCCGGCGTCGCCCGCCGGTCCCAGTCCCTCCCCCACTTGGACCAGAGCACCGGGCGCCAGCCGCGGCCGCGGATCGCGTGCAGCCCTGAGGCGCTGAAGATCCCGTAGGGCGGCCGGTAATCGGCGATCGCCTGGCCCGTCGCTTCCTCGATTGCCGCCCGTCCCCGCTCGGCGTCCTCGAGCAGCATCCGCGGCGTCAGCCGCAGCTGGTTGCGGTGGCGGTGGCAGTGCAGCTCGACCCGGTGCCCGGCGGCGACGATCTCGGCGGCCAGGGACGGTCGCCGCTCCACCTGCTCGCCGGCGAGGAAGAAGGTCGCCTCGGCGCCGTGCTCACGCAACGTCTCCAGGACCGAGGACGTCCCGTGCGGGTGCGGGCCGTCGTCGAAGGTGATCGCAACGCCGTCGAGCTCGTCCTGGCGGAGGACGACGCCCAGCCGTCGCCCGATCGACGGCACGACCGGGGCCAGCG
>DASUWV010000136.1:0-8521 GCA_036378275.1 Solirubrobacterales bacterium | reverse complement strand
ACCCCGACCCGCCCGAGACCAGCAGCGCCCCCGCCGCCACGACGGCCACCAGCCCCAACGCTGCCCGAGCCCAGCCCACGCCCCCATGCAATCAGCCCCGCTACCCCCGCTCCCGCTAGCCTTCCTTTCGCGCACCCGTTGCGCGCCTGGCGAGATAGCTCAGTTGGTAGAGCACACGACTGAAAATCGTGGTGTCCCCGGTTCGAATCCGGGTCTCGCCACTCTGTTTCACTAAGCGCTACAGCGGGATCAGCTGCTCGCGCGGAGGTCCACGACTTTGCACGGCAATTGATCGGCCCGGTCGATGATCTCCGGGTCTCCCGTCAGCAGCTCCGCTTCCTCTTCGGCAGCAAGTGCGATAGCGAAGCAATCGGCCAGTGCGATGGCATGCTCTGCCTTCAGCGACGAGACCGACTTCATCGTGGCTATGCCGGGCAGTCTCTCCCTGATCTGCGGCCTCAACTCGTCCAAGACCTGGTCGGCTTCCTGGCGGCCGTGGTCTCGGATCGTGCGGTAGTGAACCTCGAGCAGGTTGATCCAGCTCATCGCCGGCCGTTCCCGTTTGACCGTCCGCTCCACCATCCCTGCCGCCGGTCCCTCCCCGTCCAGCCAAGCAAGTACAGCCCAGGAGTCGAGGCAGCGCTTCATTCGTGACCCCCAGCTAGCGTGGCTCGTTGCGCCGGTCTTCGAGTAGACGCGAAGCCATCCCGCTCTTGGCGAACCGGCCACGGAGGGAGGAAGGACGGTCAGCCCTGCGGATGACGATGCCATCGCCGACGGCCTCGAAATCAACGTCGGCCCCCGGCCCCAGCCCGGCCTGCTCCCGCAATTCCTTCGGGATCACGACCTGGCCCTTTGCTCCAACCCGCTGAGTCATACTGCCAGAGTATAACTCGGCCCGGCTCGTTCCTCCGCTAGATACGCTGCAGCCGGGCGACGATCTCTTCGATTTCGGTGTTGCGCTCAGCGATCAGTTCTTCGGCCAGCTGCTGCAGCTTCCCCAACGTCGCCGGGCTCGCGTCGTCCATCTCGATCGCGTTGGCGAGCCGGACCTGGAAGCGGTAATAGCGTTTGCCGCGGCCGATCTCCTCGGCTTTCGGCCGCCCTTTGCCCGGCGCGTGGTTGAGCAGCATGTGGGCCCAGTAGTCGGTGCCGTCGGAGGAGCCGCCGAGCATCGCCGAGAGGATCGGCGGTTCGTTGCCGCTGCGGGGCCGGATCCAGTCGAGCGTGCCCCAGTCGTGGACGTCTCCCGGCGCAAACCCCTCGCTGAACTCGCCGGTCCCGATCGAAACGACGAGCATCTCTTCCAGCGTCGGTTGCGCCGGCGGGTCCTGTTCGCGCCCGAGGGCCTCGGCGATCGCGGCGATCGTCGGGTTGGCGGCGAAGACGCCGCCGTCGACCAGCGCCCGACCGTCGACCGTCTGGCTGGGAAAGTAGGTCGGCGCCGCGGCGGTGCTGAGCGCGGCGGTGGCGATGGGGAAGTTCTCGGCTTCGGATTCCTGCGCTTTCCAGCGCTTGAAGAAGAACGGCTTGCGGTTGGTCATGTCGTAGGCGGTCACGACCAGATCCCTGGTCGCGTCGGCGAGCCGCCAGCCTTCGAGCCGCTTGCGCACCGCCTCGTCCAGCGCCTCGCCGCTGTATTTCGGCGCCAGCGTCCCCCAGCCGCTGCGCAGCTTCCAGGCGAGGCTGCGGTCGAAGATGTCGGGCCCGTCTTCGGTGTAGAAGCCGGCGAGCTGGTCGGCCGAAGGCGCTTCGCGACGGGTCAGCGCCAGCGCGATCAGGCCGCCCGTCGAGGTGCCGGCGAGAAGGTGGAAGTACTGGGAGATGCGGGCGCCGTCGCCGTCCCTTTCGCGCAGGAGCCCCTCGATCCGCGCGATCACCAGGGCTGAGATCAAACCCCTGATCCCGCCTCCGTCCACGCAGAGGATGCGGAACTTGTCTGGGGCTGATTCTCCATCCGGGCTCATCGCCACCTCCAATCTTGTACCGATGTCTATCTAGGTACGTTCCGGTCTCAACCAACGCTAGGGCATCGCAGCCGATCTGTCATCCGCTGCCCGCGGACGCCTCCCGCGCGCTCGCGCACCCGTCTGACGCAGACGATAAGTTTCGCTATGCTTATGCAGACGATGGAAGAGAGACCGACCGACAGAGGCATCGCCGACCTGAAGGAGCGGATGGACGAACGCTTCGCCCTCGTCGATGCGCGCTTCGAACTGATCGACAAGCGCTTCGATGACATCTCTGCAGAATTCCGACGCATCGATAAACGCTTCGAGAACGTCGAAACCGACATCCGCGGAATCCGCGGCGACATCAAGTCGATGCAGCGGAACATGCTCTACGGCTTCATGACCCTCGCCGGAATGATCGCCGCCTTCCAGGCCTTCTAGGCATTCGAAGCATCACGCCTTGCGGGAGGCTCTCCCGGCCTGAGACGATCGGCACCGATTGAAGCCGAGACCCACTACGGCGATTCCGACGGCGTCGCGATCGCCTTCCAGGTGCACGAGGGAGGCCCGCTCGACCTCGTCTCCAGCACCGTCCGCGAGCTCGTCGTGAGCTCCGGCCTCGAGTTCATCGAGCGCGGGGTGGAGACGCTGAGGGCGCGCCCGGCGAATGGCGGCCTCTTCACGGTGGACGCCCCTCCTGTCTGATTTGTTGAAACTTTCCGTCTTCAGAAGACGATAAGTTTCGCTATGCTGATGCAGACGATGGAAGAGAGAGCCGCAGGCAATCAGAGTGAAGCCCTCAAGGAGCGGATGGACGAACGCTTCGATGACGTCTCTGCCGAATTCCGCCGCATCGACTCGCGCTTTCAGAAAATCGAAGCAGACATCCGCGAGATCCGGAGCGATCTGAAATCAAGCAGCGCGGAACTTCGTGGCGAGGTCCAGTCCGCGACCAAGGAACTCCGCGCCGAGATGAAGTCGGAAATCGGTGGGCTCCGCAGCGAGATGAAGTCCGAGATAGATGGGCTCAGAAAAGAGGTGAAGTCAACTTCCGATGATCTATGGGACGAGATGCGTGAGCTTCGCGGTGACATCAAGTCGATGCAGAAGCTGATGCTCTACGGCTTCTTTAGCCTCGGCGGGCTCATCCTCATCCTCGCCGGGTTTCAGGCCGCTTAGTAGGCAAAGCGCCTCCTTTAGCTCGCCGTAAACAAGATGTGACAGCGTCGGGGCGGTGGACTGGTCCGTCCTGCATTCCCTCAACAACTTCATGTACCAGCACGACGCGGTAGAGGATCCGCTTCTCTTCTACGTCAACGTCTCCGAGGCGCTGTTCGTCGCCACGCTGGCGATCGTTTTCCTTGCCGCCCGCGGCGCTGCCCATGCGGCCTGGCGCCGGGCTTCGGTCGCCGCCGTGCTCAGCGCCGGCCTCGGCCTGGCCGTCGGCAAGGTGATCAGCGAACTGGTTGACCGGGCGCGTCCCTTCGTCGCCGATCCGCATGGGGTCCACCTCTTCGCCGGCCACGCCGCCGACCCGGGCTTTCCCAGCGATCACGCCACCGCCGCCTTCGCGATCGCGGTGGCGATCCTGCTGCGCAAGCGCGCCTGGGGAATCGTCGCCCTCGTGCTCGCCACGGTGCTCTCGGTCGGCCGGGTCGCGCTCGGAGTCCACTACCCGAGCGACGTCGTCGCCGGCGCCGCCCTCGGCAGCGCCGCCGCCCTGGCGCTCTGGGCGCCGCCGCTGCGCGCCCGGATCGACCGCCTCGCCGACTGGCTCGGCGGCTACTGGGACCGGGTGCTCGAGTGGGGCGCCGAGAGCGTCGCCGGCTTGCGGCAGTAGCGGCCTCTCCGCTCCACGGCGCCATCCGCTCCCGTCTCTACCTTGAGGAGACGATGAGCGAGCAGACGCAGATCGAGACTCTCGCCCAGCCCGACCCGGCCCCCACCGAAACCTCCGTGCGCGTGCCGCTGCGCGAGCTCGAGGACGGCCAGCGGGTCAGCGGCGTTTACGCCGTGCGCGAGCGCGAGCTGCGGCGCAAGCGCAACGGCGACCCGTGGCTGCGGCTCTCGGTCGGCGACGCGACCGGCACCGCCGAGGCGGTCTGCTGGGAGGAGGCGGAGGCGCTGTACGCCCTCTGCCGCCCCGGCTCGCCGGTCCACGTCAGCGGCGTCTTCGAAGTCAGCGAGCGCTGGGGGGCGAAGATCAAGCTGACGAGCGTGCGCGAGGCCGAGCCGCACGAGTACGAGGCCGACGACCTCGCCGCCGGGTCCGAGGTCTCGCCGGCGCAGCTCGAGGGGGAGCTGCGCGAACTGCTGGCGACGGTACAGAGCCCGCAGCTACGCGAGCTGCTCGACCGCTTCTTCGGCCCGGAGTCGGAGACCTGGCAGCGCTTCCGCGACGCCCCGGCGGCGAAGACCTACCACCAGGCCTACCGGCACGGGCTGCTCGAGCACACGCTCTCGGTCGCCCAGGCGGTCTCCGCCGCGGCCAACTTCTTCCCGGGGATCGACCGTGACGTCGCCGTCACCGGCGCCCTCCTGCACGACATCGGCAAGTGCGTGGCCTACAACGACGATCCGCTGGCGATCGATCTCACCGATGCCGGCCGCCTGCAGGGCGAGATCCCCCTCGGCTACTACACCGTGCGCCGGGCGATCGAGGACCTGCCGGGCTTCGACCCGCACCTGGCCCAGTGCGTCCTCCACATCATCCTCAGCCACCACGGCTCGCTCGAGCACGGCTCCCCGGTTGTCCCCGCCACCCGCGAGGCCGTCCTCGTCCACATGATCGACAACCTCGGCGGCCGCCTCGGCAGCTTCGACCGCCTCGAGCGCCAGCTCCCCGCCGGCGAGTCGTGGTCGGGATTCGACCGGGCGCTGTCCGGCAGCGCCTTCTTCGCCCAGCGCGCCGCCTGAAGTCACAGAAACGGCACGAAACCGTGCGTCAATTCTTAGATTCAGCGCGTCAATCGTTGCAGACGATGAGTTACGCTACGCTAATGGCGGTGATGATGCCGAGAGAGAAGTGGACCGACGAGCAGTTGGACGACCTGAACGCCAAGGTCGATCGAGGCTTCGCGGACACGAAAAGCGAGATCGCAGATACGAAAGCTGAGATGCGCGAAGGCTTCGCAAAGGTCGACCGCCGCTTCACGGAGGTGAAGGCGGAGACGGGGGAGCGCTTCGATCGCCTGGAAACGCGGATGGAAAACGGGTTCGGCGAACTCAACCAGCGTTTCGACCGCATGCAGTTCACCCTGATCGGCAGCGCCGCGGCGATCATTGCCGGGCTGATAGGGCTCATCGCCACCCAGCTCTAGCGGCCGCTACCGGTAGCGGTCGCTGCAGGTTTGGATCTTGTGGACGTTCTGGTGGGCGCGCTGGATGCAGTGGATCAGCCTGTCGGCGCTGCCGTGCTGCTTCGAGGCCCGCAGCGACCGCTTGATTTCGCGCTGTACCTGGCGGTTGACGCTGTCGATCGTCTTGCCGATGTCGCCGACGTCCGCTTCCTTCAGGCTCTTCTGGACGTTGGCGTTGACTTCGTGGCTGATCTTTTCGGTCGCGTGCAGAGCCGGCTTGACGATGAAGAAATAGACCGCGGCAAGGATTCCGACCGTCACCAAAAGCCGGATAATGCCCGCGGTTGCGGCGCCGAAGAGGTTCCGGAGGACTTCCACGCTCTCCCCGGACACTATCCTGCCGAACGTGGCGAAGGACACCGAGAAGCTGATTCGCCAGCTCTCGCTGATCTCGTTCCTGATGGCACAGGGGAGGCCGGTTTCGGCCCTCGAGATCAAGCGCGAGGTGGAGGGCTACAGCGACATGAACGACGACGCGTTCGCGCGCCGGTTCTATGCGGATCGGGCCGAGCTCGAGAGCCTCGGCATCCAGCTCGGGGTCGAGAAGCCGGGGGAGGGCTTCTTCGAGGCCGAGCTCTACTCACTGCCGCCTGAGAACTTCTACCTCGACCCGATCTCCTTCTCCGACGACGAGCTGGCGGCGCTTTCGACGGCGCTGATGCTGCTCACCGACGGCGGCTTCGCCTACGCCGAGCCGCTGCGCCTGGCGCTGCAGCAGGTCGCCTGGGGCCACCCCAACCCGCTGGCCGAGGGCGAGCGCGCGCCGGTCGAGATGGCGATGACCGCCTCCGCCGGCGGCCGCGATCTCTCCCAGCGCCTCTCCAAGATCGAGACCGCGATCAGCCGCCGGAAGACGATCGAGTTCACCTACTACACGATGGAGCGGGGCGAGACCGAAAAGCGCAAGGTCGACCCCTACCACCTGGTCTTCCGCGGCGGGCAGTTCTACCTGATCGGCCACTCGCACGAGCGCGAAGCGGTGCGGGTCTTCCGCCTCTCGCGGATCCAGGGCAAGGTCGGCTACGCCTCCAAGGCCGAGCACGACTTCTCGCCGCCCGAGGACTTCGACCGCCGCGACTACGGCAGCCGCGCCGACTGGCAGCTGGGGGAGACCAAGGGGACGGCGAAGATCTTCATCCGCGAGCGGATCGCCTGGCTGATCGAACGCGATTACGGCTCCTACGGAGAGCTGCGCAACGCCAAGAAGGCCGACGGCGCGCCCGGCAAGGGCCGCGTCTTCGAGACCGCCTACGCCTCCGAGCGCGAGCTGATCGCCTGGGTCCTGCGCTGGCGCCAGAACGCCGAGGTGCTGGCGCCCGAGGACCTGCGCAAGGAGGCCGAGAAGCGGCGCGAGCTGCTGAAGCGGCGCCACGTCAACGGCTTCAAGCCGGCCGAGATCGTCGACCGGCCGCTTGACGAGGGCCCCAAGCGCAGCCGCTCCAACGGCCGCGGCGAGGCGGCGATCCGCCCCGAGCGCTTCGCCCGCCTCGTCACCCTCGCCGGCCTGCTGATCGAAGCGGCGAAACGGGGCGAGCGGCTCCAGGTCGCCGACCTGCGCGAGCGGCTGGAGCTGACCGACGAGGAGCTTCGCGAGGACGTCGACCTGCTGAACGTCGTCAACTTCGGCGGCGGCACCTACGTGCTCTACGCGGAAATCCTCGGCGACGAGATCGAGGTCGACTCGCAGCCCTACGGCGACAACTTCGCCCGCCCGGCGCGGCTGCTGCCGCTGGAGGCGAAGGCGCTGGTGGCGGCGATCGACCTCTTCGGCGACCACCTGCCGCAGTCCGACCTGCAGACCGCGCGCGGGAAAATCGTCGACGCGCTCGGCCACGACCCCTCCGAGGAGGGCCTCGAGATCGCCCAGGCCGGCGGCGGCGACGCCGAGATCGCCCGCATGGTCAACCAGGCGATCGCCGAGAGCCGGGTGCTCGAGCTCAGCTACTACAAGGAGAACGAGGACCAGTTCACCGAGCGCCGGGTCGAGCCCTACCGGCTCGAGAACGGCAAAGAGGGCTGGTACGTCGAGTGCTACGACCTGACCAAAGAAGGGGTCCGCCACTTCAAGCTCGACCGGGTCAAGGAGGCGAAGCTCTCGGACGAGAAGTTCGAGCCGCGGCCCGAAGTCGAGGAGTTCGCCGGGGTCGAGGGCTGGATGACCCACGGCGAGGTCCCGACCGCCGAGGTGGCGCGGGTCTGGGTCTCGCCCGAGCGGGCGCGCTGGCTGCGCGAGGAGCGGACCGTGATCGAGGAGCTGGCCGACGGCGCCGTCGTCGTCGAGCTGCCCTACGCGGGCAAGCCCTGGCTGGTGCGGGAGATCCTCCGCGGAGCCGGCGACCTCGTCGTCCTCGAGCCGAAGGACGCGCGCGAGGCGATCGCCAAGGAAGTCACCGACGAATAGAGGCGGCCTCCAACTGACTGAGGCGCCGGGTCACCCCGAGGTCCTGAAGATCCTCGCCCCCAACCCGGGGCCGATGACGCTGGAAGGGACCAACACCTACCTGTTCGGCAGCGATCCCTGCGTAGTGATCGACCCCGGCTCCGAAGACCCGGGCCACCTGAAGGCGATCCGCGCCGCGGCGGCCGAGCGCGGCGGCATCGGCCTCGTCCTCCTCACCCACTCGCACGGCGACCACACCGAGGGGGCCGACCAGCTCGAGGCGGAGGTGGTGCTGCCGAGCGGCGGCGAAGAGCACTTCGGCCTCCGCGCCCTCGCCACCCCCGGCCACGCCGAGGACCACGTCTGCTTCCTCACCGATACCGGCGTCTGCTTCAGCGGCGACCTCGTCCTCGGCCTCGGCTCGACCATCGTCCCGCCCGGCGGCAACTCGCTCGCCGCCTTCATGGACTCGCTCGCCCTGCTCCAGGCCGAGCCGATCGAGCTGATCGCCCCCGGCCACGGCCCCTGGATCACCGACCCCGACGCCAAGCTCGCCGAATACGTCGAGCACCGGATGATGCGCGAGCGCCGCCTGCTCGCCGCCCTCGAGGCCGGCGAGCGCTCCCGCGCCGAGCTCCTCGCCACCGTCTGGGACGACATCCCGATGGAGCTGCTGCCTATGGCGGCGATGGCGATGGAGGCCCACCTCGAAAAGCTCGAGGGCGAGGACCGGCTGCCCGGGGATCTGCGCGAGTAGCTACCGAGCCAGGTACTGCGCGAGCGCCAGGCCTTCGCCGCCCGGCAGCGAGGGCTGAGAAAGGCGACCCGCG
>DASUWV010000135.1:0-2463 GCA_036378275.1 Solirubrobacterales bacterium | reverse complement strand
ACTGGGTGGCGGAGAACCACTGGTGCGTGCCGCTTTACTACCGCCCCGACTCGCGCGAGGCGGCACTGAAGGGAGAGTCATGAGAGTTCTGGTCACGGGCGGGGGCGGCTTCATCGGCTCCCACGTCGTCGATCGCCTGATCGAGCAGGGGACGACTCCGCGGATCTTCGACCTCAGTGCCTCGCCCTACCACTCGCCGCGGGAAGTCGAGACCTTCACCGGCAGCATCACCGATCCCGCCAACCTCGACCTGGCGATGCGCGACTGCGACGCGGTCATCCACCTCGCCGCCGTCGCCGACGTCGGCCACGTCCACGCCGACCCGGTGCTGGCCGAGGAGGTCAACACGCGCGGGACGCTGAACGTGCTCGAGGCCGCCTGCCGGGCGAAGGTCGGCCGCGTCGTCTACGGCTCGACCACCTGGGTCTACAGCGACTGCGTCGAGCAGGAGGTCGACGAGGAGACGCCGATCCCGGCGCCGCGCCACCTCTACACCGCGACCAAGCTCGCCGGTGAGACCTACTGCGCCGGCTACGCCGAGCTGTTCGAACTGGAGAGCACGATCCTCCGCTTCGGCATTCCCTACGGGCCGCGCGCGCGCGCCGCCGGGGTCGTCGCCAAGTTCACCGACCTCGCCTTCGAAGGCAAGCCGCTGACGATCGCCGGCGACGGCAGCACGACCCGCAGCTTCATCTACGTCGAGGACCTCGCCGACGGCATCGTCGCCGCGCTGAAGCCCGAGGCGGCGGGCCGGACCTACAACCTCTCCGGCGACGAGGTCGTGACGATCCTCGAAATCGCCGAGCGGGTCCAGGAAAACACCGACAACTGCGAAATCGTCCACACGCCGCCGCGCCCGGGCGACTTCCCCGGCAAGGCGATCTCCAACGAGCGCGCGCTCGAGGAGCTGGGCTGGAAAGCGGAAACCAGCTTCAAAGAGGGCGTGCGCAAGTACGTCGAATGGGTCCGCTCGAGCACCCGCCCGCCGGACCCGGTCCCCGGCAAAAAGCCCTCGCTCAACGGCAACGAACACGCCGCCGGGGCGTTGCTCGCCGGCGCCGCCCGCTTCGAGGAGCGCGAGCCGCGGGTACTCCTCCTCAGCGCCGACATCGGCGAGGGGCACGACCTGCCGGCGCGGATCATCAAGGCCGACCTCGACGAGGAGGTTCCGGGGGCGAAGGTCGAGATCGCCAACGGCCTCGAGGCGATGGGGAAGATCCTCTCCGCCGTCGTGCGGGGAGGCTCCCGCTTCACCTTCCGCTGGACCCCCTGGATGTTCGACGTCCAGTACTGGCTGATCTCCAAGTTCGCGCCGACCCGCTGGCTCGCCCACCACCTCAACTACTGGCTGGGGGCGCGCGGGCTGATGCGGCTGATCGCCGAGCACGAACCCGACGTGATCATCTCCACCTACCCCGGCGTGACCGCGGTGCTGGGGATGCTGCGCGAGAACCGGCGCCTGGAGATCCCGGTGCAGTCGGCGATCACCGATCTCGCCGGCCTGCGCTACTGGGTCCACCCGGGGGTCGACATGCACTTCGTCACCCATCCCGAGTCGATCGAGGAAGTCGAGCGGCTCGCCGGCCCGGGCAGCGTCGAATGGATGCGGCCGCCGATCTCGAGCGACTTTCTGATGCCGCGGACGCGACGCGACGCGCGCGAGGCGCTCAAGGTGCCCCCGCATGCGCGGCTCGTGCTCGTCTCCGGCGGTGGCTGGGGGGTCGGCGACCTCGAGGGCGCGATCGAGTGCGCGCTGGCCGACGAAGACACGCTCGTCGTCTGCATCACCGGCCGCAACGAGGCGGCGCGCGAGAAGCTCGAACAGCGCTTCGGCGGCAACGAGCAGGTGCGGATCCTCGGCTTCACCGAGCAGATGAGCGACTGGATGGCGGCGGCGGACGCGATGATCCACGGCACCGCCGGCCTGACCGTGCTGGAGGCCCACATCCGCGGCTGCCCGGTCGTCTCGTACGGCTTCTCGGCCGGACACCTGCGCGCCAACAACGCTGCCTTCGAGCGCTTCGGCCTGGCCGAGGTCGCCCGCTCCTCGCACGAGCTGGAGTCGGTGCTGCGCCACGTCACCCGTGAGCGCCAGTCGCCGGATTCCTCGTTCGCCTCACTGCCCTCGATCGCCTCGCGGGCGCTCGAGATCAGGCCGCGGGTGAAGCAGCAGCCGGCCTGGAAAGTGCGGACCGAGCGGGTCGCCGGGGCCGTCACCGCCGTTGCCGTCCTGGTTGTGATGATCCTCTCAGTGGCCAAGACCGAGAGTCCCTACAAGGTGGTCTCGAACCCCCTGAAGAGCCACATCCACATCATCACCGACGAAGACAAGACGGCCCCCGCCGCCGAAGAAGCGGCCCGGCCCGAACAGCCCGCGCAGCAGACGACCGCCCCGGACCGGTGAGCCGGGCCCTGCCGGCGGCGCTCGCGGCCGCCGGCGCCGACTGGCACGCGGGGCCGGCG
>DASUWV010000134.1:0-6459 GCA_036378275.1 Solirubrobacterales bacterium | reverse complement strand
ATTGTGGCCCTTTGCAGCCGAAAGGCGTTACTTCGCGGTTAGATCTCGGTGTCTTAGATCTCGGTGTCTGCCTCGGCCGCGACCGGCTGCGCATCGCTGCCGCCGAGCACGCGCGACAGGTCCGCCTGGGTGATCAGCACCTGGCGCGGTTTCGAGCCCTCGTAGCCGGAAATGACGCCGCGGCGCTCGAGCATGTCGATCAGGCGCCCGGCGCGGGTATAGCCGACCCGCAGCCGCCGCTGGATCATCGAGACCGAGGCGGTTTCGGTCTGGACCACGAGCCGGATCGCCTCGTCGAGCAGGTCGTCGCTGTCGGGGTCGAAGTCGTCCTCGCGGCCCCCCTCCTCGGCCTCCTGCGGGGTCTCCAGCAGCTCGTCCTCGAATTCGGGTTCGCCCTGTTTGGCCCAGTGTTTGGTGATCCGCGCGATCTCCTCCTCGGTGACGAAGGCGCCCTGGACGCGGGCCAGCTTCGAGGTGCCGGCACCGCGGAAGAGCATGTCGCCCTGGCCGAGCAGGGTCTCCGCCCCGCCCTGGTCGAGGATCACCCGCGAGTCGGTCTGCGAGGAGACGGCGAAAGCGATCCGCGAGGGGATGTTGACCTTGATCGTGCCGGTGATGATGTCGGTCGAGGGCCGCTGCGTCGCCAGCACCAGGTGGATGCCGGTCGCCCGCGACTTCTGGGCCAGGCGGATGATCGAGTCCTCGACTTCGGCCGGGGCCACCATCATCAGGTCGGCGAGCTCGTCGATCACGCAGAGGATGTGGGGCAGCGGCGCCTCCCCTTTCTTCAGGCGGGCGCGGTTCAGCTCAACCAGGTTGCGGGCGCGGGCTTGGCTCATGATCCCGTAGCGGCTCTCCATCTCCCCGATCAGGTTGGAGAGGACGTTTGCGGCCAGCCTCGGCGAGGTCACCACCGGGGTCAGTAGGTGCGGGATGTTCTCGTAGTGGTTGAGCTCGACCTGCTTGGGGTCGACGAGGACCAGGCGGACTTCGTTCGGCGAGGCCTGCATCAGGATCGAGGAGAGGATCGCGTTGACGCAGCCGCTCTTGCCCGAGCCGGTGGTGCCGGCGACGAGGACGTGCGGCATCTTCGCGATGTCGGTCCAGACGGCGTTGCCGTCGATCCCCTTGCCGAGCCAGGCGACCAGCGGCGAGGTCTTCTCGGGGCGGCCGGCGTAGATGTCGCCGAGCCGGACCATGCGGCGGCGGCTGTTCGGCACCTCGACCCCAACCGCCTGCTTGCCCGGGATCGGCGCCAGGATGCGGATGTCGGTGGAGGCGAGCGCGTAGGCGATGTCGTTGGCGAGCTCGGTGACTTTCTTGACTTTGGTCCCGGGCGCGAGCCGCAGCTCGAAGCGGGAGACGTGCGGCCCGCTGACGATGCCGACGATCTTCGCCTCGACGCCGAAGTGGCCGAGCGTCTCGACCAGCTTGCGCCCGACCGCTTCGTGGTCGCGTGGATCGGGGCCCTTGTCGCCTTTGCCGCGCTCGAGCAGCTTCGGCGAAGGCGGGCGGTAGTCGATCTCCTCCGACATCGTCACGCCGCGTTTCGAGCCCATCGGGGTCAGGCCGGCGTGGGCGCGGTCGCCCTCGTCGACTACCGCGACGGCGTCGGCCGAGTCGTAGTTCTTCAGCTCCTCCTGCGGGGTCGGCTCCTCCTCGGCTTCGTCGGCCGGGAGAACATGCGTCTCAGTCTCAGCCTCCTCGGCGCCGAAGACCTGGGGATCGAAGTCGTCCTCCTCGGCCAGGGCCACAGTCGGTTCGAAGTCCTCGTCCTCCTCGGGGTAGGAGCTCATCACGTCGGTCGGGCCGGCCAGCGTCGCCGCCTCGGCCCGCGCCTCGCGGTGCTCGCGCCAGTCGGCGTGGGTCTTGGCGACGGTGCGCGCCGCCGCGTCACCGCCGGCGAAGACGAAGCGGAAGAGGGCCCGCAGGCCCCGGCCCACCCCGCGCGCCAGCGCCGAGACCGAAGTGCCGGTCAGCAGCATGCCGCCGACGAGGAGCAGCAGCACCGTGAAGATCCGGGCGCCGACCAGGCCGAAGAGGTAGTCGAGCGAGGTTTCGACGCCGTAGCCGACCTTGCCCCCTTCCCAGCCGAAGAAGAGGACGAAGACGAGGTAGACGCCGAAGGCGATGAGGAAGAGGGCGATCAGATCGAGGTGGCGCTGCTCGAGGCCGGCGGGCAGGCGCAGCCCACCGCCTTTCGCGAACGGCTTCCGTTTTGACGCAGCTTTTCCCCGCCGGGCCGAGCCGGCGCGCTTCTTACGCACGAACATGGGACCCCGTTCGACGCCGAGGTCCCCACCCCTGCGAGCTAAATTCGCCTTAAAAGTCGCGCAGAGCGGCGATTGCCACAGCTACCATCGTTTCCGTGCTTTCCGAAGTCGACCAGGCTGGCGGTCGCGTGCTCATCGTCGAGGACGACGACGACATCGCCGACGTCCTGCGGCGCTCGCTTCGTAACGAGGGCTACGAAGTGCGCACCTCGGCCGACGGGATCGAAGCTCTCGACGTCGCCGCCGGCTTCATCCCCGACCTCGTCGTGCTCGACCTCGGCCTCCCGGGCCTCGACGGGGTCGAGGTCTGCAAGCGCCTGCGCAGCGACGGCGACGTGCCGATCCTGATGTTGACCGCCCGGGCCGAGACCGAGGACCGCGTCACCGGCCTCGACAGCGGCGCCGACGACTACCTGGTCAAGCCGTTCGAGCGCAAGGAGCTGCTGGCAAGGATCCGCGCCCTGCTGCGGCGCCGCCCACCCCGCGGCGCCGCCTCGCTCGAAGTCGGCGACCTCGTCCTCAACCCGGACACGCGCGAGGTCCGCCGCGGCGAGCGCGAGATCGAGTTGACCAACCGCGAGTTCGAGCTGCTCGAGTTCCTGATGCGCAACGAGCGCCTCGTCGTCTCGCGCGAGCGGCTGCTCGACGAGGTCTGGGGCTACGACCCGATGGCGGCGACCAACACGATCGACGTCTTCATCTCCAACCTGCGGCGCAAGCTCGAGGCCGGCGGGGAGTCGCGCCTGCTGCACACCAAACGCGGCGCCGGCTACGTGCTCAAGGCGTAGGGATGGGCTGGGTCACGCACGGCCTCGGCCGGCTCGGCCGGCGCCTCCTCCACCCCCGTTCCTGGCCGGTCCGCTGGCGGCTCGCGACGGTCTCGGCCGGCCTCACCCTGGTGATCCTGATGCTGTTCGGCGGCGCGATCGGGCAGATCGCCACCTCGCGGATCCGCGACGACTTCAACGGCGAGGTCAACAGCGCCGTGCAGATCCTCGCCGGCGAAATCGAAGTCGTCTACCCTCCGTTCGGAACGCCTGAAGCGCGCGAAGGCCCGCAGCTGGACGCCTTCACCCTCCCCGACGACGCCTCCGCCCGGGTCTACGACGCCGAAGGGCACTTCATCACCTCCAACCGCGGGGCCGCCGACCTCGGCCCGCTGAAGAAAGGCCTGTCGGATTACAACGGGATGCGGGTCGCGACCGAACCGATCCTGAACGAAGAACGGACGATCACCGGCTACGTCCAGTACGGGCGCAGCCTGACCCACGTCGAGGACACGATCGACCGGGTCTGGCTGCTGATCGTGGCGGGGATCCTCGGCGGGACGCTGCTGGCCGTCTTCGCCGGCGTCGCGATCGCCGGCCGGGCGATGCGGCCGATCGCCTCGCTGACCGCGACCGCGCGGGAAATCGCCGCCACCCGCGACCCCTCGCAGAGGATGCCCGAGCCGGCCAGCGACGACGAGGTCGGCGAGCTCGCCCGAACCCTGGAGGAGATGCTCCGCTCGCTCGACGCCGCCCGGGCCGAACGCGAGGGCGTGATGCAGAAGCAGCGCGAGTTCGTCGCCGACGCCTCGCACGAGCTGCGGACGCCGCTGACCAGCGTGCTCGCCAACCTCGAGCTGCTGCAGGCGTCCCTGCGCAGCGACGACCAGGCCGAGGACCGCGAGATCGTCGACTCCGCCCTGCGCTCCTCTCGCCGCATGGGCCGCCTGGTCTCCGATCTGTTGCTGCTGGCGCGGGCCGACGCCGGCCGCCTGGAGGCGCACCGCCGCATCGACCTGGCGGAAATCGCCGGCGACGCCGCAGCCGAGGCCGCTCCCCTGATGGGCGCTCGCGAGCTGATCGTCGACAACGACCGGCCGCTGCGCATCGAAGGCAGCCGCGACGAGCTGCACCGGCTCGTCCTCAACCTGCTCGACAACGCGATCCGCCACACCCCTGACGGCGCCTGCGTCGAGCTGACCCTGCGGGAAGACGACGGCGACGCTGTGGTCGAAGTGGCCGACGACGGGCCGGGGATCCCGGAGCCGATGCGAAGCCAGGTCTTCAACCGCTTCGTCCGCGGCACCGGCCCGGCGGACACCGCCCGCGGCACCGGCACCGGCCTCGGCCTGGCGATCGTCAGCGCCGTCGCCGAGTCCCACGGAGGCCGCGTCGAAGCCGCCGAATCGGCATCCGGCGGCGCCCTCTTCATCGCCCGCATCCCCCTCGCGGGAACCCCGAAACCCGCTGCAAAACCTTTAGAGGCGCTTTAGGCCCTCGTCCTAGATTCCCCCTTGGACGAGACACACTGGCCCGTCGAGGTTCTCCCCAGACACTGCCTCGGCGGGCTTTTTCTTTGCCCTAAACCTCGATGACGACCGGGAGGATCATCGGGCGGCGGCGGAGGCGTTGCCAGACGATTTTGCCGATCGCCTCGTGGAGGTCCTCCTCGATCAGGTGGGCCTCGCGGTTGCCGTGGCCGGCGGCTTCGTCGAGGACGTCTTCGACCAGGTCCTTGAGGTCCTCGACCAGGGCGTCCGCTTCCTCGAGGAAGGCGACGCCGCGGAAGATCACCTCCGGGTCGGCGACGATGCTGCCGTCGTCGTTGGAGAGGGTGGCGACGACGATGAAGATGCCGTCGGCGGAGATCTCGCGGCGGTCGCGAAGGGCGGCGTCGTCGGGCTCGCCGATGTTGACGCCGTCGACGTAGATGACGCCGGCGTGGATGTCCTCGCCGAACCCCGCGCCCTCGGCGTCGATCTCCAGCGGTACCCCGTTGCGCCCCTGGAAGATCCGCTCGCGCTCGATCCCCACCGCTTCGGCCAGTTCGGCGTGCAGGCGCAGACGCTTGTAATCGCCGTGGACCGGCATCACGTAGCGCGGTTTGGTCAGGTTCAGCATCAGCTTCAGCTCCTCCTGCCAGCCGTGGCCGGAGGCGTGGATCGGCGCGTCTTTGGCGGTGATCACGGTGGCGCCGATCTCGTAGATGCGGTCGATCGTCTCGTTCACCGCCCGCTCGTTCCCCGGCACCGGCGTCGCCGAGAAGACGACGGTGTCACCGGAGTGCAGCTGCACGTCGCGATGGTCGTTGTTGGCCATCCGCCGCAGTGCCGAGAGCGGCTCGCCCTGGCTGCCGGTCGAGATCACGACGACTTTCTCGTCCGGGAAGTCCTCGATTTCCCGCGGCTGGACGAAGATGCCGTCGGGGGCCTTGGCCAGACCGAGGTTGGAGGCGATGTTGAAGTTCTTGCGCATCGAGCGCCCCACCAGCGCCACCTTGCGGTCGAGCCGGGCCGCCGCGTCGATCACCTGCTGGACGCGGTGGATGTTGGAGGCGAACGAGGTGACGATGATCCGGCCCTTGCAGCGGGAGAACTGCTCCAGCAGCGCCGGGCCGACCGCCGACTCCGAGGGAGCCACACCCGGCCGGTCGGCGTTGGTCGAGTCGCCGCAGAGCAGCAGCAACCCGTCTTCTCCCAGCCGGGCCAGGCGCGAGACGTCCGCCGGGCGCCCGTCGACCGGGGTCTGGTCGAACTTGTAGTCGCCGGTCATCAGCACCGAGCCGACCTCGGTCGAGAGCAGCACCGCCCGCATGTCCGGGATCGAGTGGGCGAGGTGGATCAGCTCCAGCTCGAACGGCCCCAGCCGCACCTTCTCCCCCGGCGGCAGCTCCTGCAGCGGCGCCGCTTCGCCGAGCTTGTGCTCGTCGAGCTTCGAGCGCACCATGCCGATCGTCAGCAGGCCCCCGTAGATCTTCGGCGGCATCCCGATCTCTTTGAGGACGTAGGGCAGCGCCCCGACGTGGTCCTCGTGGCCGTGGGTGAGGACGATCGCCTCGACGTCGTCGGCGCGATCGCGCAGGTAGGAGAAATCAGGCAGGACCAGGTCGATCCCGTGCATCTCGGCGGTTGGGAACATCAGGCCCGTATCGACGACGACCAGGCGGCCCTCGTACTCGATCACGGTCATGTTCTTGCCGATCTCACCGAGGCCGCCCAGGGGCAGCACTCGCAGTTTGCTTGGCACTAGTTACTCACTCTCATTCAGAAGTTGTGGTCTAACTGGCAACCGGGACGCCGGCGGCATCGAGCCCAGCCTTGATGGCGGCTCGCTGCTCGGCGTCGGCGGATACCAGCGGAAGTCGAAGTCGATCCGCGCAGAGCCCCAGCATCTCCAGGGCCGCCTTCAGCGGAATCGGG
>DASUWV010000133.1:0-4201 GCA_036378275.1 Solirubrobacterales bacterium | reverse complement strand
CGGTTGAGGCCGAGGGCGTAGAGGTAGTCGCCGGCGAGGAGGGCGAGGTCGGAGTCGTGGCCGGCGAGAAGGCGGGGCTGCTCGTAATGGAGCAGGTAGCCCTCGCGGACGGCCTCGACGACGAGGGCGAGCTCGCCGCCGCCGGCCTGATCGCCCAGTTGCGACGGCTCGGCCGGGTCGACGACGTGCGGGGCGATCGGCGTGTCCTCGGCGCGGAGCTCATCCGCGAGCGTCTGGAGGGGATTCCCCATCGCGTGGTTCTTTTGTCCGGTCATGGAGGACAAAGGAACCACAACTAGGCCAGCGCCTCTTCGAGGGCCTCGGCGGCAGCCGCGAGCGTCTGGTCGACGACCGCCTCGTCGTGGGCGAGGGAGACGAACCAGGCCTCGAACTGCGAGGCGGGCGGGTAGACGCCGCGCTCGAGCAGTGCCCGGCAGAAGCGGGCGTGGGCCTCGACGTCGCAGGCGGTGGCCGTCGCGAAGTCGGTCACCGGCACCTCGCTGAAGAAGAGGGTGACGAGCCCGGGGGCCTTGGCGACCCGCAGCGGCCGCTCGGCCGCCAGCGCTTCGAAGCCCGCCGCGAGCCGGTCGGTCAACTCTCCGAGGCGCTGGTACGCGGCGGCGTCGAGCTGCTCCAGCGTCGCCAGCCCGGCGGCGACCGCCAGCGGGTTCCCCGAGAGCGTCCCCGCCTGGTAGACGTCGCCGGCCGGCGCGATCCGTTCCATGTGCTCGCGCGGGCCGCCGTAGGCCGCCGCCGGCAGGCCGCCGCCGAGCACCTTCCCCATCACCGTCAGGTCGGGTTCGATGCCGAACAGCTCCTGGGCGCCGCCGCGGGCGACGCGAAAGCCGGTGATCACCTCGTCGAAGACCAGCAGCGCGCCCGCCTCGCGGGTCGCCTCGCGGAGGAACTCGAGGAAGCCCTCGGCGGGCGGCACTACCCCCATGTTGGCGGCGATCGGCTCCGCCAGGAGCGCCGCGACATCGTGCTCTTCGAGCGCCCGGCTCACCGCCTCGCGGTCGTTCCACGGCACCACCACCGTCGCCGCCGCCTGCGCCGCGGTGACGCCCGGGCTGCCCGGCACCCCCAGCGTCGCCACACCCGAGCCGGCGTCGGCGAGCAGGCCGTCGGAGTGGCCGTGGTAGGCGCCGGCGAACTTGACCACGACCTCGCGGCCGGTGACCGCCCGCGCCAGCCGCACCGCACTCATCGCCGCCTCGGTGCCGGAGCTGGTCATCCGCAGCATCTCGACCGAGGGCATCCGCGCCGCCACCTCCTCGGCCAGCCGCACCTCCGCCAGCGTCGCCGCGCCGAAGCTGGTCCCCCGTTTCGCCGCTTCGATCACCGCCGCCACCACCGCGGGCTCGGCGTGGCCGAGGATCATCGGGCCCCAGGAGCCGACCCAGTCGAGGTAGCTATTGCCCTCGACGTCGAACAGCCGGCAGCCTTCGGCGCGGTCGACGAAGATCAGGTCGCGGCCGATCTGCCGCATCGCCCGGACCGGCGAGTTCACTCCTCCCGGCAGGACCCTCCTCGCGCGTTCATATGCCGCCGCGCCGGCAGGCAGTCGGCCTGACGGCGCGTCTTTATGAATGCTCGGCCTCCCAGCGGGCGTAGTCCTCGGTGAAGTAGTGGAGGCGGATCTTCTTGTACTCGGTCGAGGAATAGAGGGTGGCGCGGTCGTCGGGACCCATTCCGCACTCCTCGGCGATCGAGTCGAGGATCGCGTCGCACTCCTCCTTCGAGCGGCCGTGGGCCATGGTGAAGACGCTGTAGGGCCAGTCCTCGTAGGTCGGCCGCTGGTAGCAGTGGGAGATGCCGCGGAAGGAGGCCATCCTCGCGCCCACCTCGAGGATCTCGTCCTCGGGCACCTTCCAGACGCCCATCCCGTTGGCCGAGAAGCCGGCGCGCCGGTGGTAGAGGATCGCCGCCACCCGGCGCAGGAGCTTGCGGTCGACCATCCCGCACAGGCGGTCGAGCATCTCCTCGGGCGAGATGCCGAGCTCGGCCGCTGCCGCGTCGTAGGGACGGGCCACCGCCTCCATCGGCCCCTGCAGGGCGCGGATCAGGGCGACGTCGTCCTCGTCGTAGGGCTGCGGCTCGAGCTCGCGCGGGGGCGCCGCTTCGACCGGTGCGGCCAGCGCCTCGGTCCCCTTCTCCATCTCCAGGTTCATGTTGATTTTGAACAGGGTCAGCGTCGGCAGCTCCCGCATCGACTCCGCCCCGGTCTCCTCCATCAGCGCTTCCAGCGTCCCTTTCAGGCCCAGCTTCGAGTCGGGCGGGGTGGCGATCGTGAACCAGAGGTTGAAGTCGTGGGTGCGCAGGTAGTTGTGGGAGACGCCGGGGTGGGCGTTGACGATCCGCGCCGCCCGCTGCGGGTGCTCAGCGTCGACTTTCGCCGCCACCAGCATCGACTCGTAGCCGAGCGCGCGGGTGTCGAAGATCGGCGTGATCTCGCGGATGATCCGGCCGTCGAGCAGGCGCTGCGTCCGGGCCAGGACGTCGTCGAGCTCGAGCTCGGCCTCGGAGGCGACGAGCGCGAACGGCTCAGGGTCGAGCGGGAAGCTCGACTGCAGCAGGTTCATCAGCCGCTTGTCGGTCTCGTCGAGGGGGATCGCGGAGCCGTCCTTGCGGCTGCGCGCCTTCGACTGCGGCACCTTCACCGAAGCCACTCGGCCGCCTCCTTCGCGTAGTAGGTGACGATCGCGTCGGCCCCGGCGCGGCGGATCGAGGTCAGCGCCTCGAGCACGGCGGCGCGCTCGTCGAGCCAGCCGTTGGCGGCGGCCGCCTTCAGCATCGAGTACTCGCCGGAGACGTGGTAGGCGGCGACGGGGGCGCCGGTCGCCTCTTTGACCCGGCGCACGACGTCGAGGTAAGGGAGCGCCGGCTTCACCATCAGCATGTCGGCCCCCTCCTCGAGGTCGAGTTCGGCCTCGCGCACCGCTTCGGCGGCGTTGGCCGGGTCCATCTGGTAGCCGCGGCGGTCGCCGAATTCCGGGGTCGACTCGGCGGCGTCGCGGAAGGGCCCGTAGTAGGCGGAGGCGTACTTGGCGCTGTAGGCGAGGATCGGCACGTTCGGGTGGCCCTCCTCGTCGAGCTGGTAGCGGATCGAGCCGATCCGCCCGTCCATCATGTCGCTGGGGGCGACCACGTCGGCGCCGGCCTCGGCGTGGGAGATCGCGGTTTTCGCCAGCAGCTCGACGCTGAGGTCGTTGTCGACCTCGCCGCTGCCCTCGCGCATCACCCCGCAGTGGCCGTGCGAGGTGTACTCGCAGAGGCAGACGTCGGTGATCACGACCAGGTTGGGGTGCGCCTCCTTCAGCGCCCGCACCGCCATCTGCACGATTCCCTCGTCGTCGTAGGCGCCGGAGCCGACCTCGTCCTTGACCCCGGGGACGCCGAACAGCATCAGCGCGCCGATCCCGGCCTCGACGACCTCGCCGGCCTCCTCGACCAGGTTGTTGATCGAGAGCCGCTCGACGCCGGGCATCGAGGGCACCTCCTCGCGCACTCCCTCGCCGGTGACGACGAAGGCGGGCTGTATGAGGTGCGCGGGTGAGAGCTCGGTTTCGCGGACCAGGCCGCGCAGCGTGTCGGTGCGGCGCAGGCGGCGCAGGCGCGTTGCGGGGAAAGCCATCGAGCCCGATATTAGGGAAGGGCGGGTAGCTTTCCGCGCGTGCAGGCGAGGGGCATCGTCAAATGCTTCGGCGAGCGGGAAGCGCTGCGGGGGGTCAGCTTCGAGGCCGCCCCTGGAGAGCAGGTGGCGGTAATAGGTCCCAACGGGGCGGGGAAGACGACGCTGTTGTCGATCCTCGCAGGGATCTCGAAGCCGGACGAGGGCGAGGTCAGCTCGGTGAACGGCGAGGTCGGCTGGGTGCCGCAGCAGGCGGCGCTCTACCGGCGGCTGACGGTGGAGGAGAACTTGCTGCTGTTCGCGCGGCTGGAGGGGCACGAGGACCCGCGCAAAGCGGCCGGGGAGATGCTCGATCTGACCGGGCTGCGGGAGCGGCGAGCGGAGATCGTCGCCCGGCTCTCCGGCGGCAACCAGCAGCGGATCAACATCGCGATCGGGCTGCTCGCGCGGCCGGCGGTGCTGCTGCTCGACGAGCCCAGCGTCGGCCTCGACCCGCGGCAGCGGGCGCGGCTGTGGGAGTTCGTCTCCGGGCTCGCCGGCCGGGGGACGACGGTGATCTTCTCCACCCAC
>DASUWV010000132.1:0-4530 GCA_036378275.1 Solirubrobacterales bacterium | reverse complement strand
GATCCGCGGACGCCGGGAGGGCTGCCGGGGCTGTCGCCGCCGTTCCTGGGGACGGCGGTCGTCGGCGACGGGGAGCTGATGGCGGCGATCGACCCTTATGGGGACGTGGTCGACATGCGGGCGCCGGGGCCGGCGGGCCGGGCGCTGATCGACAACCCGAGCGATCGGCAGGCGGCGGGGACGGTGCCGGCGGACACCGGAATCGTGCCGTGGGTCTCCGTCGGTGGGCGCGAGGCGCGGCCGCTGTGGAGCGCCGACTCAGTCAGGCAGGGATACCGGACGGGGACGAACGTGCTCGTCACCGTGGCGCGCTTTGGCGCTGACCGGGTGCGGATCATCTACGGTGCCGGCGACTCGCGCCTCGCTTGCATCACCGAAGCCGGCGATGGAGCACGCGTCTCGCTGCGTTCAAGCGAATCGGCGGCAAGGCGCCGTCTGGACTGCAATGACCGGGCGGCGAGGCGCATCCTCCGAGCCGGCGAAGAGGCTGATCGCCGCTGGCTGCAGGCGGTGCGGCCCCTCGCCCCGAGCGCTCCCGCGTGGGCGGTCGCCATGTACGAACGCTCGCTGCTGGTGCTGCGAGCGCTGAGCGACCGGCGCACCGGCGCGGCCGCCGCCGGTGCCCGCGACGGCTGGGCGTACGTCTGGCCGCGGGACGCCGCAGCGGTCGCGCTGGCGCTGAACGCCGCCGGCTACCGAGCCGAAGCACGGCGCATTACGCACTTCCTGCTCGGCCTGAACCTCGGCGCCGCCGCTCGCTTCTACGGAGACGGCAAACCGGTCCCGGGCCGCGGCCCCCAGGGCGATGCGTCCGGATGGGCGGCGGCCGCCGCTCGCGCCGTCGGCCTCCCTCCCCCCCAGCCACTGCCCTGGCGCAACCGTCCCGACTACCAGGAGGGAGAACCGGGCGACTACCTCGGCAATGCTCTCGCCGCAGCCGCCGATGGGACGAAAGTACCCCTATATGGAGGGAAATCGTCCCGTCGGCGTGGGTTGGTGAGGCGGCTGGGAGATCCGGGGTCGGGATTGGATTCGGCGGCGGCTTGGGCGGTGCGGCCGTTCTCCCAGCCGCGGCTCTACCCCGCGGTGCGGGTGACGCTGCGGCGGTTGCTGGCTCAGGGCACGCGCTTCGGGATCACGCCCGGCGGGGCCTGGCCTGGCAACGACCCCTGGACCGCGCCGACCGCCTGGAGCGCTTGGAGCCTCGCCGCCCTCGGCGATCGCCGCGACGGGGTGCGCCTGCTCACCGACCTCCGCCGCGCCGCCACCTCAGCCGGCATGCTGCCCGAGCGCGTCGACGCCCACACCGGTGTCCCCCGCTCCACCACCCCGCTCGCCTGGTCGCACGCCTTCGCGATCCTGGCACTCCTCGAACTCTGGCCACCCCGAACTGCATCAACTTCTACACCCAGCAGAAGTAGAAGTTGATGCAGTTCGGCAGTCAGGTCCGGCGCCAGCGGGTGAGGGAGTTGACGAGGGCGAGGCGGCGGCCGCTCCCGGCCTTGTGGACGCGGAAGCAGCCCGAGCCCTCGGGCAGTCGCTCGAGCAGCTCGTCGATCAACCCGGCGGCTGCCGCGCCGCCGGAGCCGCGTCGCAGCCAGTCGTCGTAGTCGAGGTCGAAGGGAATCAGCTGCTCGCTCTCGAGCTCGAGGCCGACGTCGGCGCCGATCCTCCGCAGCTGCTCGGCGGTCAGGCACGACCAGTGCGACGGGTCGCGAAGCCGTTCGATCTCCTCGACCGCCGCGTAGACGTCGCGGTCGGGATCGGCGATGAAGTCGCTGACGATCACCCAGCCGCCCGGTCGGACCACGCGCGCCATCTCGGCCATCACCCGCCGGGGCGCCGGGATGTGGTGAAGGCTGAAGCGGGTGACGGCGCCGTCGAAGCTCGCGTCCTCGAACTCGAGCGCGGTCGCGTCGCCGACCGAGAACTCGGCGTTGGCGATCCCTGCGCTCTCGGCTTCGGCTACCGCCTTCTCGACCATCGAGGGAGTCAGGTCGACGCCGTGGACCCGGCCGACGCGCGGGGCCATGCTCCGCGAGATCACCGCCGGGCCGCAGGCGACCTCGAGCCAGCTCGCCTCCGGGTCCTCGGGGACGAGCTCGATCAACGCCCCCAGCGTCTCGGCTTTCGTCGCCACTTCGTTGCGGGCGAAGCTCTCGGTCTGGTGGGTGAACTCGCTGCGGATCGACTCCTCGTACATGGGCGCGGATGCTAGAGCGCGGGCAGCGCCGCGGCGACCGCCTCCTCGGCGGTCTCGACCGCGACCACGCCGGGGCCGCCGCGCATGCGCTCGCGGCCGTTCAGCTCCCAGCTGCGCAGCGCCACCACCTCGCGGCCGATGACGCGGGCGAAGCCGATCTCCGACAGCGTCCCCCACTCGCCGCCGATCGCGATCACCGCCTCGCCGGAGGAGACGACACCGAGGTTGGCCTCTGGGGGTCCCTCCACCGATAACAGAAACCTGCTTTTCCATGAGCCTCGACCGAGATGAGCGCGAGACCGGGAAGGTCGATGACCAAGCGGGACGGTCACGACACGACTCCCGCGTAGCAGCGCTACGCGGGACGTCGGGGAGGGGCCGTATCCGCGCAGCGTCATTCGGCCTTTGCCGGGCCGCGATCATCGAGGGAGCGGCTCATCAGGCCCATCAGCTCCAGCGCCCCCGCCTTGTGCAGCGGTTCGTTTAGGTTCCCGCACTTCGGGCTCTGCACGCAGGAGGGGCAGCCGGACTCGCAGGGGCACTCGGCGATCAACCGCTCGGCGTCGCCGAGCAGACGCTCGAACTGCTCGTAGCCGCGCTTGGTGATCCCGACCCCGCCCGGGTGGCCGTCGTAGATGAAGATCGTCGAGCGGCCGGTCTGGAAGTGGACGTTGGTCGAGAGGCCGCCGATGTCCCAGCGGTCGCACATCGCGATCAGCGGCAGGACGGCGATCTGGCTGTGCTCGGTCGCGTGCAGGGAGCCGAGCAGCGCCTCGGTCGGCAGCGCCCCGCTGAGCCGGTCGGGCAGCACGTACCAGAGCGCCTGGGTGACGAAGTTCTGCTCGGGCAGCTCGAGGGCGACGATGTCGATCGGTTCCTGGTCGGTGACAGAGACGCGCTGGAAGGCGATCACCTGCTCGGTCACCGAGACCTCGCCGAAGTTGAGTTGCACCCCCGCCACCTCGCGCTGCTCGTGCACGCGCTCTATATAGATCTCGGTCTCCTTTTTCGGCCGCGTGTACCAGTCGCCGTCGAAGCTGGAGACGATCGCCCGCCGCTCCTCGACGTCGAGCCGGTCGACCTCGTAGCTGCGGCCGAGGTGCAGGTAGACGGCACCGGGGTGGATCGTGGTGAAGGCGCGCTCGGCCTCGACCAGGCCCAGCATCTCGCCCGATTCGCGCTCGATCACCGCGACCGAGTCGGCCGAGGCCGAGCGCAGGGCGATCTTGTCGGCGACGAACTCCGGCCGCCGCGGCAGCAGCTTGCCGCCGACGCCGCGCAGCTCCCCCGCCGCGACCAGCCGTTCGGCCCGCTCGCGCCAGCCCTCGCCGAAGACCTCGTCGTCTTCCTCGCTCAGCGGCAGCTCATACGCGGCGGCGATCAGGTGGCGGGCGGCGATCTGCTCGTTGCCGTGGTCGAGGATCGCCGCCTCGACCGGGCGCACGAGGAACTCCTCCGGGTGACGGCAGAAGAACTGGTCGAGCGCGTCCTGGCCGGCGACGTAGACGGCGAGGCCGCGGCGGCGGCGGCCCGCCCGTCCCCACATCTGCCGCAGGCTGGCGACGGTGCCGGGAAAGGTGACGCAGATCGCCGCGTCGAGCTCGCCGACGTCGATCCCCAGCTCGAGCGCATCGGTGGCGACGACCGCCAGCAATTCGCCGGCGGCGAGGCGGGCCTCGATCTCGCGCCGCTGCTGCGGCGTGTAGCCGCCCCGGTAGGGGGCGATCCGCCGCGCCAGCTCCGGCTTTCCGCGCCGCTCGAGGTTTTCGCGGGCGAAGCGCTGGATCAGCTCGATCCCGCGACGGCTTTTGAGGAAGCAGATCGTCCGCACCTCGTGGGTGACCAGCTCGGCGAGCAGGTCGGCCGCCTCGGAGAGGGCCGAGCGCCGCGTGCCGCTGCGCTCGTCGATCAGCGGCGGGTTCCACATCGCGATCTCGCGGCCGGCGCGCGGCGCGCCATCGTCGTCGACCAGCTCGAACTCGGTCCCGACCAGCCGCTCGGCCAGCTCGACCGGGTTGGCGATCGTCGCCGAGGCGAGCAGGAAGCGCGGCTCGCGGCCGTAAGCGCGGGCGAGGCGGCGCAGCCGTCGCAGCACGTTGGCGACGTGGGAGCCGAAGACGCCGCGGTAGGTGTGGGCCTCGTCGACGACGACCCAGCCGAGATTGGCGAAGAAGTCCCCCCAGCCCTTGTGGTGGGGCAGGATCCCGACGTGCAGCATGTCCGGGTTGGTCAGCACGAGGTTGTTGCGGCGCCGGATCGCCGGCCGCTCCTCCTTCGGCGTGTCGCCGTCGTAGATCGCCTCGCGCAGGTGCGGCGGCCGTAGCTGG
>DASUWV010000131.1:0-16912 GCA_036378275.1 Solirubrobacterales bacterium | reverse complement strand
GACCCACGAGCTCCACTATCGATCCTCGATCCGGGCGTCTGGCTCTGTGACTCCGCCACCCTGACCATCGAGAGCCGAGAGAAAGTCAACGAGGCAATCGGCCGGCTTTTGCGCGAGGGCAAGCGGCCGACCCGGGATCGCGTAATTGCGTCGCTCTCCTTCGGGTTCTGGCAAGCCTTGTTCAGCAGCAAGTACGAGGGTCTGTGGCGAAGCGCCCTCTTCAAGGCGTTCCCGCATGGAGACGGCAGCCGGCGAGAGATCGCCAACCTCGCAGGTCCCCTCCTGCACTTTCGCAATCGGATCGCTCACCACGAGGCGATCTTCTTTTCCAATCTCGAGGGGCAGCACGCGAGGATCCTGAAACTGGCGGGGCTGATCGACCCGGAGGCGGAGCAGTACATCGCCGCCCAGTCGCGGGTCGGGGAGCTTCTGCTCGCGATGCCGTAGCTGCCGCCCTCAGGCCCAGGTGCGCGGCCAGCTGCGGCGAGGGGGCGGCGGGGCGATGCGGATGCGGGCGTCGGCGGCGATCGCGGCGGTGGGGGTGGCGAGGACGGGGTTGAGGTCGAGCTCGACGATGGCGTCGTGGGCGGTGGCGAGGGCGCCGACGCGGAGGAGGAGGTCTTCGAGCGCGGGGAGGTCGGCGGTGGGGGCGCCGCGGAAGCCGGTGAGGAGGGGGAAGGTGGCGAGGGAGCGGATCATCCGGGCGGCGTCGGCGCGGGTGATCGGACAGACGCGGAGGGCGACGTCGCCCAGGAGCTCGACCGCGGTGCCGCCGGCGCCGCAGGCGAGGACCGGGCCGAAGACCGGGTCGGTCGCCATCCCCACCAGCAGCTCGGTCCCGCCCTCGACCATCCGCTGGACGAGGAAGGACTCCGGCGCCAGGCCGCGCTCAGCGAGCGAGGCGCGCATGCGCCGCGCCGCGGCCTCCACCTCGTCGGCTCCTTCGAGCCCGACCGCGACCGCTCCCAGCTCCGACTTGTGG
The DNA here is from genome assembly GCA_036378275.1 of Solirubrobacterales bacterium. Lineage (GTDB taxonomy): Bacteria > Actinomycetota > Thermoleophilia > Solirubrobacterales > 70-9 > VAYN01. Next base: position 15,930 of record DASUWV010000131.1, on the reverse strand, counting down.
ATGATGCTGCCGCCGTGGGCCTTCAGCGCCACCCGGCCGCCCAGCTCCCTCGCCGCGCGCCCGGCGGCGGCCGGGTCGGCAGCCGGCCGCGACTCCGGGGTCGCCACGCCGTAGCAACGCAGCACGCGCTCGCACTCGGCCGCGCTCAGCCACTCGCGCCCGTCGGCGAGCGCTTCGGCGATCACCGCCGCGGTCTCGTCGGCCTCGACCCCCTCCAGCTCCGGCGCCTCCGGCGGCGGCTGCCGCCGCCACTCGGCGTAGGCGAGCGCCTTGCCCAGCGCCCGCGCCGCCCCCTCGGGCTGGGCGTGCGTCGGCACCCTCGCGGCCCGCGCCAGCGGCGCCTGCTCGCCGCTGGTCATGAACACCGCCTGCAGCGGGACCGGCCGCACCAATTCGCCCGCCGCCGCCCCGATCGCGGCGGCGACTTCCTCGCTGCTGGTCGCCAGCGGCCGGATGAAGATCGAGATGATCGCGTCCACCTCCTCCCAGGCCGAGAGCGCGACGATCGCGCGGCGGTAGTCCTCGGCCCCGGCGGCGGCGATCAGGTCGACCGGGTTGCCCAGGCCCGCCTGGGGGGCGGCGAACTCGCGCAGCCGCTCGCGCACCTCCGGCGGCGTCTCCGGCACCTCCAGCCCGACCGCCTCGCAGGCGTCCGCGCACATGATCCCCGGCCCGCCCGCGTTGGTCACGATCGCCACCCGCGGCCCCTGCGGCAGCGGCTGGCTCGAGAACAGCGCCGCCAGGTCGAGCATCTCCGCCAGCGTCTCCGCCCGCACAACCCCGGACTGCTCGAAGAGCGCGTCGACGGTGTGGTCGGAGGCCGCCAGCAGGACGCCGGTGTGGGAGCCCGCCGCCCGCACGCCGGCGGCGGAGCGCCCGCTCTTCATCGCCACCACCGGCATCCTGCGGCCGATCCTCCGCGAGACCCGCGAGAAGCGGCGCGGGTCGCTGAAGGACTCGATGTAGAGCAGCGCCACCTCGGTGCGGCCGTCCTCCTCCCAGTACTCGAGGAAGTCGTTGGCCGTGATGTCGGCGCGGTTGCCGACCGAGGCGAAGGAGGAGACGCCGAGCCGGCGCTCCTCGGTGAACTCGGCCAGCGCCAGCCCCAGCGCCCCGCTCTGGCTGACGAAGCCGACGTTGCCCGGCGGCGGCGCCTCGGGGATGAAGGTCGCATCGAGCGGCGCCTCCGGGTCGGTGCTGAGGACGCCGAGGCAGTTGGGGCCGACCAGCCGCATCCCGGTCTCGCGGCAGACGGCGAGCAGCTCGCGCTCGCGCCGCGCCCCCTCCTCCCCGGTCTCGGCGAAGCCGGCGGAGAGGACGACCAGCGCCCGCGCCCCTTTCGCCGCCGCTTCCCGCGCCACCTCGACCACGCCCGCGGCCGGCACCGCGACGACCGCCAGCTCGACCTCCCCCGGCACCGCCTCGAGGCTGGGGAAGACCGGCACGCTGCGCATCCGCTCGACCGCCGGGTTGACCGGGTAGAACGGCCCGGGATATTCGGACTCGACGAGGTTGCCGAAGACCTGCCCGCCGACGCTGCCCTCCCGGCGCGAGGCGCCGACCAGCGCCACCGAGCGCGGCGCGAGGATCGGTCGCACCGCCGCTCGCGCCGCCAGCCGGTCGCGCTCCTCGAAGCGCGCCAGCGAGTCGGGCGAGAAGGAGGTCGGCATCTCCAGCCGCAGCAGCCCCGGCTCGGAGAAGGTGCGGATCGGCAGCCCGCTCTGGCGGAAGACCTCGACCATCCGGTGGTTCTGCGGCAGCACCTCGGCGACGAAGGTCGGGATCCCCTGCTCGTCGGCGACCTCGGCCAGGTGGGCGAGGAGGATCGTCCCCAGCCCCCGGCCCTGCATCTCCTCGTCGACCGCGAAGGCGACTTCGGCGCGGTCGCCGTCGCCGACGTAGAGCCCGTGGCCGACCACGTGCCCCTCCGGGCCGCGGGTCGCGATCAGGCCGTAGCGCTGCTGGTAGTCGACGTCGGCGAGGACGATCGCCGCCCGCTCGAGGTCGACCGCGCCGGAGAAGAAGCGGAAGGCCCGCGACTCGTCGCCGAGCCGTTCGAACAGGCCCTGCAGCAGTCCCTGGTCGCCGGGCCGCACCGGCCGCAGCCGCACCGTCGAGCCGTCGTGCAGGACGACATCGGCCTCGCGGTGGGCAGGGTATCCGCTGCTCACCGTCCGATCGTAGACCGGCGTTCGCTGCGGGGTTAGGGTGGCGGCGATGGGAGGCAACCTCTACTTCAGCCACCCGGCCTGCCTGGAGCACGATCCGCGGCAGGGGCTCTTCGGGCACCCGGAGCAGCCGGACCGGCTGCGGGCGATCGCCTCAGCGCTGGCCGAGCGCGACTGGCTCGGCTGGGAGCGCCGCGAGGCGCCGCGAGCGAGCGAGGAGGAGCTGGCGCTGGTCCACTCGCCCGAGCACGTGCGGCGGATCCGCGACCTCTGCGCCTCTGGCGGCGGCGCGGTCGATGCCGACACCTTCGCCGGCGAGGCCTCGTGGGAGGCGGCGCTGCGGGCGGCCGGCGGCGCCTGCGAGATGGTCCGCACGCTCGTGCGCGGCGACGCCGGCCTGGGCTTCTGCGCCGTCCGCCCGCCCGGCCACCACGCCGAGCCCGGCCGGGCGATGGGCTTCTGCCTCTTCGACAACATCGCGGTCGCCGCCGCGATGGCGATCGCCGGGCTCGGGGTCGAGCGGGTGCTGATCGTCGACTGGGACGTCCACCACGGCAACGGCACCGCCGAGGCCTTCCGCCGCCGCCGCGACGTCCTCTTCGCCAGCATCCACCAGGGCGGGATCTTCCCCGGCACCGGCGCCCTCGGCGACGCCGGCTCGGGCGAGGGCGAGGGCTTCACGATCAACCTGCCGGTGCCGGCCGGCAGCGAAGAGGACGTCTGGCTCTCGCTGCTCGAGCACATCGTCCTCCCCGCCGGCGCCGAGTTCGCGCCACAGCTGGTGCTGATCTCGGCCGGCTTCGACGCCCACCGCGACGACCCGCTCGCCGAGTGCCGGCTCGAGGCCTCCTCCTTCGCCCAGATGGCCTGCCAGGTGCGCGACGCCGCCGCGGCCTGGGGGGCGCCGATCGGCGCCGTGCTCGAGGGCGGCTACAACCTGCCGGCCCTCGCCGACTCCGTCGTCGCCACCATGGCCGCGCTCGGCGGCGAGGGCGAGGCGGCCTCGGCGGCGCCGGACCAGATCGTCACCCCGCGCGCCGCCTCCCACGTCGCCCACCACTGGAGCCTCTAGCAGGTCCCTCATGGCGAACCCGAAATTCGTCCCGATCCCGGCCGAGCCGATCGAGCGCTACCGCTCGCTGCTGCCCGACGAATACGGGCAGCTCGAGCAGGCGGCCCGCTGGGCGAAAGAGCGGTTCGCCGGCCGGGCGATCTGGAACATCAGCTCTACCGCCCGCGGCGGCGGGGTCGCCGAGATGCTGCGCTCCCTCCTCCCCTACGCCCGCGACGCCGGCGTCGACGTGCGCTGGGTGGTGCTGCGCGAGGAGCCCGAGTTCTTCGCCGTCACCAAGCGCCTCCACAACCACCTCCACGGCGACCGCGGCGACGGCGGCGCCCTCGACGAGGAGGCCCGCCGGCTGTACGAGTCGGTGCTGCGGGCCAACAGCGATGCGCTCGGGCCGCAGATGCAGAGCGGCGACGTCATCTACCTGCACGACCCGCAGACGGCGGGGATGGTCCCGATCCTCCGCGAGCGCGGGCTGAGGGTCATCTGGCGCTGCCACATCGGTGTCGACCACCCGAACGAGGTGGTCCGCGGCGCCTGGGACTTCCTCCGCCCCTACGTCGCGCAGGCCAGCGCCTACGTCTTCTCCCGCCACGACTACGTCTGGGACGGCCTCGACCCCGGCAAGGTCTGGTGCATGCCGCCGGTGATCGACCCCTTCTCGCCGAAGAACCAGGACTTCTCGCCCGAGGTCACCGCGGCGATCCTCAAGTCGATCGACCTCATCCCCGACGGCCTCGAGGGCGCCCCCGTCTTCGAACGCACCGACGGCACCCCGGGCCGGGTCGAGCGCCCAGCGGCGGTCCTCCAGGACGAACCGGTCCCCGGCGGCGCCAGGCTCGTGGCCCAGGTCTCCCGCTGGGACCGGCTCAAGGACCCGCTCGGGCTGCTGAGGATGCTGGCCGAGCACCTCGACGACCCCGGCCTGCACCTCGTCCTCGCCGGCCCCGACGTCGGCGGCGTCCCCGACGACCCCGAGGGCGCCGCCGTCTACGGCGAAGTCGCCGACGCCTGGCGGGCGCTCGAGCCCGAGCACCGCCGCCGCGCCCACCTCCTCAGCCTGCCGATGCACGACATCGAAGAAAACGGGGCGATGGTCAACGCGATCCAGCGCCGGGCCGACGTCGTCGTCCAGAAGAGCCTCGCCGAGGGCTTCGGCCTCACCGTCGCCGAGGCGATGTGGAAGCGCCGGCCGGTGGTCGGCAGCCGCGTCGGCGGCATCCAGGACCAGGTCGAGGACGGGGTCACCGGGGTCCTGATCGACGACCCGCGCGACCTCGCCGCCTGCGCGGCGGCGATCGCGACGATCCTCGGCGACCCCGAGCGCGCGCAGGCGATGGGCGAGGCCGCCAGGCAGCGGGTCAAAGACCGCTACCTGGCGATCCACCGCCTGCGGGAATACGTCGAACTGATCAGCAAACTGATCGACTGACGAAAACGCCTTTCTTCCCGCTATGCGGCGACAGCCGCGTTCTCACCGTTCGGGTTGATCACCGCCCGGCCGTCGAGGTGGCCTTCGCGCATCTTCTCGTAGGCCCGCGGCGCTTCGTCCAGCGTGAAGTGCTCGACGTGGGCGTGGATCTTGCCCTGACGCGCCAGCTCGAGGCACTCCATCAGCTCGACCGCCGTCCCCCAGTAGGGGATGCACAGCTCCGCCTCGAAGGGGACCGTCCCGAAGGCGAACTCGTATCTGCCGCCGGCGAGGCCGACGATCGTCAGGTCGCTCTCGAATTTGGCGACCGCCGCGGCGAGCGCGACCGAGTCGTCGGAGCCGACCATGTCGGCGACCAGCTCGGCGCCGCGGCCCTTGGTGATCTCGCGGATCGCCTCCGCCGCGCCCTCGCCGGCCTTGACCGTCTCGTCAGCGCCGACTTCGCGGGCCAGCTCCAGCTTCTCCCCGGAGACGTCGACGGCGACGATCCGGGCAGGGGTCAGCGCCCGCAGGATCTGCACGCCCATGTGGCCGAGCCCGCCGACACCGATCACCACCGCGGTCGATCCCGGCACCAGCAGGTGCAGCGAGCGCTTGATCGCGTGGTAGGGCGTCAGCGCCGCGTCGGAGAGCGGGGCCGCCTCGCGCGGGTCGAGGTCGCCGAGCGGCAGCAGCAGCCGCGGATGCGGGACCAGCATGTACTCGGCCATGCCGCCGTTGAGGCCGAGGCCGCCGCCGAAGGCGCCGATCTCCGCCTGGTGCTCGCAGTAGTTCTCGGCCGAGAGCCGGCAGGCGCGGCAGCGCCCGCAGCCCCAGGGGCCGTAGACCTGGACCGCTTCGCCCTCCTCGACGCCTTCGACCCCGGCGCCGACCGCCGCCACCCAGCCGGCGTTCTCGTGGCCGAGGGTGAAGGGGACGTCGAAGTCGAGCGTGCCCGGCGGCCATTCCATCAGGTGCAGGTCGGAGTGGCAGGCGCCGGCGCCGCCGATCTTGACGAGGACCTGGCCCGGGCCCGGTTCCGGGACGTCCACCTCCCGCAGCTCGGCAGGGTGTTCCCATTCGGTCAACTGGTAGGCCTTCATCGCGGCCCTCCTTCTTCTCGTGCTTTCTCCAGCAGCAGGCGCTGCTCGGCGGCGGCGACCAGGCGGCGGGCGCGGTCGACGGCGTCGATGTTCACCGAGATCGACTCGATCCCGCCCCGGATCAGCAGCTCCGCGTACTCGGGGTGGACCGAGGGCGCCTGGCCGCAGATCGAGGTCCGCAGCCCGAGCCCGTGGGCGCGGGCGAGCAGCTCGGCGATGTACTCGGTGACGGCGCGGTCGCGCTCGTCGAAGACCTCGGCGACCAGCTCGGAGTCGCGGTCGGCGCCGAGCAGCAGCTGGGTTAGGTCATTGGATCCGATCGAGATCCCGGCGACCCCCAGCTCGGCGTAGCGCGACAGGTGGAAGAGGACCGAGGGGACCTCGGCCATCACCCAGAGCTCGAAGCCGCGGCGGCCGAAGAGCCCGGCGCGCTCGAACATCTCGCGGCAGGCGGCGACTTCGCGCGGCGTCCGCACGAACGGCAGCATCACGTGCAGGTTCTCGTGGCCCGCCTCCCAGACGCGGTCGATCGCCGCCAGCTCCAGCTCCAGCAGGTCGGGCTCGTGCATGTAGCGCAGCGCCCCGCGGTAGCCGATCATCGGGTTCGCCTCCTCGGGCTCGAAGCGCTCGCCGCCCTCGAGGCCGCGGAACTCGTTGCTGCGGAAGTCGATCGTCCGGTAGGTGATCGGCCGCGGCGCGAAGGCGGCGGCGAAGCGGTTCAGCGAGTCGGCCATCCGCTCGACGAAGCGGTCGCCTTCGCCGGCCTCGAGCAGGGCCCGGGGGTGCGTCCCCTCCAGCGCCTCGACCACCATCAGCTCCGCCCGCAGGAGGCCGACGCCGTCGACGTCGAGACCGGCGACCCGCTCCAGCTGTGAGGGCTCGGAGAGGTTGACGAGGATCCGCGTCCCGGTCACCGGCGCGGCGTTCGCCCCAGGACCGGCATTGGCGTCCGAAGGACGAGCGCCGGCGCCGTCCTGGGAGGCGGCCGGCTGCGCGGAGTCGCCCTCGGTGACGAGGCCGGCGCCGGCGTCGACGGTGACGACCTCGCCGTCGCGCAGGACCCTGGTCGCCTCGCCGGTGCCGACGACGCAGGGGATGCCGAGCTCGCGGGAGACGATCGCGGCGTGGCAGGTCATCCCGCCCGAGTCGGTGACGATCGCCGCCGCGCGGCGCATCAGCGGCACCCAGTCGGGGGCCGTCATGTGGGTGACGAGCACCTCGCCGTCCTTCAGGTCGGTCGCCTGCTCCAGGCTCGAGATCACCCGCACCGCGCCGCTCGCTTCGCCCGGGGCGGCGCCGAGGCCATGAAGCAGCTCGCGCCCCCGCTCGCCGGCGCCGCCGCCCGTCGCCTTGCCGCCGGCGGTGGTCACCGGCCGCGACTGCAGCATCCAGACCTCGTTCTCTTCGTCGAAGGCCCACTCGGTGTCCTGCGGCGAGCCGTAGTGCTCTTCGATCCGCACGCCGAGGGCGGCGACCTCGCGCACCTCCTCGTCGCTGAGGACGGGGCGCCGCCCTTCGGCGTCCCCGAGCTCGCGGGTCTCGGTGCCGCCGCCCGGCAGCGAGACGATCGCCAGCTCCTTGCGGCGGACTTCGCGGCGGTCGATGTGGAGGCCGTCCTTGAGGACGACGTAGCGGTCGGGCGAGACTGAGCCGGAGACGACCGCCTCGCCGAGCCCGAACGCGCCCTCGATCACCAGCCGGTCGCGGTCGCCGCCGGCGGGGTCGATCGTGAACATCACCCCCGAGCGCGTCGACTGGATCTGGCGCTGGACGACGACGGCGATGTCCATCTCGGCCTGGCTGAAGCCGCGCTTGGCGCGGTAGTAGATCGTCCGCGCGCCGAACAGCGAGGACCAGCAGGCGCGGACCGCCTCCAGCAGCGCCTCGGCGCCGCGCACGTTCAGCAGCGTCTCGTTCATCCCGGCGAAGGAGGCGGACTCGGTGTCCTCGGCGGTGGCGGAGGAGCGCACGGCGACCGGCGCCTCGCCGGCATCGCCGACCAGCGCGGCGTAGGCGCTGCGGATCCGCTCGGCCAGCCACTCGGGGATCGGCTCGCGCTCGATCTCCTCCCGCACCTCCCGCGCGGCTTGCTCGAGGGCGGCGGTGTCCTCGACGTCGAGGTCCTTGAGTCGGGCGGCGATCCGCCCCCGCAGCCCCGTCTCCTCGCAGAAGGCGGCGTAGGCCGGCGCCCCGATCACGAACCCGGGCGGCACCGGCAGCCCGGCCGCGGTCAGCTCGCCGAGGTTGGCGCCCTTGCCGCCGGCGAAGTCGACGTCGCCGCGGCGCAGCCGCGAGAAGGCGAGGACGGGGTCCCCGGTGGTGGGTGCGGCGGTCGTGGCTGACATCGGAGCTCCTCCGTTCTGGATCACGGCCGCGGCACCACCAGGACGGGGCACGGGGCCTTGTGCGCAAGTTGAGTCGAGACGGACCCGAGCAGGACCCGCATCACCGGGCCGTAGCCGCGCGAGCCGGCGACCAGGAGATCGGCGTCGACCTCTTCGCAGGCCTCGACGATCGCCGGGCCGGGAACGCCGCCCAGCGCCCGCCCGGTCGCCGCCAGCCGCTCGTCGACGGCCTTCACGGTCCGGGTCACGATCGAGCCCGCTTCGGTCGGGATCGCCGGCGTGTAGCCCGCCGCCCCCGCCACCGCCGCCGGCCGCGCCGAGACCGTGTAGACGACGATCGTCGCCCGGCAGGCGAGGGCGATCTCTTCGGCCCGCGCCAGCGCCGCCTTCGCTTCCGGCGTGTCGTCGCAGGCGACCGCGATCGTGCGGAAGGGGCCGTGCTCCTCCGCCGCGTAGCCGCTCGGGGCCACCATGACCTCGCACGGCGCGCCGTGCAGGAGCCCGTCGGCGACGCTGCCGATCACGACCCTGCCGACCGCACCCCGGTGGGGCGAACCGACGACGATCGTGTCGGGCTTCTCCTTCTCGGCCAGGTCGTTGATCACCCCGGCAGCAGAGCCGCCGCCGAAGGCGCGCGTCTCCACCTCGAGCCCACCGAGCCGCTTCCGCGCCACTTCGAACAGCGGCTGCGCCCGCTCGGCCTCCTCCTCGAGGATCTCGTAGGGGATCGGCAGCGGCCCGTAGGGCAGCACGGTAACGACGAGGGCACTCGCCCCGGTCGCTTCACCCAGCACCCGCGCCAGCTCGAGCGCGTCGCGCCCGCCGTCGCTGCCGTCGTAGCCGACGAGTAGGCGCACCCTCATCCGTCCTCAGGCCCCGGCAGCTTCACCTCGACCTTGCCGTCCTCGATCGTCACCTCGACCTTGCCGTCGTCGATGTGAGTCTCCAAATGCTCGGCGTCGACGTCCGGCGGCAGGGTGACCGAGCGCGAGAACGAGCTGTAGCGGGTCTCGTGGTGGGTGTAGCCGTCGCGATCTTCCGCGTGGTCTTCGTGATGTTCACCAGAGACCGTGAGGACTCCGTCCTTCACCTCCACCTTCATCTCGTCGGGTTCGATCCCCGGCACCACGGCTCGCAACAGAAGCTCGCTTTTCTTGCTCTCGGTGGCCATCTCGATCCTCCCGTAGGGGTTCGCTTTGTTGCGAACTTAGGCCCGCGCCGGGCGATGGCCATCCGCAGAACCCCACAGACTCAGGAACGGTCGGCTCCCACCCGCGGCTGCGGCCGCCCGAGCCGCTCCTCGGGCTTGAAGCCGCCGAGCAGGACCGCGAGCGCGATCAGCATCGCCACCTGCAGCGCCATCCCAAGCGGCGAGGTCAGGGCGTCGACCACGACGTCGCCGAGGCTCTTCTCGGCGACGTGGGCGGCGCCGACGTAGATCGAGTAGGAGACGAGGCGGCCGGCGAAGAAGGCGGCGGTGAGCGGCAGCAGCGGAACCGTCATCAGCCCGGCGGCGACGAAGAGCTGCCCCGACGGCACCGGCGAGAGGGCGAAGAGGCCGAGGCCGGCGGCGGTGCGGCGGCCGTCGGCGCTGAGCGCGGCCTCGGCCCGGTCGAGGCGCTCGATCCGCGCCGCCGCCAGCCGCGGGCGCAGCCTGCGAGCCGCTTTCGCGAGGACGAAGCGCCCGCTCGCGGCGGCGAGCGCCCCGCCCAGCACCAGCGGCACCGCCGGCAGGTCGAAGTCGAGGCTGAAGAAAACCAGGACCGCCCAGGTCGGCGGCCCGAACGCGGGCAGCAGGTTGACCGCGAAGACGACCGCGAGGGCGAGGGCGAGCTGGGCGACCGGCATCGAACGACCTTAAGCCGCTCGGCAAGCGGCCCCCGGTGGCGAACCCACATCCGATCACGCGGGTTTCCCCGGATGGTCGGCGGTCCCGCCGCCTGGACACTTGTCGGAGATGAATAGGGTGGGAGTTGCAAAGGTCTTGATCGTCGGCGGCGGCGTCGGCGCGCTGGAGGCGGCGCTGGCGGTGCGCGACCTCGCCGGCGACAAAGCGCAGGTCGAGATCTGCGCCGGCCGCGGCGACTTCGTCTACCGCCCGTTCGCGGTCGGCGAGCCCTACGGCGCCTCGCGCGTCCTCCGCTACGACCTCGAGCGGCTGAGCGAGAGCTTCGGCGCCGAGTTCCGGCTCGAGAACGTCGGCTGGATCGACACCGCCCTGCGCTGCGCCCACACCCACGACGGCAACGAGATCCCCTACGACTACCTGATCGTCGCCTGCGGCTCGCGCCTGCTCTGGTCGGTCCCCGGCGCGACCACCTTCTGGGGCGTCGCCGACGAAGGCGAGATCCAGGAAGTGGTGGGCCGGCTGCGGGAAGGCCGGCTGCGGCGCCTCGTCTTCACCCTGCCCGGCGGCAACGGCTGGGCGCTTCCCGCCTACGAGCTCGCGCTGCTGGCGGCGACCGAGCTGAAGCGCTCGGCGGTGACCGGCACCCGGCTGACGATCGTCACCCCCGAAGACGCCCCCCTTCAGGTCTTCGGCCGCCGCGCCTCCGAGCAGGTCGCCGAGCTGCTGGCCGAGAACGAGATCGAGACGATCACCGGAACGCACCCGGTCAAGTACGAGAACGGCGCCCTCTCGGTCGTCCCCGGCGGGGATCTCGAAGCCGACGCGGTGGTCTGCCTCCCCCGCCTCGAGGGGCGCCGGATCGAGGGGCTGCCCTACGACCCCGCCGGCTTCATCCCGGTCGACGACCACGCCCGCATCGTCGGCCTCGCCGACGCCTTCGCGGTCGGCGACGTCACCAACTTCCCGGTCAAGCAGGGCGGCATCGCCACCCAGCAGGCCGACGTCGCCGCCGAAGCGATCGCCGCCGACCTCGGCTGCGAGGTCGAGGCGAAGCCGCTCGACCCGGTCCTGCGCGGGGTCCTCTGGACCGGTGCCAAGCCGCGCTACCTGTTCGGCTGGCTCGGGGGCGGGCATGGCGAAACCTCGGTCGCCAGCGAGCGGCCGCCCTGGCCGATCGACAACCCGAGCAAGCTGATCGGCCGCTACCTCACGCCATTCCTCGCCGACGTTTCCTCAGCTCCAGCCTCAGCTGCCGGCTGAGCGGGCTGCTTTGACGGCGTGCTGGGCGGCTTCAGGCTTGGTCTTTTCCGGCGCCGCCGGCTTTACTTCGGGCGTCGCGGCGGGCGCACTCGAAGGTGCATCGTCGGGCGGCGAGCTCGGGGCCGGAGCGGGATGTGAGGGCTGCGGCGGGGTCGCCGCTTTGCCGCCGCTGTTGCCGGAGCCCGGTTCATGCGGCGGCGGCTGGTGCGCAGCGGCGGTTTCCTGGCCCTTGGTCGACTGAGCCGGGTGGCGGTGCGCATGACCGCGCCCGCTCGGGTGGTTGCCCCCCTGACCCTTGGAGCCGGCCTTCCCGGCATGGTGGGCATGGTCATGAGCCTGGGCGGCGCGATGCCGGGCGGCGGTGTCCGCACCGGCGCCGGCCTTGGCAGAGGCCTTCGATGCCGCCGGAACAGCGCCCGCACCGGTGCTGCTCGCGGCCGCCGAGCCGGCTCGGCCGTCGACCGAGCCCGCTCCTGAAGCGGCGGGCGCCTGCCGGGCCGGCTTCGAGCTCTGCTCGCCGGGCAGGCCGAGGCGGATGACGCCGGTCTGGTCGGCAGCGGTGACCCCGATTGCGGCCACGACCGCCACCGTCGCCACCCCTTTCGCCGCCGCCGAGGTACCGATCGTTTTCGCCGCGCCGCCGCCGAGCGTCGCCGCCAGGCCGCTGCCGGTGGCACCCTGGGAGCCGCCGATCAGGCCATGCAGCATCCCTGCCGCGGCCACCGCGGGCAGCGGCGAGAGAACCGCCAGATCGTGCTGGCGACCCCTGATTTCGTCGCGGAAGGCGCGGCAGTCGGGGCAGTCCCGCAGGTGCGCGCGCACGTCGCGGCGGCGGGTCACGCGGCCGTCGCCGTCGGACAGCGCCCTGGTCACCGCGGCGCAGCTCATCTCACGCCCCGCTTCCATCTGCCGCAGGCTCTGCCGCGCCTCGTAGAGGGTCTGCCGCGCGACCGCGCCGGAGGTCTCCAGCGCCGCCCCGATCTCCTCGAAGTCGAGGCCGCTGAGCTCGCGCATCACCAGCACCTCGCGCTGCCGTTCGGGCAGTTCCTTGAGGTCGGTGATCAGCCGCCGCAGCCGTTCCCGCGTCGCCGCGTCCTCGGCGAGGCCGTAGCCCGGCGCGATCTGCTCGACGTCGAGCTCGCGCGTCTCGCGGCGGCGCCGCAGCAGGTCGACCGACTCGTTGTGGGCGATCCGGTACAGCCACGGCTTCAGCTCGATCTGGCGCTCCTCGCCCGGCAGCGCCCGCAGGACCTTGGTCATCGTGTTCTGCAGCGCTTCCTGAGCATCCTCCGGGTTGCCGACGATCGTCAGGCAGAAGCGGTAGAGGCTCTGGTGATAGCGGCGGAAGATCGCCGCGAAGGCGCGCTCGTCCCCCCCGACCGCGCGGCGGGTGAGGCGCTCGTCGGAGAGCAGGCGGGAGAACCCCGCCTCCGCTGCAGCTTCGCTCATTGCACGATTTTCCCATCTCGTGCCATCTGTTCCTAGATATGGACATTTCCGACACCTTCTAAACGAACCGCCGCTGAAGCTGTCAGTCCTTTGCGAAAGGACCTGACGGATCTGGAGCACCCGCGTTTTGTTAGAGAAATCAATCCAATTGCGGCGGGTTTGCGCCGCGGGGAAACAGGAGGGGAATCACAATGGTTGGAGCGCTGATCGGCCTGCTCATCATCGTCGCGATCGTGCTGGTGCTGCTGAAGGTCGGAATCGCCGGCGGAGTCCTGGGCCTTATCGCCCTGATCCTCCTCATCCTCCTCCTGCTCGGCCGGATCTGAAAATTTGCCCAACTGGGTAGGACCGGGGGCATGGCTGATCTCGTCCTCGGTCCGCTGCTGCGCCATGTCTCCGAAACCGAGGCGACCGTCTGGGTGGAGACGAGCGAGGCCTGCGAGGTCGAGGTCCTCGGCCACCGCGAGCGGACCTTCCGGGTCGAGGGGCACCACTACGCGATCGTCTGCATCGACGGGCTCGAGCCGGCATCCCGCAACGAGTACGAGGTCAGGCTCGACGGCGAGCTGCGCTGGCCCGAGCCCGGCTCGGAGCTGCCGCCGAGCGCGATCCGCACCGTCGACGCCGACGCCGACCTCGACGTCTGCTTCGGCTCCTGCCGGGTGGCGGTCCCGCACGAGGCGCCCTTCACCGAACCGAAGGACGAGACCGAAGAGGGGCACGAGGTCGACGCCCTCTGGGTGCTGGCGAAGCAGATGGCCGAAGGCGACCGCGGCGAGTGGCCCGACCAGCTCTTCCTCCTCGGCGACCAGGTCTACGTCGACGAGGGCTCGCCGAAGACGCGCAAAAGGATCAAAGAACGGCGCGGCACCGACACCCCGCCCGGCGACGAGGTGACCGACTTCGAGGAGTACACCTGGCTCTACCAGGAGAGCTGGCAGGAGCCGCTGATCCGCTGGCTCTTCTCCAACGTCTCGGTCTCGATGCTGTGGGACGACCACGACATGAGCGACGACTGGAACATCTCCCGCAGCTGGCTGCTGGAGATGCAGGCGAAGTCATGGTGGCACCGGCGGGCGGTCGGCTGCATCGCCAGCTACTGGATCTACCAGCACCTCGGCAACCTCTCCCCGCGCGAGCTGGCCAAAGACGACCTCTACCAGCGGGTCCGCGGCAACCAGAAGGCCGAGGAGGCGCTGTTCGACTGGGCGCACCGGATCCAGTCGACGGGCGCCGGCGTGCGCTGGAGCTTCTGCCGCGACTTCGGCCGCACCCGGGCGATCTTCATCGACTCCCGCGCCGGCCGGGTGCTGGAGGAGGACCGGCGGGCGATGGTCGACGACGAAGAGTGGGAGTGGATCGTCGACCGCGCCGAGGGCGACTTCGACCACCTGCTGATCGCCACCACCGTGCCCTGGCTCCTCTCCCCCGCCTTCGACCGGCTCGAGGCCTGGAACGAGCGCCTCTGCGACGGCGCCTGGGGCAAACCGTTCGTCTGGGTCAGCGAGAAGCTGCGGCGGGAAGTCGACTTCGACCACTGGGCCGCCTTCGACGAGTCGTTCGCGAAGCTGCGCGACCTCCTGCACGAGGTCGCCACCGGCAGGCGCGGCAAGGCGCCGGCCTCGATCGTCGTCCTCTCCGGGGACGTCCACCACGCCTACCTGAGCGAGGTCGGCTTCCCCAGATCAGCCGACGGCGCGCGCGGGCGCAGCCCGGTCTACCAGGCGGTCTGCTCCCCCTACCGCAACCCGCTCGACGAGAACGAGCGCCGCGTCGTTCGCGCCGCGTTCGGCAGGCCCTTCACCGCCTTCGCCGCGCTGCTGGCCCGAGCGGCCGGCGCCCCCGACCCCGGCATCCGCTGGCGCACCCTCGAGGGCCCCTGCTTCGACAACCAGGTTGCGAGCCTCCATATCGAGGGCCGCCGCGCCTGGGCGCGCCTCGACAAGACCGTGCCGGGCGAAGCCGGCAAGGAGGCGCTCGAGGAGAGCTTCTCCAGGCGCCTCGCCTGAACACTGCAAGATTCGATCTACCCAATATTGGGTAACATCCTCTGCGTGAAGCTACGGGTGACGGTCGCAACGGTGGCACTGCTCCTCTCGCTTGCCGCGGCTCCTTCCGCGCAGGCGAGCTTCGGCGCGCTCTTCGGCGGCGACGCCCCCTGCGCGGCGCAGCCGGCGAACGGAAACGTCCGCCTCTGCCAGGGGAAAGCGCTCACCTGGGACGGCGAAACCAAGATCGACGTCAACGTCGTCCTGCCGCCGCAGCCGGGCTCGGGCGAAGACGGGCCGTATCCCCTGATCGGCCTCTTCCACGGCTGGGGCGGGCACAAGATCGGGCTCGAAGACGCGCGGGTGCAGCAGTGGGCCGAAGCCGGCTACGCGGTCTTCAGCATGAGCGACCGCGGCTGGGGCAACTCCTGCGGCAGCAGTGACCCCGAACGCCTCACCCCCGCCTGCGCCAAGGGCTACAACCACCTGATGGACGATCGCTACGAAGTCCGCGACGCCCAGTATCTGATCTCGGTCCTCGCCGACGAAGGCGTCGCCAAGCCGAAGAAGATCGGCGCCACCGGGGTCTCCTACGGCGGCGGCATGTCGATGGCGTTGGCGTCGCTGCGCAACCGCATGATGCTCCCCGACGGCACCCTCGTCCCCTGGCAGAGCCCCCGCGGCAGGGAAATGGAACTGGCGGCGGCGGTGCCGCAGTGGCCCTGGACCGACCTCGCCTACTCGCTGATGCCCAACGGCAGCACCCTCGACACCAACACCGACTCGCCCTACCTCGGCCCGCACGGGGAATTCAAGATCGGCATCGAGAAGGCCTCCTACGTCAGCGGCCTCTACGGCCTCGGCCTGGGGCTGAGCAACTACTCGGCGACCGACCCCGAAGCGGACCTGACCGGCTGGTACACGCTGATCAACGGCGGCGAGCCCTACGACTCGAATCCGCTGGCGGCGGAAATCGTCAGGCAGATCACCACCTACCACTCCTCCTATTACATAGACCACTCCGAGGCGCCGGCGCCGCTGCTGATCCAGAACGGCTGGAACGACGACCTCTTCCCGGTCGACGAGGCG
The DNA here is from genome assembly GCA_036378275.1 of Solirubrobacterales bacterium. GTDB lineage: Bacteria > Actinomycetota > Thermoleophilia > Solirubrobacterales > 70-9 > VAYN01. The sequence continues at coordinate 202 of DASUWV010000131.1, read as the reverse complement.
GTCCGCTTCTACAACCGCACCCGCGCCCAGTACCCGGGCAACCCGATCTCCCTCTTCCTGATGGACGACGGCCACGCCCGCAGCCAGAACAAGCCCGCCGACGAGGCGTTCTTCCTGCAACGGGAGAACGCCTGGTTCGCCCACTACCTGAAGGGAGCCGAAGTCGCCTTGGGCTCACGGGCCGAAGCGCTGACGACCGTCT
>DASUWV010000130.1:0-5605 GCA_036378275.1 Solirubrobacterales bacterium | reverse complement strand
CCCCCAGCGGGTTCTCCCGAAAGAAGTTCCGCAACCGCTCGACCCGAGCCACAGATTCCTCCATCTGCTCCGCGGCAAAAGCAAGCGGCTGCCGGTAATGCCCCGAGATCAAGTAGGCCACGACCGCCTCCCTGCCGTAGCGATCGAGCGCCTCCGAGAGCTGGAAGATATTCCCCTCGCTCTTCGACATCTTCGAAGCGTCGGTCTCGATCATCCCGTTGTGCATCCAGATCCGGGCGAAGGGGCGGCCGGCGGCCTCGGACTGGGCGATCTCGTTCTCGTGGTGGGGGAAGACGAGGTCGGAGCCGCCGCCGTGGATCGCGAAGGTCGCGCCAAGCTCCTGCTCGGCCATCACCGAGCACTCGATGTGCCAGGCCGGGCGGCCCGGGCCCCAGGGTGAGTCCCAGCTGGTGTCCTCGCCGGGCTTGTGCCCCTTCCAGAGGGCGAAGTCGAGGCGGTCCTCCTTCAGGGTGGCCGAGCCGGCGTCCTCGCCCTGGTCCATGTCCTCGGGGCGGCGGTTGGAGAGCTTGCCGTAGGGCCCGAAGCTGCGCACCCGGAAGTAGACGTCGCCGCCGGACTCGTAGGCGTGGCCCGAGTCGACCAGCTCCTGGATCAGCGCGACGATCCCGGCGACCGTCTCGGTCGCCTGCGGCTCGGAGTCGGGGCGGCCGAGACCGAGCCGGTCGGTGTCCTCGAAGTAGGCGCGGGTCATCTCCGCCGCGAACTCGCCCGAGGGCTTCCCAGCCTTCTCCGCCGCGACGTAGATCTTGTCGTTGATGTCGGTGACGTTGACGACCAGCTTCGGCCGGTAACCCTCGCTGCGGAGGAAGCGGGCGAAGAGGGAGAAGACGACGAAGGGGCGGGCGTTGCCGATGTGGATGCGGCTGTAGACCGTCGGCCCACACGCATAGATCCCGACCTCCTCGGAATCGAGCGTCCGCAGATCGCCCGTCAGGGTGTCTCTGACTCTCACCTCCCTCATCAGGCAGGCGAGGTTAGATCAAAAAGTGCGGTAACCGGCGGTTGAAGCCTTGGACTCGCTGCGGAGCCAGGCCGGCGCGGTCTCCTCCGCGGCCGCCTCGGCCTCGCGGCGGGCCTTGTTGACGCTGGCTTTGATCTCATCCTCGGTCGCTTCGCGCACCCGCTCCTCGCGCTTCTGCGCCTGCACGCGGATCCGGTTCGACTCGATCCGAAGCTGGTCCTCGGCCCGTTTGCGGGCGGCGTCCTCGGCCTCGCGCTCGACTTTCTCGAGCAGCCGGCGAACGCTCTCCTCGGCCTCGCGCCGCACGTCCTCGGTCCCCTCCATCACCCGCCGCTCGATCTCGGTCTCCAGCCGCACCGCCGCCTCGTGGGACTCCTGGGCCGCGGCCTCGGCGTCGGCGGCGCGCTGCTCGGCGGCGGCGATGCGCCGGTCGGCCTCGGCCTGGATCTGGTTGCGCGCCTCCTCGAGGCGCTGCTCGAACTCCTCCTCGGCGGCCTGTTCGGTCGCGGCCCGTGCCCGCGAGGTCCTGGCGACGATCTCTTCGCGCTCTTGCTCGGAGCGACGCTGCAGCTCCTCGAAAGACTGCTCGGCCCGGTCGCGCGCCGCCTCGGCGGCGGCCGCCCGCGCGTCCGCCTCCTTCCGGGCCTTGCGCTCGGCGGCGATCCGCTCGCGCGCCTCGGCCGAGACCTTGCGCAGGGTGAGCATCGCCCGCTCCTTGACCTGGTCCCTGACCGTGTCGGCCCGCTTCTCGGCCGCGGCGACGCGACCCTCGCTGACCCGCACCCACTCGAGCGCCTGGTCGGCGACGCCGCGCATCGCCCGCGTCGCCTCACCCACCTGCCGCAGCTGCCTAGCCGGCTCGCTCATTCCGCGCAAACCTACTATGAGCGCCGGAAGGGACGGCGGCGCGAAGCCCGCAAATTCCGCCTAAGCAGACGTCTTGCTCTCGCGCGCGTGAAGGTCCCGCTTGAGCACCTTGCCGGTCGCATTGCGCGGCAGCTCGTCGAGGAACTCGACCTCGCGCGGGGCCTTGTAAGAGGCGAGGTGGGCCTTGACGTGGGCGGTCAGCTCGCCTTCGGAGACCTCGATCCCCGCTCGCGTGACCACGAAAGCCTTCAGCCGCTGGCCGAAATCGGCGTCCTCGACCCCGATCACCGCCACCTCCTCGACCGCCTCGTGGTCGGCGAGCAGGTCCTCGACCTCGCGCGGGAAGACGTTCTCGCCGCCGGAGACGATCATCTCGTCGTCGCGGCCGTCGATGAAGAGGCGTCCGTCCTCGTCGATGTGGCCGACGTCGCCGCTCGAGTAGAGGCCGTCGATGATTTCCTTGCCGCCGCCGCCGGTGTAGCCCTCGAAGGCCATTTCGTTGCCGACGAAGATGCGGCCGACCTCGCCCCGCGGCACCTCGGCCCCGTTCTCGTCGTAGAGGCGGATCTTCGTCCCCCGCGGCGGCTTGCCGGCGGTGCCGGGGGCGGCGCGCAGGTCCTCGGGGGTGGCGACGGTCGCATAGGCGACCTCGGTCGAGCCGTAGAGGTTGTAGACGTTGTCGCCGAAGCGGTCCATCCACTCGATCGCCAGCTCGCCCGGCAGCGCCGAGCCCGAGAGCGAGGTGATCTTCAAGTTCGGCAGGCTGTAGCGGTCGAGCGTCTCCTCCGGCAGGGCGAGGATGCGCTGGATCATCACCGGCACCGCCGCCAGCACGTCGGCGCGGCTCTGTTCGGCCGCCTTCAGCGTCTCCTCGGGGTCGAACTTGCGCCGCAGCACCATCGTCGAGGCGGTCGGCAGGCTCATCACGAAGTGGAAGAAGCCCCAGGAGTGGAACAGGGGCGCCGCAATCATCATCGTCATCTTGCTGCGGAAGGGGATCCTGTCGATCAGCGAGGCGAGCGCCAGCAGGCCGTCGGGGCTGGAGCGCTGCGCCCCCTTCGGGGTGCCGGTGGTGCCGGAGGTGAGGATCACGAAGCGCGGTTTGTCGGGCGGCGGCTTGTGGTCGGACTCGTCGCCGCCCTCGATCAGGCTGTCCAGCGTCGGCTCGGATACCTCGCCGTCGCACCAGCCGACGATCCGCCGCACCGAGGGGTCGACGCCGCTCAGCAACTCGGTGAACTCCTCGTCGTAGACGAGCGCCTTCGGCCCCTCGCGCCTGGTCACCTCGGCCAGCTGCGGGCCGGCGAACATCGTGTTCAGGTAGAGGGCGCTGGCGCCGAGCTTGGCCGCGGCCAGCGTCGCCTCGATGAAGCCGCGGTGGTTGCGGCACATGACCCCGACCCCGTCGCCGTGCCCGATCCCCATCGCCGCCAGCGAGTGGGCGAGCGCGTTGGAGCGGCGGTGCAGGCGCTCCCAGCTGAGGGCGCCGCGTTCGTCGACGATCGCCAGCTCGTGCGGGTGGTGGATCGCCGCGGTGGTGACGCCGGTCGCCGGCGAGGCGCCCCAGCGCAGGAAGGTGCCGCCGATCTTCAGCGCCTTGTCCGGCCGCATCGGCTCGAGGATGCCGGCCTCCCGCAGCACCTTCGCCTCGAAGATCGAGTCGGAGATCGAGCCGCGGATGCTCGCCGGACTGAGGCTGAGAGACGCCATACCCAGCGGGAAGACTATTCGGTCTCGACGCTTGCCACGGCGATGCAGGCGATGCCTTCGCCGCGGCCGACGAAGCCCATGCCCTCGTTGCTGGTCGCCTTGACGCTGACCCGGGACGAGGTGGCCTCGGCGAGTGTCCGCTCCATCTCCGCCTTGTAGGGGCCGAGGCGGGGCTGCTCGCAGATCAGGGTGGCGTCGATGTTGACGATCGGGCCGGCGATCGTGCCGACGACGGTCCGCAGGAGGTCGATCGAGTCGGCGTTCTCGAAGGCGGGATCGTCGTCGGGGAACATCTCGCCGATGTCGCCGCCGCCGTTGGCGCCGAGCAGGGCATCGATCACCGCGTGGGTGAGGACGTCGGCGTCGGAGTGGCCTTCGAGACCCTGGTCGTGGTCGATCTCGACCCCGCCGAGGACGAGGCGGCGCCCGGCGGCGAAGCGGTGGCTGTCGTAGCCAAGGCCGACCACGGTCAGCGGACCCTGGCGCCAAGGGGAGCCAGGCTCCGCCGGCGCTGCTCGAAGACGCATATCTCGTCTATTCCCAGTTGCTCGAGAAACTCGACCGCGCGCTCGTATTCGAAGCCGACCTGCTCGGGCAGGTGGGCGTCGGAGGAGAGGGCGAAGGAGGCGCCGGCCTCGACGCACATCTCGGCCAGCCGGCGCGAGGGATAGAGCTCGCCGACCGGCTTGCGGAGGCCGGCGGTGGAGACCTCCACCGCGATCCCGCTCTCGGCGATCGCTTCGACCGCCGGCTCGTAGAAGGCGCGGAGGTCGCGGTCGGGCAGCGGCCGGGCGCGGCCCCAGACCTTGACCAGGTCCGGGTGGGCGAGGATGTCGAAGAGGCCGGAGCGGGCGGCGGCGGCGACCTGCTCGAAGTAACGGCGCCAGATCTCGTCGGCGTCGCCGGCGCCCTCCCAGACGTCGAAGCCCTCGTGGTCGACGGCGGCGTCCCCCTCGCCGATGAAGTGGACCGAGCCGACCACGTAGTCGAAGTCGCGCGCCTCCAGCAGGGCGGCGATCCGCTCCTCGGCGCCGGGGATGAAGTCGCACTCGATCCCGAGCCGCAGCGGCGTGCCGCGGACGAACTCGCAGTAGGCGTCGAGGTCGTCGACGGCGTTTTCGACCCAGAGCGGGTGCCGCCAGAGATCCAGCGCCTGGCGGAAGCGGTAGACGTGCTCGGAGACGCCGAGCTCCTCGATCCCCGCCGCGCCGGCGGCTTCGAGGTAGCGCTCGACGTTCTCGGTCGTGAAGTAGCGCTCGAAGTCGCTGCCGCCCTCGTCGGGGCGGAGGTGCAGGTGGTAGTCGGTGAGCATGGGGGCGAGCATAGACTTCGCGCTCAATGAGCCGTCAGCTCGCGCTCCTGCTCCTCGCCTTTGCCGCGGCCACCGCGATCGCCCTCCTCCTCGGCGCCAAAAATCTCGGCACCGCCCTGGGAGTGGCGCAGGTCTGCTTCGCGGCGGCGCTCGCCTACGTGCTGATTCGGGACTAAGCGACCCGCTCGGCCAGGAGCAGCTCGGCGACCTTTAGGTCAAGTGGGGTGGTGATCTTCAAGTTCTGCTCGGCGACGGGGTGAATGAGGACCGTGCCCCCCGCGGCCTCGACCAGCATCGCCTCGTCCGTCGCCTCCTGCGGCCGCTCGGCGGAGGCGAGCGCCTCGCGCAGCGCTTCGGTGCGGAACACCTGAGGCGTCTGCGCCCGCCACAAGCGATCGCGATCCTCGGTCGCCTCGACCGCGAGCGGTCGATTCGACGCACTATCGCTGTCGAATTGACCGTTCGCCGCCGCAGCCCGCTTGATCGTGTCGTTGACGGGGGCGGCGGCGATCGCGCCGGCGGCGTCCTCGTTTGCGTCGAGTTCCGCGACCAGCGCTTCGACCAGCTCCGACGTCAGCAGCGGACGGGCGGCGTCGTGGATCGCGACGTAGCCGGTCCCCACCGCCGCCAGGGCGTTGGCGACCGACTGCGCTCGGGTCGCCCCGCCGGGGACGACGCCGAGGTCGTGCCCTCCGAGCTCGCCGATATGGCCGGGCGGCGCCGCGACGACGATC
>DASUWV010000129.1:0-10846 GCA_036378275.1 Solirubrobacterales bacterium | reverse complement strand
CGCCGGTGCGGTCGGCTGGGCCTACGCGCTTACCCTCGGCTTCGCGCTCGTCTACCTCGGCGAGCACTACGTCACCGACCTCGCCGCCGGGGCGGCCCTGGTGGCGGTCGTCCGCGGCGGGGAGCCGCTCGCGGAGCCCCTCGTGCACGGCGTCAATCGACGCCTGCAGCGCCTGGAGAGGATCGCGAACGGGTAGCTTCCTCTAGGTGTCCCAGGAGGGGTCGGTCAAAGAGGCCGCGGTCGAGGTCGAAGATACCGCCGAACTCAATCGGGCCGCCCAGCTGCCGCTGTTCACCCCGAGGCGCATCGTGCAGACGGCGATCGTCGTCCTCGTCCTGCTGGTCTCCATCTACTTCCTCTTCCCGAAGCTGGTCGGGCTGGGGGACGCCCTCAGCCACCTCGACGACGCCGATCCGGTCTGGATCGGAATCGCGGTCGTCGCCAACGTCGCCGCTTATGCGACCTACATCGCCCTCTTCAAAGCGGTGGTCGGCGGCGACGCGCTGCGCCTGAGCTGGACCGAGACCTACGAGATCAACATGGCCGGGGTCGCCGCGACCCTGCTCTTCTCGGCCGGCGGCGCCGGCGGGGTCGCGCTCACCTACTGGGCGCTGCGCAAGGCGGGGATGGGCCGTCGCGACGTCGGCCGCCGCATGGTCGCCTTCGTCTCCCTCCACTACGTCTTCTATCCGGTCGCCCTGATCCTCTTCGGGATCCTGCTGCGGACCGGGGTGATGAACGGCAACGGCTCGGTCGAGTTGACGATCATCCCCGCCGCGGTCGCGGGGCTGCTGCTGATCCTCGGCATCCTCATCACCCTGATACCGGCGGACCTGGACCATCGGCTCACCCGCTTCGCCAACAACGAGCGCTCCCACCAGCTCCTCGAGAAAGTCGGCAAATTCCCCGCCACCCTCGGGGAAGGCTTTCGCTTCGCCCTCGGCCTCTTCGCCCATCCCTCGCGCGGCGGTCTCGCGGTGCTGGGCGCCGCCGGCTTCTGGGCCTTCAGCATCGCCGTCCTCTGGGCTTCCTTCCACGCCTTCGGCGTCCACGTCCCGCTCGCGGTCGTCGTCCAGGGCTACTTCCTCGGCATGGTCGCCAACCTCTTCCCGCTCGCCCCCGCCGGGGTGGGGGCGGTCGACGCAGGGATGATCGGCGCCTTCGTCCTCTTCGGCATCCCCGAGGAGACCGTCTTCCCGTCGATCCTGATCTTCCGCCTCGTCTCCTTCTGGATGCCGATCCCACCCGGCGTCTTCGCCTTCTTCCAGCTCCGCAACACCGTCCACCGCTGGGAAGAGGAGGGGCTGCCGATCGAGCGCGGAGGTACCGCCGCCTCGGATCTCGAGCCGGCCATCGAAGGCGGGACCGGCTTGAATACGTCAGGTGAGGGGCGTACTATAAAAAGTAAAGTAATAGACTCCTAGGCGGCGAGAAGAGATGGCTGAGAGCAGGAAAGTCGAGAACGTGATCATCATCGGCGGGGGACCGGCGGGGTATACCGCTGCGCTCTACACCGCCCGCGCTAACCTCGAGCCACTCGTGTTCGAGGGCTTCCAGTGGGGCGGCCAGCTGCAGAACACGACCGACGTCGAGAACTACCCCGGCTACCCCGAGGGGATCATGGGGCCGGAGATGATGGCCCAGTTTCGCGCCCAGGCCGAGCGCTTCGGGACCCGCTTCGTCACCGACGACGTCGACCGGGTCGAGCTCTCCGACGGCGGCGTGCAGAAGGTCTTCCTCGGCGACGAGGAGCACCGCGCCAAGACCGTGATCCTGGCGATGGGGGCGGAGCCGAAACGGCTCGGCATCCCCGGCGAGATCGAGCTCGGCGGCCGCGGCGTCTCCACCTGCGGCGTCTGCGACGGAGCCTTCTTCAAAGACCAGAAGGTGATCGTGATCGGCGGCGGCGACTCGGCGATGGAGGACGCGATCTTCATCTCCAAGTTCGCGAGCGAGCTGACGATCGTCACCCGCCGCGACCAGTTCCGCGCCTCGAAGATCATGCTCGACCGGGCGAGCGAAAAGGACAACATCGAGTTCAGGAACCCGCTCGAGCCGCTCGAGTTCGTTGCCGGTGAGAGCGGCAAGCTCGAGAAGGTCCGCTTCCGCCACGCCGAGACCGGCGCCGAGGAGGAGATCGAGACCGACGGCGCCTTCGTCGCGATCGGCCACGTGCCGCGCTCGGAGGTCGTCCAGGGCCAGGTCGAGACCGACGAGGACGGCTACATCGCCACCGAGGCCGGCTCGACCCGGACCAACCTCAAGGGCGTCTTCGCGGTCGGCGACGTCGTCGACCACACCTACCGCCAGGCGGTCACCGCCGCCGGCACCGGCTGCATGGGCGCGCTCGACGCCGAGCGCTACCTGCGCGACGCCCCGCCGCCCGTCGAGGCCCATTGGATGCCCGGCGGTGAGCCCGCCGAGATCGCGACGGGCAGTGGCTGAATGCAGCCACCTCGACTCGGTTAAGTACCTCGAGCTTCCAGACCGCGTCGAGGGTTGTGAGGAGTGCCTGGCGATGGGGATGAGCTGGGTCCACCTGCGGATGTGCCAGACCTGCGGCCACGTCGGCTGCTGCGACAACTCGATCGGCAAGCACGCGACCGCGCACCACCAGGACACCGGCCACCCGATAATCCGCTCGGCCGAGCCCGGCGAAGACTGGAGCTGGTGCTACGTCGACGAGGTGATGATGCGCCTCGGCAGCGGGTAGGCATCTAGGCGTACGCTGCCTGTATGGCAGAGGGAGTACGACGTAGATCTCAGTGGCCTATTCCTCAAGTGGTTGACGCGGCGCTCTCGGCTGCTCGCGCTGCGTTGACCGGGTTGGGCAGCTTCGAGTCCGCCGAGGTAATCCGCTCCCAGCGAGACGAGCGCGATGCCCGCGATCAGCGTCGTTGATGACGGCTATTGCCGACCAGTAGAGCCTTCGGCTTCGGCTCGTAACAGCGGCGCTTGGGCGTAGGCGGCTCCGTGGGTCGCCTCGAGCTGCTCTAGCAGGGCCACCGCTCGGGTGGGGCCGATGAGCTTGGTGATCTTCAGGGGGCCGACGGGCCAGTTGAAGCCGAGCTTCATCGCGGTTTCCATGTCATCGGGGGAGGCGATTTGCTCTTCTCGGGCGAAGGCGGCCTCGTTGGCGATCTGGGCGAAGAGGCGGGTGAGGACTTCCTCGGCTCGGGTGTCGATGCGGGCGAGCTTTTCGGGGTCGAGGGTCGGCGCCAGGATTCCCAGCTCCGGATCGAGCTCGCGCTTGACGTCCTCGCCGTAGCGGTGGTAGCCGTGGCCGCTCTTGCGGCCGAGCCTGCCTTCGGCGACCAGCTGTTCCTGGATCGGGCTCGGTCGCCAGCGCTCCGGTTCGCCGCCCTGGACGAAGAAGGAGCGGGCGATCTCGAGGTTGACGTCGAGGCCGATCAGGTCGAGCAGCTCGAACGGGCCCATCCGAAAGCCGCCGCCGAGGCGGACGATGCGGTCGATCGTCTCCGCGTCGGCGACGCCGTCTCCGAGCATCCGCAGTGACTCCAGCGTAAACGGGCGGGAGAGGCGGTTGGCGACGAAGCCGGGGGAGTCCTTGGCCCGGATCGGCACCCGTCCCATCTGCTCGGCGGCTTCAGTTGCCGCCGCCAGCGCCGGCTCGGAGGAGAGCTCCGTGGCGACCACCTCGACCAGCTTCATCAGCGCCGGCGGGTTGAAGAAGTGCATGCCGACAACCCGCTCGGGGTGGGGCACGCCCTCGGAGATGTCGGCGACGCGCAGCGATGAGGTGTTGCTGGCCATGACCGCCGTCGAGCTGAGAACCTCGGCCAGGTCGGCGAAGAGGGCGCGCTTCAGCTCGACCCGCTCCGGCGCCGCCTCGATGACGAGGTCGCAGCCGGCGAGATCGCCGAGGTCGCTGCTGAGGTCCTCGATGCGGTCCAGTGCCGCTTCCGAGTCGGCTTCGCTCCAGCGCCCACGCGACTCGCCCTTGGCGAGATCCTCGCCGATCCGCAGGCCGCCCACCTCTAGCGCTTTGGGGTCGGGGTCGTAGAGGACGGTGCGGAGGCCGCCGAGGGCCGAAACCTGGGCGATCCCGGCGCCCATCGTCCCGGCTCCGACGATGCCGACGCGGGAGACGCTCACCGGCCCTTGAACTGCGGCTCGCGTCTTTCCAGGAAGGCGGTCATCCCCTCTATTCGGTCCTCGGTCGCCATCGCTTCATCGAACAGCTCGCGCTCGGCCCGCAGCCCCTCGGCCAAGCCGGTGTCCTGCGCCGCCTGCACCGCCCGTTTCGCCAGTCGCACCGCCAGCGGCGGTCGCGAGGCGATCGTCCGCGCCAGCTCGATCGCCTCCGTCAGCCAGGCGCCCCCGCCGACGACCCTGTTGACGAGGCCCCAGCGCTCGGCCGTCTGTGCGTCCCAGCGGCGGCCGGTGAGGACGTACTCCATCGCCCGCTGCTTGCCGACCGCCCGCGCCAGCCGCTGGGTGCCGCCGCCGCCAGGGATGATCCCCAGGGTGATCTCGGGCTGGCCGAAGCGGGTCTTCTCGTCGCAGACGATCATGTCGCAGGCCATCGCCAGCTCGCAGCCGCCGCCGAAGGCGTAGCCCGAGACGGCGGCGATCGTCGGCGTCCCGATCTGCGCCAGCCGGGTCCAGAAGCGCATCCCTTCCGGGTCGGGGAGGGCGTCGAGCGGGCGCTCGGCCATCGCTTTGATGTCGGCGCCGGCGGCGAAGAACTCGTCGGAGCCGGCGAGGACGATGCAGCGGACTTCCGGGTCGGCGTCGAGCCGCTCCAGCGTCTCGGCGATCTCGGCCCGCATCTCCGGCGAGAGCGCGTTGCGCGCCTCGGGCCGGTTCAGGCGCACGAGGCCGACGTGGAACTCGTCGACCGAGACCTCGACCTGCGCCATCGCGCTACCCCTCTTTCAGGGGCGTCATCGCGTTCTCGCCGGTCGCGGCGCGGCCGATGATCAGCTTCTGGATCTGCGAGGTCCCCTCGTACAGCGTGGTGACGCGAGCGTCCCGCAGGTAGCGCTCGACCGGGTAGTCGTCGACGTAGCCGGAGCCGCCGTGGACCTGGATCGCCAGGTTCGCGCACTCGACCGCCGCCTCGGTCGCGTAGAGCTTGGCGATCGAGGTCTCGGTCGCGTTCGGCTTCTTTTCGTCCTTCAGCAGGCCTGCACGGAGCACCAGCATCCGGCTCGCGTCGCGCTTGAGGATCATCTCGGTGATCATCTCCTGGACAAGCTGGAAGCGGGCCAGCGGCACCCCGAACTGCTTGCGTTCCTTCGCGTACTCGATCGAGCTCTGGACGCAGCCTTCGCAGATCCCGACGCAGCCGGCGGCGACGCTGTAGCGGCCGTTTTCCAGCGCGCTCATCGCGACCTTGAAGCCGTCGCCGACCTCGCCCAGCATCGCGTCGTCGCCGACCTCGACCTCGTCGAGCGAGATTTCCGCCGTGTCGGAGGAGCGCAGGCCGAGCTTGCCGTGGATCTCCTGGGTGGTGAAGCCCTCGCTGTCGGTCGGGACGATGAAGCAGGCGAGCCCGCGGTGCTTCTTCTCCGGATCGGTCTGGGCGAAGATCAGGGCGAAGTCGGAGACGTTGCCGAGGCTGATCCACATCTTCTGGCCGCTGATCGACCAGCCCGAGTCGGTCTTCTTCGCCCGGGTGCGCAGGTTGGCGGCGTCGGAGCCGGTGTCGGGCTCGGTCAGGCCGAAGCAGCCGAGGCCCTCGCCCGAGCACAACCGCGGCAGCCACCTCCGCTTCTGCTCCTCGTCGCCCCACTTCTCGATCGGTCCGCCCACCAGCGAGGTGCAGACGGAGACGACGGTGCGGGCGGAGGAGTCCGCGCGGCCGATCTCCTCGGCGATCAGGCCGTAGCCGATGTAGTCGAGCCCCCGGCCGCCGTACTCTTCGGCGATCGGGGCGCCGAGGAAGCCGACCTCGCCGAGCTTGCGCGCCAGCTCGCGGTCGAAGCGGCCGGCGCGGTCGTTCTCCTTGACGTTCGGCAGGATCTCCCGCTCGGCGAATTCGCGCGCGGCCTCCCGGATCAGCTTCTGCTCGTCGCTCAGCTGGAAGTCCATCTGATCATTCCTCCTGGTCTTGGCGTCAAAGCTCGCGCAGCTCCCTGCCCAGCGTCTCCGCGAAGGCATCCTGGGCCTCGCGGGTGCGCGGTCCCGGCGCGGCCTCGAAGGCGCGGCCGTCGACGGCGGAGACCGCCTGGATCTCCCGCGTGGTCGAAGCGAGGAAGGCCTCGCTTGCGCCGCGGAGGTCGTCGATGTGAAAGGTGCCCTCTTCCACGTGCAGCGCCCTGATCAACCGGTCGCGGGTGATCGATTCGAGCACTCCGTCGGAGAGCGCCGGCGTCCGCAGCTCGCCTTCGGCCGAGACCCAGAAGACCGAGGAGGTCGGCGGCTCCAGCACGGTGCCGTCGGGGCGGATCAGCACCGCCTCGTCTGCGCCTTGGCCTTTGGCGATGCGGGTTGCCTGCATGTTGGCGGCGTAGGAGAGCGACTTCACCCCGTTCAGGATCACCGTCGGGCAGTAGGTGACTGCGGCGAGGCTGACCGTGTCGCCGTGGGGCGGGATCGGCTCGGTGGCGGCGATGCGGCGGCCGCCGCGGGTGACGATCAGCCGCAGCTGCCCTTCGACCGGTCCCGCCTGGGCGAGCAGCGCCTCGATCTCCCGCTCCAGGGCGGGGCGGTCGAACTCGAGCTCGATCGCAGCGCCGGAGCGCTGCAGCCGGTCGAGGTGGTCGACCAGCGCGAAGGGCTTGCCGCCGTAGAGGCGGATCACCTCGAAGGCGCCGTCGCCGCGGTAGAGGCCGTCGTCCTTGAGGCCGATCGTCGCCTCGGCGGTCGGCGCGATCCCGCCGTCGATGCTGGCCAGCTCTTCGAAGCCCACGCTCACAGCGGCCGAGGCTACCTGTTGCGGAGGGGAGGGCGTTACCCGCTCTTGGTGTTGATCGCGCAGCGGTGGCTGTGCCGGCGCAGGCACTTCACCACCGCCCAGCGGACGCGGAAGTGGCTGTCCCAGACGACGGCGTCGTCGCGGCGGACGTAGAACGGCGTCACCTTGGCGAGGTAGACGAAGGGGCCGACGAACCAGCCGATCACGCATCTGAACCGGGTGAGGCCGGCGCGGTGGCAGCTGCCGCCGATCCGCTTGGCCTTGGTGAAGCGGCTGCCGAAGTGGGCCGCGAGGGTGTAGATGGCGAACGCCTCGGCGCTCGGCTTGGTCATCACCGGGAGCTTCGTGCCGGGGGCGAGCGCCGGCCGCGGCCCGCCCGATTCGGTCGCGGCGATCCATTCCGAGACCCAGGTGGAGACGTAGTCGACGCGGGTGAGGACGTTGGGCAGCTTGGTGCTGCAGAGGTCGCCGCCGGTGCTGGTGATGCCGATCTCGACCGGGGTGCCGTCCGGGCGCTGGCCGATCGCCGGTCCGCCGCTGTCGCCGAAGCAGCCGCCGCTGTGCTTCTTCGGGACGTCGAGGATGCAGACCTGGGCGTGGGCGGAGAAGGGCTTGTAGAAGCTCTTGGTCTTGCGCTTGCAGGTCGAGGGGGACTGGACGACCATCGAGGTCGAGCGCAGGCCGCCCGGCTCTTCCTTGGCGGTGGCGCGCGTCAGCCCCCACCCGGCCAGCTGCACGATCGCGCCGCCCGAGTAGAGGCCGGCGTCGCCGGCGCTCGCGAGCGGGATCGGCGGCGCCGGAGTCGGCCGGTCGAGGACGAGGATGCCGGCGTCGCCGTGAAGGAGGCCGGGGTCGAAGCCGGGGAAGACGTGCGCTTCGCTGACGCCGAAGACGTTTTCCGCCTGCGCTTCGTCGGGCCTGGTGACGCCGGTCGCCACCGCGTACTCGCCGGCCGGGGTCAAGCCGCCGTGTTCGAGGTCCTCGACGCAGTGGGCGGCGGTGAGGACGACCCGCGGCGCCACGACAGTGCCCGAGCAGGCGAAGCCGTGCTTGCCCTGGTGGGCTTCGATGAAGGCCAGCGAGGGAAATTCGGCGATCGAGCTGCCGTGGCCGCCGACGATCGAGGCCGTCGCCCCCGGCGAGGCGGCGGCGCCGGCGGGGGCGAGCAGGGCGGCCAGGACGCAGGCCGATGCCACCAGAACGCCCCGTCCGCGCAGGTCTCCCCATGCCCTCATGGCGCACAGGTTATTGATCCCTGCTGACCGTTCAGACGGTTCTGGACGTCTAGACCGCTTCGAAGACCGTGGCCAGGCCCTGGCCGACGCCGACGCAGAGGCTGGCGATGCCGTATTTGCCGCCGCGGCGGCGCAGCTCGCGGACCAGGGTGCCGGCGAGACGGGCGCCGGAGCAGCCGAGCGGGTGGCCGAGGGCGATGGCGCCGCCGTTGACGTTGAGGCGCTCCTCGTCGAGGCCGAGCTCGCGGGCGCAGGCGAGGACCTGCGAGGCGAATGCCTCGTTGATCTCGACCAGGTCGATCTGATCGAGATCGAGCCCGGCGTTGGCGAGCGCGTTGGGGATCGCCTTCAGCGGGCCGATCCCCATGTAGGCGGGGTCGACGCCGGCGACGCCGGCGGTGACGACGCGGGCGAGCGGCTCGGCGCCCAGCTCGTCTACTCCCTTCTCGGAGGCGAGCAGGAGGCAGGCGGCGCCGTCGTTGAGGCTGGAGGCGTTGCCGGCGGTGACGGTGCCACCCTCGCGGAAGGCGGGGCGGAGCTTCGCCAGCTTCTCCATCGAGGTGTCCGGACGCGGCCCCTCGTCGCGCTCGACCGTGACCGTCTCGCGGCCGCGCGGGGCCTCGATCGGGACGATCTCCTCGGCGAGCCTGCCGTCCTCGGTCGCGGCGACGGCGCGCTGGTGGCTGCGCAGGGCGAAGGCGTCCTGGTCCTCGCGGCTGATCCCGTAGCGCTCGGCGACGTTCTCGCCGGTCTCGCCCATCGATTCGGTCGAGACGCCGAGCTCGGCCATCCGCGGGTTGATCATCCGCCAGCCGAGAGTCGTGTCGTGCATCGTCTGCGGGCCGCGGGGGAGGCCGCGCTCCGGCTTCTCGATCACCCACGGCGCCCGGCTCATCGACTCGACCCCGCCGGCGAGGTAGAAGTCGCCCTCGCCCGCCTTGATCGCGCGGGCGGCGCCGTTGGTCGCCTCGAGGCCGGAGGCGCAGAGGCGGTTGACGGTGGCGCCGGGGACGCTCTGCGGCAGGCCGGCGAGCAGCGCCGCCATCCGGGCGACGTCGCGATTGTCCTCGCCCGACTGGTTGGCGGCGCCGAAATAGACGTCAACGACCTTCTCGGGATCAACCCCGCTGCGCTCGACCGCGGCGCGGATCACGTGCGCGGCCATGTCGTCCGGGCGGACGCCCGAGAGGGCGCCGCGGTAGGCGCCCATCGGGGTGCGGACGGTCTCGACTATGTAGGCCTCGGGCATGAGGGTGAACCGTATCCTTCTTGTGTGCTCTACCTGCTGGGGACCATCGGGGTAGTCGCTTTCATGGTCGGCGTCCTGCTCGTCGTCGGCCACTTCTACCCGGGCAGCTCGAACACCCTGGTCGACTGGTTTCCGACCCGCTCGCCCGAGGTCGAGGCCCAGAACGAGATCGACGACGTCCGCCAGATGATGGAGGCGCAGAACGAAATGCGGCGGCGGCGCGGGGCGCCGGAGATGACCGAGGAGGACCTGCGCCGCGGCGTCGCCGAAGATGAGCAGATGCGCCTCCGCGGCCGCGGCCCGTTCGATCCCTCGTAGGCTGCACGCGTGGCGAGGGCGCTGATCGTCGGCTGCGGTTGCCGCGGCCGGGAGCTGGGGGAGGGGCTGCTCGCCGCAGGCTGGGCGGTGCGGGGGACCAGCCGCCGCGAGGCCGGGATGGCGGCGATCGAGGCGGCGGGGATCGAGCCGGCGCTCGCCGACCCCGACCGCCCCGGGACGATCCTCGAGCTGGTCGACGACGTCGCGGTCCTGGTGCTGCTGCTCGGGAGCCTGCGGGGGAGCGACGAGGAGCTGGCGGCGATTCACGGCCCGCGTCTGGAGCGGCTGATGGAACATCTGGTCGACACGCCGGTGCGGGGGGTGGTCTACGAGGGAACCGCAGGCGGGGAGGAGATCGTCCGGGCGGCCGGCCGCACCTGGCGGATCCCGATCGAGATCGCAGGGGAAGGCGCCGATCTGGCGGCTTCGGTGACCGCCGTCCTGACGAGCCGGCGAAACTAAAGAGCTAAACTCCGATGGGAATTCAGGTAATTGAGAAAGCGCGAGAGGAGCAGGAAAAATGGCTCTACAGCTCGGTGACGTAGCACCGGATTTCGAGGCGGACACGACCCAGGGGCGGATCAAATTCCACGACTGGATCGAGGGCTCGTGGGCGGTCCTGTTCTCCCACCCGAAGGACTTCACCCCGGTGTGCACCACCGAGCTGGGGTACATGGCCGGCCTGAAGCCCGAGTTCGACAAGCGCAACACCAAGATCATCGGCCTCTCGGTCGATCCGGTCGGCAACCACGAGAAGTGGTCGAAGGACATCGAGGAGACCCAGGGGCACGCCGTGACCTACCCGATGATCGGGGACCCCGAGCTGAAGGTGGCCAAGCTGTACGACATGCTCCCGGAGAGCTCGGGGACGACGTCCCAGGGACGGACGGCCGCCGACAACGCCACCGTGCGCTCGGTGTTCATCATCGGCCCCGACAAGAAGATCAAGGCGATGCTCACCTACCCGATGAGCACCGGCCGCAACTTCGATGAGGTGCTGCGGCTGCTGGAGAGCTGCCAGCTCACGGCCAAGCACCAGGTGGCGACACCGGTGAACTGGAAGCGCGGTGAGGACGTGATCATCGTCCCGGCGGTGTCCGACGAGCAGGCCAAGGCGAAGTTCCCCAACGGCTGGAAGGCGCCGAAGCCCTACCTGCGCAT
>DASUWV010000128.1:0-22278 GCA_036378275.1 Solirubrobacterales bacterium | reverse complement strand
GGCGGCGAAGCTGGCGGTCGGGTATGCGCTGGAGGAGATCCCCAACGACATCACCCGCGCCACCCCCGCCTCCTTCGAGCCGACGATCGACTACGTCGTCACCAAGATCCCGCGCTTCGCCTTCGAGAAGTTCCCCGGCTCGGAGGGCCGGCTCTCGACCTACATGCAGAGCGTGGGGGAGGCGATGGCGATTGGCCGCACCTTCCGCGAGTCCTTCGCCAAGGCGATGCGCTCGCGCGAGCTCGACTCGGCGCCCGAGATCCCGGAGTCCGACGAGGAGCTGCTGGCGGCGATCGAGGTCCCCTGCGCCGAGCGCTTCGACCTGATCCTCGCCGCCTTCGAACGCGGGCTCGAGGTCGAGGCGGTGCATGAGGCCTGCAAGGTCGACCGCTGGTTCCTGCGCGAGCTGCAGGCGCTCGCGACGGAAGGCGACGGCACCGACGGCCTCGCCCGCACCTACAAGGCGGTCGACACCTGCGCCGCCGAGTTCGAGGCGGCGACGCCCTACTACTACTCCGGGCACGAGCGCGCGCGCCACGACGGCTCGGCGCCGGCGAGCGAGATCCGCCGCGGCGACGACGACTCGGTGGTGATCCTCGGCGCCGGCCCGAACCGGATCGGCCAGGGGATCGAGTTCGACTACTGCTGCGTCCACGCGGCGATGACCGCGCGCGAGCTCGGCCGCGACGCGGTGATGGTCAACTGCAACCCGGAGACGGTCTCGACCGACTACGACACCTCCGACCGGCTCTACTTCGAGCCGCTGACGGCGGAGGACGTGCTCGCGGTCTGCGCGCAGGAGCGGCCGGAGGGCGTGATCGTCCAGTTCGGCGGCCAGACGCCGCTGAAGCTCGCCCGCACCCTCGAAGAAGCCGGGGTGCCCCTGCTCGGCACGCCGGTCGACGCGATCGACCTCGCCGAGGACCGGGGCCGCTTCGGCGCCCTGCTGCGCCGGCTCGGGGTCGAGCACCCGCCCTACGGCACCGCCCTCTCGGCCGAAGAGGCCGAGGTGATCGCCGGCGAGGTCGGCTTCCCGCTGCTGGTCCGGCCCTCCTACGTCCTCGGCGGCCGAGCGATGGAGATCTGTTACTCGACCGAGGACCTGAAGAAGTACTTGGAGGCCAACGTCAAGGCCGACCAGGAGCACCCGCTGCTGCTCGACCGCTTCCTCGAGGACGCGATCGAGGTCGACGTCGACGCCCTCGGCGACGGCGAGGAGGTCTACGTCGCCGGGATCATGCAGCACGTCGAGGAGGCCGGAGTGCATTCCGGCGACTCGGCCTGCGTGATCCCGCCGCTCAGCCTCGGCGAACCGATGCTCGACCAGATCCGCGCCACGACCGAGCGGATCGCGCTCGAGCTCGGGGTGATCGGGCTGATCAACATCCAGTACGCGGTCGCCGGCGGCAGGCTCTACGTGATCGAGGCCAACCCGCGCGCCTCCCGCACCGTCCCCTTCGTCTCCAAGGCGATCGGGGTGCCGCTGGCGAAGCTCGCCTGCAAGCTGATGCTGGGCGAGAAGCTGGCCGACCAGGAGCTGCCCGAGGGCCCGCTCGACCACGTCAGCGTCAAGGAGGCGGTGCTCCCCTTCGCCCGCTTCGCCGGCGCCGACTCGGTGCTGGGGCCGGAGATGAAGAGCACCGGCGAGGTGATGGGGATCGCCGGCGACTTCCCGACCGCCTTCGGCAAGGCCCAGGCCGCCGCCGGGGTGCGGCTGCCGACCGAGGGCTCGGTCTTCATCACCGTCACCGACACCGACAAGGCCGCCGCCACCCAGCTCGCGACCCGCTTCCACGACCTCGGCTTCGAGGTGATCGCCACCGGCGGCACCGCGCAGGCGATCGAGCGGATGGGGGTGCCGGTGCGGCGGATCAACAAGCTGCACGAGGGCTCGCCCCACGTCGTCGACCTGATCCGCAAGCGCCAGTGCGACCTGGTGATCAACACGCCGACCGGCTCCGGCGCCCGCACCGACGGCTACGAGATCCGCACCGCCGCCGTCCGCCACGGCATCCCCTGCGTGACGACGATGACCGGCGCCACCGCCGCGGTGCGGGCGATCGCCGCCGCCAAGCAGGGCGACGCCGAGGTGCGCTCGCTGCAGGAGATCCACCGCAGCGCCGCGGGAGAGCCGCAGCCGCGATGACGGCCCCCTTCGGTCGCCGCCTCTGCGAGGTCACCGAGAACCAGGTTTCGGGCGGCTACCGGATCTTCTCCCTGCTCGACCGCGAGGGCCAGGCGCCGGAGCCGGGACAGTTCTACATGCTCGCCGCCGCCCAGGGCTGGGGCGAGGGGGGAGGGCGGCCCTTCCTGCCGCGGGCGATCTCGGTCGCCGAGGCCGCGCCGGCGAAAAGCGGCGTACGGCTCGACTTCCTGATCGAGGGCGTTGGCCCGGGCACGGACCGGCTCTGCGAGGTCGAGGCGGGGGAGGGGGTGTGGGTCACCGGCCCGCTCGGCAACTCCTTCTCGACCCCGAAGCAGGTGAGCCCGGACGCGGCGGGGGCGATCCTCGTCGGCGGCGGCATCGGCATCGCCCCGATGGCGATCTGGCGGCGGCACCTGGTCGAAAAGGGGGTTCCGCTGCGGGTCCTGCTCGGCTTCCGCGACGAGGAGCACTCCGGCGGCCTCGACGAGCTCTTCTGCAGCGGCGGCAGCCTCTGCCCCGACGTCCGGCTCGCCAGCGAGGACGGCCACGCCGGCCACCAGGGCTACGTCACCGACCTCCTGGCGGCGATGCTGGCCGGTGACGACGCCGCCTCGGCCGTCGTCTACGCCTGCGGCCCGCCGGCGATGCTCGAGGCGGTCCGCTCGCTCTGCGCCGAGGCCGAGGTCGCCTGCGAGCTGGCGATGGAGTCGCCGATGGCCTGCGGCTTCGGCGCCTGCTTCGGCTGCGCCGTGCCGAAGCCCGAGGGCGGGTACCTGCGCCTCTGCGTCGACGGCCCGGTGCTGCGCGGCGACGCCGTCGCGGAGGTGGCGCATGCCTGACTTCTGCGGGATCCGCCTCAAGCACCCCGTGATCAACGCCTCGGGGACCTACGACGCGATCGCCGCCCGCAAGGTCTTCGGCGACGCGCTGCTCGAGGACTTCCCCTTCTCCGCCTTCGTCTCGAAGACGATCACGCCCGAGCCGCGGGCCGGCAACGAGCCGCGGCGGATCTGGGAGACCCCCGCGGGGATGATCAACTCGATCGGGCTGCCGAACAAGGGGCTCGAGGGGTTCCTCGCCGAGGACCTGCCGCAGCTGGCGCAGCTGCCGGTGCCGCTGATCGTCTCGGTGATGGCGACGAACCGCGAGGACTTCGGCCGGCTGGTCTCCGCCGTCGAGGCGCGGGACGAGGTCGCCGCGATCGAGCTCAACGTCAGCTGCCCCAACGTCCACTCGGGCTTGATCGTCGGCGAGCAGCCGGCGGAGACCGGGGCGCTGATGGAAGCGCTGCGGCCGCTGACCGAGAAGCCCCTGATCGTGAAGCTGACGCCGAACGTCGCCGATCCGGGGTCGGTCGCCGTCGCGGCGGAAGGGGGCGGCGCGGACGCGGTCTCGCTGATCAACACGCTGAAGGCGAGCGCGATCGACCCGCTCACCCGCGAGCCGGCGCTGGCGGCGGGCCACGGCGGCCTCTCCGGCCCGGCGGTGCGGCCGATCGCCCTGCAGCAGCTGCGCGCCGTCACCGCCGTCGCCGAGATCCCGGCGATCGGCATGGGGGGGATCGCCAGCGCCGCCGACGCCGCCGAGTTCCTCAGCGCCGGCGCTGCCCTGGTGGCGGTCGGAACCGAGAGTTTCCGCGACCCGCGGGCCGGGTCCCGGATTGCAAATGGGCTGGAAACTGCGATGTACGAGGCGCCTTTGCGCCTGTAGACACTCGACCTCCACTAGAGGTTCACACAAATTTTGGGGGTTTTCGGGGTTTGCGGCTTGCACGCCCCCTGACCGCGGCTATACTCGCCGCCCACATGACGGCCTCACCAGTCAAATCTTCGCTGGCAGCCCCTGAAAGGTCCCTGGACCAGAGGATGGAGGCGCTGAAGCGGGCAAACGACATCCGCACCGCCCGTGCCAAACTGAAGAAGGACCTGAAGGCCAACCGGGCGAGCATCCAGACGATCCTGCTCGACCCCCCCGAGTACGTGCTGACCGCGAAGGTCTTCGACATGCTCCTCGCCGTCCCCAAGTACGGCCGGGTGAAGACCAACCGCATCCTCAACCAGTGCCGGATCTCGCCGTCGAAGACGATCGGCGGCCTCTCCGAGCGCCAGCGCGCAGAGCTGATCTCTCAGCTGCGTCGATAGCGACCGCTGCGGCGGTAATGATGCCCGCGGCATGGCCAAAGTCTTCGTCATCACCGGGCCCTCGGGGGTGGGCAAGGGAACGCTGATCCGCGAGCTGTTGCAACGCGTGCCCGGCCTCGAGCTCTCGATCTCGGCGACGACGCGGGCGCCGCGGGAGGGGGAGGTCGACGGCCGTGAGTACCACTTCCTAACTCCCGAGCAGTTCGAGCAGCGGATCGAGGAGAAGGACTTCCTCGAGTTCGCCACCTACAGCGGCAATCGCTACGGCACCCTGCGCAGCGAGGTCGAGCGCTGCCTCGAAGGAGGTCGCTCCGTGGTGCTCGAGATCGAGGTCCAGGGGGCCCAGCAGGTGCGGGCCGCCAAACCGGACTCGGTCCAGATCTTCATCGCCCCTCCCGACCCCGCCGTCCTCCGCGAGCGGCTGATCGGCCGCGGCACCGACTCGACCGAGGCGATCGACGAGCGCCTCAAAGTCGCCGAACAAGAGCTGGCCGCCCAAGCCGACTTCGACCACCGCATCGTCAACGACGACGTCAACCGGGCCGCCGATGAGCTGGTCAACATCGTCCGTGCAGAGCTCGGTCTCAACAGCTGAAGGACCAAGCGCTCTCATTAGGAGGGGTCGGGGGACCCCTGAACGGCTTGTACTTTTTCGCTGTCGGCTTCTCGGACGGCTGCAGGCGACCCACCGAAAAAGTTGAGAGAAGGGGTCCCCCGACCCCTCCCAAACTGCAGCGCCCCCCGATCCTCTAGACTCGCTCGCCGATGATCAAACCACGCGTAGACAAGCTTCTGGAGCACGCTGATTCTCATTACGCCGCCGTGGTCGTCGCGGCCAAGCGGGCTCGGCAGATCAACAGCTACTTCCACAACCTCGGTGAGGGGGGCTTCGGGGAGTACCCGCCGCCGATGGTCGACACGACCGGCGAGCGGAACTACCTCTCGATGTCGCTCGAAGAGCTCGCCGAGGGCAAGCTGAAATACGAGTACCGCGCCTAGCGCTCGGGGCGCCCGCAAGGCGGGCATGCTTTAAAACCGAGTCATGGCCCGACTCCTTCTCGGTGTCAGCGGCGGCATAGCCGCCTATAAGGCGCTGGAACTGGCGCGTCTGGCGACGCTGGCCGGCCACGGCGTGCGAGTGCTGATGACCGAGACCGCGACCCGCTTCGTCGGCGCCGCCTCCTTCGAGGGCATCGTCGGCGCCCCGGTCCTCACCTCCGAGTTCGAGCGCGACCCGATGCGGGGCGCCTTCCCGGGGGAGGAGGCGGTCAGCCACGACCCGATCGGCCACCTCGAGCTGGCCTCGCGCTGCGACGCCTACCTCGTCGCGCCCGCTTCCGCCAACACGATCGCCAAGCTCGCGGCCGGCGCGGCCGACTCGATGCTTACGACCTCCTTCCTCGCCTGCACGGCGCCGCGCCTGGTGGCGCCGGCGATGAACGACCGCATGTACGCCGACGCGGCGACCCAGGCGAACCTGGCGACGCTGCGCTCGCGCGGGGTCGAGGTGATCGAGCCCGAGGAGGGCAAGCTCGCCTCCCGCGGCGAGTACGGTCGCGGCCGCCTGCCCGACCCCGAGCTGCTGCTCGCCCGGGTCGAAGCGGCCTTCCCGGCCGGCGACCGCCCCTGGGACGGGCTGCGGGTGCTGGTCACCGCCGGCGGCACCCGCGAGCCGATCGACCCGGTGCGCTTCATCGGCAACCGCTCCAGCGGCCGAATGGGGATCGCCCTCGCCGCCGCGGCTGCCCAGCGCGGGGCGGAGGTGACGCTGATCGCCGCCAACGTGGCCCTGCCGGCCCCCGCCGGGGTGCGCCGGATCGACGTCGAGACCGCTGCCGAACTGGGCGCGGCCGCCGAGCGCGAGTTCCCCCAGGCCCAGGTGCTGCTGATGGCCGCCGCCCCCGCCGACTTCCGCGCCGCCGATGCGGCGGGCGAGAAGCTGAAGCGCCAGGGCGGCCTCGACCTGCGCCTGGAGCCGACCGAGGACATCCTCGCCTCGCTGAGCGCGCAGCGCGGCGAGGGCCAGACGATCGTCGGCTTCGCCGCCGAAGCCGCCGGGGACAGGGAGGACGCCGTCGAGCGCGCCCGCGGCAAGCTCCGGCGCAAGGGCGCCGACCTAATCGTCTTCAACGACGTCTCCGACCCGGAGATCGGCTTCGAGAGCGAGCGCAACGCGGTGACGCTGATCACGGCGGCGGGCGAGACCGAGGTCCCGGTCGCCCCCAAGGACGCGATCGCCGAGTCGATCCTGGGCGAAGTCGACCGCTTGCGGGAAAAAGCGGGTAGGCCCGCGCGCTGAGCGGGCTATACTGCTCATAAGCTTTTCTGTCCTATGCGCGTCGAGAAGTGGGCCTGGCCCACTTTTTTTACGCCCACACCCCCCACATACAGCCCACACCCCAGGCATGACCGACCCCACCGAGCAAGACCTACAGCAGCAGCTGTCCGATCTGGACCCGGACATCGACGTCGTCGCCCTCGAGAAACCGAGGAACGACTCGCTGCGCCTGTTCATCGACCACCCCGACGGTGTCGACCTGGCGCTCTGCGAACGGGTCACCAAGCACCTGAAGCACCTGCTGGTCGATTATTCGCTCGAGGTGTCCTCGCCGGGGCCGAAGTACCGAGACCGCCGCAACGCCGCCAGTTCCGAAACCAAGGAGTCGCTTCAGTGACCAAAGAGATCGTCGACGCCGTAAGGGCGCTCGAGCAAGAGAAGGGAATCTCAGCCGACAAGTTGATGGACGCCCTCGAGGACGCCCTCCTCTCGGCCTACAAGAAGACTCCGGGAGCGGCCAAATACGCCCGCGTCGACCTCGACCACGAAACCGGCGACTTCCGCGTCTTCGAGCTGATCCTGCCGCCGGAGCTGGAGGAGAAGCTCCTCGCCGAAGCCGCCGAGCAGCAGGAGGAGCCGGAAATCGATCCCGAGACGGGGGAGATGAAGGAGCCGGAGGAGCCCGAGCTCGACCCGGAGATGATCGCCCCCTACGAGGACCAGATCGAGACCAGGGACGTCACCCCCGAAGACTTCGGCCGCATCGCCGCCCAGACCGCCAAGCAGGTGATCCTGCAGCGGATCCGCGAGGCCGAGCGGCAGATGATGTACGACGAGTACCAGGACCGGGTCGGCGAGCTGATCACCGGGATCATCCAGCAGTCCGACAAGCGCTACACGCTGGTGCAGCTGCGCGAGCGGGTCGAGGCGCTGCTGCCGAAGTCCGAGCAGGTCTACAACGAGCGCTACGACCACGGGATGCGGGTCAAGGCCGTGATCACCGACGTCTCCGACTCGACCAAAGGGCCGGCGATCGTCGTCTCCCGCCGCAGCCCGGAGCTGATCAAAAGCCTTTTCGAGCTCGAGGTGCCGGAGATCGCCGACAAGCTGGTCGAAATCGTCGGCGTCGCCCGCGAGCCGGGCTACCGCTCGAAGATCGCCGTCGTCTCCCACGCCGACGGGGTCGACCCGGTCGGCGCCTGCGTCGGCCCGCGCGGCTCGCGGGTGCGCATGGTCGTCTCCGAGCTGCGCGGCGAGAAGATCGACATCATCCCCCACAACGACGAGCCCGCCCGCTTCGTCGCCAAAGCGCTCTCGCCGGCGCGGGTGCGCGAGGTGATCGTCGACGACGAGGAGCGCCAGGCGACGGTGATCGTCCCCGACGACCAGCTCTCGCTGGCGATCGGCCGCGACGGCCAGAACGCCCGCCTCGCCGCCCGCCTCACCGGCTGGCGCGTCGACATCAAGTCCGAGACCGAGTTCGCCTCCGAAGAACAGGAGATCGAGATCGAGGGCGAGGAAACCTTCGACGGCCGCTGCATGGCGGTGATGACGACCGGGCGCCGCTGCCCGAACGCGGCGCTGCCGGGCTCTACCTACTGCGGCCTGCCCCAGCACCAGGCGCTCTCGCGCTTCCAGACCAGCCAGGTCGCGGTGCTCTCCGACCTCGAGGAGGCCGAGGTGGCGATCCTCGCCGATCCCGACGCCGACGACGGCCAGGTCGAAGAGATCGTCTCGCGGGCGGAAGCGAACTTCGTCGAGCCGGAGCCCGAAGCCGCTGAGCCGGCGGGTCCTGTCTCCGATTCCGGGCTCTCCCTGCCGGGAGAGTCCTCGGAATCGTCGCCACCCGCCGGAGAGGCGGAGTCGGCAGATGAAGTTGCCACCGAGGAGGCCATCGAAGAAGACATTCAGCAGGAGGCCACCGAAGCCGAGGAAGTGGACGGCGAGACCTTGGGCGAGGACGAAGAAGTCGTCGAGGAGGCTGAGCAGGCCTAGTGGCTAAGAAGCGGGTTCACGAGATCGCGAAAGCGCAGGGCGTCAGCTCGAAGGAGCTGCTGGCCGCCCTGAAGGCGGCCGGGGTCGAGGCCAAAGCCGCCGCCTCCAGCGTCGAGGAGGCCGATGCGCTGAAGGCGATCTCGGCCGCCAAAGGCAACGGCGGCGCCGAGGCGACGAAGAAAGCGCCGGCGCCGAAAGCCGAGAAACCCGCGCCTGCGCAAGCGGCGCCCGTCGACGGCAAACCCGTGGCAAAACCAGCCGCGCCGAAAGGCCCGCAGACCTCGACCAAACCGGTGCGCGCTTCCGGCCCCCAGCAGGGCGGTGGCGGCGCCGGCAGCGCCGCGGCGTCGAAAAAACGCCGCGTCGTGATCGACTCGCAGGCCTCGCGCCGCGAGCAGACGGGCGGGCCGCCCCCGCAGCGCCCGCCGCGCCGCCGCGGCGGCCGCCGCCGCAAGCCGCTGCTCGAGGAGCCGCCGGCGAAACCGGAGGCGCCGGCCGAGCCCGAGGCGACCAAAGTCAACTCCGGCGCCACCGTCCGCGAGGTCGCCGAGTCGCTCGGCCTGGCCCCGGCCGAGGTGATCAAAAAACTGATGATGATGGGCGAGATGGCGACGCTCACGCAGACCCTCACCGACGACTCGGTGAAGGCGATCGCCGACGAGTACGACCGCAAGATCGAGATCGTCCACGCCGCCGACGAGGAGCCCGAGGAGCCGGAGTTCACCGACGCCGAGGAGGACCTGGTCGAACGGCCGCCGGTGGTGACGATCATGGGCCACGTCGACCACGGCAAGACCTCGCTCCTGGACGCGATCCGCGAGACCGAGGTCGCCGCCGGCGAGGCCGGGGGCATCACCCAGCACATCGGCGCCTACCAGGTCCACCACGACGACAAGACCATCACCTTCCTCGACACCCCGGGCCACGCCGCCTTCACCGCGATGCGCGCCCGCGGCGCCAAGGTCACCGACGTCGTCGTCGTGGTCGTCGCCGCCGACGACGGCGTCATGCCGCAGACCAAAGAGGCGATCGACCACGCCCGCGCCGCCGACGTGCCGATGCTGGTCGCGATCAACAAGATCGACAAAGAGGGCGCCAACCCCGAAAAAGTCAAAGGCGAGCTCTCCTCGGAGGGGATCACGCCCGAGGACTGGGGCGGCGACACCGTCTTCTGCGAGGTCTCGGCCAAGACCAGGGAGGGGCTCGACAACCTGCTCGACATGATCCTCCTGGTGACCGAGCTCGAGGAGCTCTCGGCCAACCCGAACGCCGAGGCCTCCGGGCACGTGATCGAGTCCCAGCTCGACCCCGGTCGCGGCCCGGTCGTCACCGTGCTGGTCGAGCGCGGCACCCTGCGCGTCGGCGACTCGCTCGTCGCCGGGCCGCAGTGGGGCCGCGTGCGGGCGATGCAGGACTTCACCGGCACCGCCGTCGCCGAGGCGATCCCGGGGATGCCGGTCGAGGTGCTCGGCTTCGACGGGGTCGCCGACGCCGGTGAGTTCGTGCAGACGGTCGACGGCGACCGCCAGGCCCGCCAGATGGCCCAGGAGCGCGCCCACCGGCTCAAAACCGAGGCGCTGGCCCGGCGCCAGGGCCGCAAGGTCAGCCTCGACGAGGTCTTCGCCCGCGCCCAGGAGGGCGAGATCAAGGAGCTCAACATCGTCCTCAAGGCCGACGTCGCCGGCTCCCTGGAGGCGCTCCAGGACGAGCTCGCGAAAGTGCCGCAGGAACGGGTCGCGATCAACATCATCCACTCGCAGACCGGCGGCATCAACGAGTCCGACGTGATGCTCGCCTCGGCTTCCGACGCGATCATCATCGGCTTCAACGTGCGGCCGCTGCTCGACGCCAAACGCGCCGCCGAGCGCGAGGGCGTCGACGTCCGCACCTACTCGGTCATCTACAAAATCACCGAAGACCTGCGCAACGCGATGGAGGGCCTGCTGGAGGCGGTCGAGGTCGAGGAGACGATCGGCGAGGCGCTGGTCAAACAGACCTTCAAAGCCTCGAAAGTCGGCCGCATCGCCGGCTGCATCGTCGCCGAGGGCAAAGCGCGCCGCGATGCCAGCGTCCGCCTGATCCGCGAGGGCACGGTCATCTGGACCGGCGAGCTCGGCTCCCTGCGCCGCTTCAAAGACAACGTCCAGGAGGTCGAGGAGGGGCAGGAGTGCGGGATCGTGCTCGACGGCTACGCCGACGTCAAGGAGGACGACGTGCTCGAGTTCTTCCAGACGAAACAGGTCGAGCAGACCCTGGAGTAGCATGGCCGGGCCCCGCATGCGGCGCATCAACGAGGTGCTTCGCGAGGTCGTCGGGGCCGCAGTGGCAGGCGAGTTGAACGATCCTCGCATCGGCTTCGTGACCGTGACCTCGGTAGAGACCAGCCCTGACCTTCGCACCGCCAAGGTGTTCGTCAGCGTGCTCGGCGACGAGGGCGAGCGCGAGGCGACCCTGCAGGGCCTGCGCTCCTCGCACGGGGTGATCCAGTCGCGGATCGCCGCCGAGACGCGGATGAAGCGGACGCCGACGTTGACTTTCCATTACGACGACACCGTCGAGCGCGGGGTCCGCATCTCCGAACTGTTGGAGGAGGACGAGGAGACCGAGTGACCTCGCTTCCCGACATCGCCACCTCCGACCTCGAGCGCGTCGGCGCCGAGCTGCGGGTCCGCGACCGCTTCCTGCTGACCGCCCACGAGGGCCCCGACGGAGACGCGCTCGGCTCGCTGCTCGGCCTGCACAAAGTCCTCACCGGCCTCGGCAAGGACTCGGTGATGTTCATGGCGGCGAAGGAGTTCCCGCTGCCGATCGAGTACCGCTTCCTGCCCCTGGAGGAGGTCTTCCACGAGCCGCCGGCCGACATGGCCGATCGCACGGTGATCTTCCTCGACTGCGGCAACATCGACCGGATGCCGGTCGAGTGGCTGACCGCGGGCGGCAACGACATCATCAACATCGACCACCACCACGACAACACCCGCTTCGGCGACCTCAACCTGGTCGACGTCAACGCCTCCTGCACCGCCGAGATCGTCTACGACCTGGCGCTGCTGCTGGGGGCGAAGATCACGCCGGAGATCGCCTCGGCGCTCTACGTCGGCCTGATCACCGACACCGGCAAGTTCATGTACGAGAACACCAACGCCCACACCCATCGGGTGGCGGCGGACCTGATCGACGCCGGAGTGAACGTCGACGACACCTACCGGCGCCTCTACGAGCATGTGCCGCTGGAGAAGCTGCGGCTGGTCTCGCGCGTCCTCGACGGCATCTCCAGCTACTGCGACGGCGCCCTGGCGATCAGCTACGTGACCCTCGCCGACTACGAGGCGACCGGAGCCGGGGAGGAGATGACCGAGGGCCTGATCGACAACCTGCGCTCGATCGACGGGGTCAAGGTCGCGGCGGTGATCCGGGATCTCGGCAACCGCGGCCGCTCCGCCCGCAAGGTCAGCCTGCGCTCGAGCGCCGGCGACGTCGACGTCTCGGCGATCGCCCGCGAGAACGGGGGAGGGGGGCACAAACGCGCCGCCGGCTTCTCGACCGACCTCGAGTTCGACGAGCTCGTCTCCTTCCTGACCCACGAGGTCTCGGCGCAGCTCGACGCTTGAGCATGGCTGCCGACCCCGGGACGCTGCTCCTCTACGACAAGCCGGCGGGCGTCACCTCGCACGACGTCGTCGCCCGGGTCCGCCGCGAGCGCGGGGTCAAAGCCGGCCACGCCGGCACCCTGGACCCCTTCGCCACCGGGCTGCTGCTGATCCTGCTCGGGCGGGCGACCCGCCTGCAGCAGTTCCTCGTCGGGCTGCCGAAGACCTACCTGGCGACGGCGCGCCTCGGCTGGCGCTCCAGCACCGGCGACCCCGACGGCGAGCTGAGCGAGACCGGGCGGATGCCCGAGTCCCTGGAGCTGCCGACCGGCACCGTGCGCCAGCGGGTGCCGATGACCTCGGCGGTGCGGGTCGGCGGTGAGCGCCTCTACAAGAAGGCGCACCGCGGCGAGGCGGTGGAGACGCCCGAGCGCGACGTCGAGGTGCACCGGGCGGAGCTGCTCGCCGCCGACGGAGAGCGGGCCCACTACGAGATCGAGTGCTCGGCCGGGACCTACGTCCGCACCCTGATCGAGACCCTCGACGACGCCTACTGCGAGGCGCTGCGGCGGACCGCGATCGGCCCCTTCCGGGTCGAGGAAGCGGGGGAGGAGCTGGCGGTCGACCGGGTCGCCGAGCTGGTGCCGCGGGTGGCGGAGGCGCTGCGGTGAGCATCAAGGTCACCTCGCTCCCCGACGCCGAGCCGCGCCCGCGCAACGTCGCGATCGGCACCTTCGACGGCGTCCACCGCGGCCACCGGGCCGTGATCGAGGGGGCGGACACCGTCCTCACCTTCGATCCGCACCCGCTCGAGGTCCTGCACCCGGCGGCGACGCCGAAGCTGATCATGCCCTTCGAGGTCAAGCGCGACGTGATCGACGGCCTCGGCGTCGAGGAGCTCGTCGTCATCCCCTTCGACAAGGCCTTCACCGAACGCAGCGCCGAGGACTTCATCGAGCACGTCCTGCTCGAGAAGCTGAACGCCAAGCAGGTCTCGGTCGGCGAGAACTTCCGCTTCGGCGCCAAAGCGAAGGGCGATCCGGCGATGCTGGAAAGCCGCTCCGAGTTCCAGACCCGGGTGGTGCCGCTGGTCGAAGTCGACGGCGAAACGGTCTCCTCGACCCGGATCCGGGCGCTGGTCGCCGCCGGCGAGATGGAGGCTGCGCGGCGCTGCCTCGGCGCCCCCTTCATGGTCGAGGGCGAGGTCGTCACCGGCGACCAGCGGGGCCGCGAGCTCGGCTTCCCGACCGCCAACATCGTCCCCGACGACCGCCTCGCGATCCCCGGCCACGGCGTCTACGCGGCCTTCGCCGACGGCGTCCCCGCCGCCGTCAACGTCGGGGTGCGGCCGACCTTCGAGACCGGCCGCGGCGTCCTCATCGAGACCTACCTGATCGACCGCGAAGAAGACCTCTACGGCAAGGTCCTCCGCGTCGCCTTCGTCGAGCGTCTGCGCGGCGAGCGCAACTACCCGCGCGTGGAGGAGTTGATCGAGCAGATGCACCGAGACGTAGAGGACGCGAAGCGGGTATGCGCCGGGTTCACCTCGTCCTAGCGACGCTCGTCGCGCTGCTCGCGGTTCCGGCCGTCGCGGCGGCCGCGAAGATCCGCTCGGCGCCGCCGGTGGTCGGTCAGGTCAGCGAATACCGGCTCGGCCCCGGCACCCGGCCGACGGCGCTGGTCAAGGGGCCGGACGGAAACATCTGGTTCGCCGGCGAGCGCTACGTATCCGGCGGCTTCACCGACGTGCTCGGCAAGGTCACGCCGCAGGGCCAGGTGACCGAATTCGAGCTCGGGACCCACAGCGCCAATGTCGGCTTGAGCGACATTACGGTCGGCCCCGACGGCAACCTCTGGTTCACCGAGGGCGGGCGCCTGAAAATCGGCCGGATCACCCCCGCGGGCCAGATCACCGAGTTCGACCTGCCGCAGAGCGCGGGCAGCCCGGTCTCGATCGCCGCCGGCCCCGACGGCGCCCTCTGGTTCACCGAGTGGCTGGTCGCCCGGATCGGTCGGATCACGACCAGCGGGGAAGTGAGCGAGTTCCCCCTCGGAGGCGAAAGGGAAGGCGGTGGCGACGGGATCGCCGCAGGCCCCGACGGCGCTCTCTGGTTGACGAGGCCCTCGGGAGGGTCGATCGCCCGGGTCGGGACCGACGGTTCGGTGACGGAATTCCTGCTCCCGGGCGAAGCCCCGGCCGGCTACCCGGGCGATATCGTCGCCGGCCCGGACGGCGCCCTCTGGTTCGGCAAGCTCCGCGGTGCGACCCTCGGCCGCATCACCACCGGAGGCGAATTGACCGAAATCCCGTTGGGCAAGGGAGCCGAGATCGCCGCCCTCGCGAGCGGCCCGTTCGAAGACCTCTGGTACAGCACCGGCGGCGGCCACATCGGCTGGGTGATTCCCGGCGTCGCCGAGGGCACCACCGCCTGCATCAACCAGTGCTCCTCACCCGTCACCGACCTCACCGAAGGCCCCGAAGGCAAGCTCTGGTTCGCCGCCGGCGTCGATGGCCTCAGCGCTTACAACACGCCCGGAACGATCGGCACCTACGCGCCGCCGCCGCTGGAAGTGCGGGTGGTGGGCGACGGCTTCGTCAAGGGCGGCGAGGTGCGCGTGCCACTCCGCTGCCGCTGGACTCCCGCAGGCAGGCACTGCAAGGGCGCGCTTCGTCTCTCCGCCGGGAAGCGCACGCTCGCTCGCCAGGCCCTCAGCCTCCGCTTGGGCGGCAAGCGAACCATTGCGCTCCGACTTCCAGGCCGCACCGCCGAAAAGCTCGCCAAGCAGGCACATCCCTCCCTTCGCGTCACCACGACCGTCGCCGGCGGCCGCCGGCATACCAGCAGGGTCGAGATCAAAGGCCGCTGACGGGGGAAGTCGAGTCGGCGAGCAGTCCCGGTGACTGGCAACCGGGACTCGCTTTGTCTCACGGGTTAGTTGCCGGGACCGCCTTGGCTCTTGCAGGAGCTCGGCCGTTCGGCGTTCGGACCGGTGCACTGGCCGGACTTGCCGGCGCCGTTGCCGCCGTTGGTCGGCGGCGACGGGCTCGCTCCGGCGATCGGCGCTGCGGCCAGGGCAAGGGCGAGGGTCGACAGGCCCACGGCGAGCATCTTGCGCGTGCGCGTCATGCGTGTACCTCCTTCGTAGGGCGCGGCGGTAATCGCTGCAGCCGCGCCTACTGGGCTCCTCGTAACGCCATCCGGCAAACCACCCACCTTGCCGAACCATAAGAACCTAACCAGTACCCAATTGTATGGCAACCCCTCGAGCCCTCCCGAGCAGCCTTCCGAATCGATCTCCGCGGCCTTTCTTGTGCTACCTTGCGCCAGCCGTCGCACCGCAGTGCGCGGTTTTTTTACGAGATGAGCCTGACCAAAGAGAAAAAGAGCGAGCTGATCGGCAAGTACGGCCGCGGCGACAAGGACACCGGCTCGGCCGAGGTCCAGGTCGCGCTGCTGACCGAGCGGATCAACGAACTCACCGAGCACCTGCGCGCCCACGCCAAGGACCACCACTCGCGGCGCGGCCTGCTGATGCTCGTCGGCAAGCGCCGCCGCATGCTGCGCTACCTCGAAAAGTCGGATCTCGAGCGCTACCGCGCCCTGGTCAAAGAGCTCGGCCTGCGGCGATGATCGCCGTCGGGGAGCAGGCCCCCGACTTCACCCTCCGCGACCAGGACGGGGAGAAGGTCTCCCTATCCGACTACCGAGGCCGCAAGGTCCTGCTGATCTTCTACCCGGGCGACTTCAGCCCTGTCTGCGGCGATCAGCTCTCGCTCTACCAGGAGGTGAAGCCGCAGATCGCCGAGAAGGGCGTCGAGCTGGTCGGGATCAGCGTCGACAGCTTCTACGCCCACAAGGCCTTCCAGGAGAAGCTCGGGATCGACACGACGCTGCTCTCCGATTTCGAGCCGAAGGGAGAGGTGGCGCGCGCCTACGAGTCCTACCTCGAGGCCCCGCTCGGCTTCGCCAACCGGACGCTGGTCCTCGTCGACGAGGACGGGCTGGTCGCCTGGACCCACGAAGCCGAGAACCCGGGCGTCTTTCCCGGCGCCAACGTCATCTTCGACGCGCTCTCCTAGCGCGAGGTGCATGGGCGACCTGACGAGCGCCTCGATTCCCCCGGTCGGACCGGACGACCATGTCGCCGGGGAGGGGGAGGGGATCGTCGTCTACGCCGACCTCGGCTGTCCCCACTGCGCCGCCGAGTGGCCGCGACTGCGCGGTCGCCCCGGGCGGCTCGTCTTCCGCCACTTCCCGGTCGCCAGCAAGCACCCGCGCTCGCCCGCCCTGCACGCCGCCGCCGAGGCGGCCGGGCGCCAGGGGCGCTTCTTCGAGATGGCCGACTCGCTCTACGCGGACCGGGGGAGGGTCGACGACCCGCACCTCTGGGAGCGGGTCGAGCGGCTCGGCCTCGATCTCAGGCGCTTCGAGGCGGATCGCCGCTCCGCCGAGATAGAGGCGCGGATCAGGCGCGACTTCGAGTCCGGCATCCGCGCCGGGGTGGCTGGCACTCCGGCGCTTTTCGATGCCTGTACCCTTCTGTCAGTTAGAGAACGAGAGTTCTGAACGCGAATGGGCTGCCAACCGGGCGGCCGGAGGTAACAACTACATGAGCATGTTTGACGTGACCCGCGTCTCGGCGGATGTCGGCGACAGCCAGATTTCCTTCGAGACCGGAAAACTCGCGAAGCAGGCGAGCGGAGCGGTAGTCGTGCGCCAGGGCGACACGATGGTCCTCTGCACCGCCACCGTCGGCAATCTTCGCGACGTGGACTTCCTTCCCCTCACCGTCGACGTCGAGGAGCGGATGTACGCCGCGGGCAAGATCCCCGGCTCGTTCTTCCGTCGCGAGGGTCGCTCCGGCGAAAAGGCGACGCTGACCGCGCGGATGATCGACCGCCCGATCCGCCCGCTCTTCCCCAAGGGCTGGCACTACGAGACTCAGCTGGTCGCGATCCCGATGTCGGTCGACCAGGTCAACCCCTACGACGTGCTGGCGATGAACGGCGCCTCGGCGGCGCTGGCGATCTCGCCGGTCCCGGTCGAGAAGCACGTCGGCGCGGTGCGCATCGGCAAGCTGGAGGGCGACTTCGTCGTCAACCCGCCTGAGGAGCGCCACGAGGAGCTCGAACTCGACCTGATCGTCGCCGGGACCGACGACGCGATCCTGATGGTCGAGGCCGGCGCCACCGGCGTCACCGAGGCGGAGATCCTCGGCGCCCTCGACATCGCCCACAGCGAGATCAAAAAGCTGGTCGCGGCGATGGAGGAGCTGCAGCAGAAGGCCGGCAAGGAGAAGCTCGAGATCGAGGCTCCGAAGATCGACGAGAGCCTGATCGCCGAGATCCGCGCCTCCCACGGGCAGGCCCTGGTCGACGCGATCGCCACCGAGGGCAAGCTCGAGCGCTACGAGGCGATCGACAAGGTCAAGGACGAGGTCGTCGGCCACTACGCCGTCCCGCACGAGGAGGGGGAGGTCGACGAGGAGCGCGTCGCCGAGGTCAAGGCCGCGATCGACGCGATCGAGAAGGACACGATCCGCAAGGCGATCGCCGTTGACAAGAAGCGCCCCGACGGCCGCGCCCAGGACGAGATCCGGCCGATCGAGACCGAGGTCGACATCTCCCCGCGCGTGCACGGCTCGGCGCTGTTCACTCGCGGCGAGACTCAGATCCTCTCCAACGTGGCGCTGGGCACGACCCGGATGGACATGCGGATCGACACGCTCGGCCTGCAGACCACGAAACGGTTCTGGCACCACTACAACTTCCCGCCCTTCTCGGTCGGGGAGGCCGGCTTCATGCGCGGCCCGAAGCGCCGCGACATCGGCCACGGCGCCCTCGCCGAGCGCGCCCTGGCGGCGACGATCCCCGACGAAGAGTCGTTCCCGTACGTGATCCGGGTCGTCTCCGAGACGCTCGAGTCCAACGGCTCCTCGTCGATGGGCTCGGTCTGCGCCTCCTCGATGGCGCTGCAGGCCGCGGGCGTCCCGGTCACCGCTCCGGTCGCCGGCGTCGCGATGGGCCTGATCAAGGAGGGCGACGACTACATCGTCCTCACCGACATCGCCGGCGTCGAGGACCACCTCGGCGACATGGACTTCAAGGTCGCCGGCACCGCGGACGGGATCACCGCCCTGCAGATGGACATCAAGATCACCGGCGTCACCTTCGACATCCTCCGCGACGCGCTGGAGCAGGCCAACCGCGGCCGCCAGTTCATCCTCGGGAAGATGGCCGAGGCGATCGACGGGCCGCGGGAGAAGCTCTCCCCGCACGCGCCGGCGATCGAGTCGATCAAGATCGACCCGGAGAAGATCGGGGCCGTCATCGGCAAAGGCGGCGAAACGATCCGCGCCCTCTGCGAGGAGTTCGAGGCCGAGATCGACGTCGAGGACGACGGCACGGTGCGGATCTACGCGCCAACCGGCGAACTCGTCGACAGCGCCGTCAGCCGGATCGAGTCGATGACCAAGGAGGCCGAGATCGGCGACCGCTACGAGGGGGCCAAGGTCGTGAAGACGACCACCTTTGGCGCCTTCGTCGAGCTGGTCAAGGGCACCGACGGCCTGCTTCACATCTCCAACGTGAAGCCGGGCGAGCGGGTCGACTCGGTCGACGACGTGCTGAGCGCCGGCGACCAGATCGACGTCACCGTGGTCGAGGTCGACAAGGAGCGCGGCCGGATCGGCCTGCGCCTCTCCGACGACCCCTCGGTCGAGGGCAAATCGCCCCAGGAGCTGGCCTCGATCGGCTCCGGCGGCGGCGAGCGCCGCAACGGCGGCGACCGGGGCGGCCGGGGTCGTGACCGCGGTCGGGGGCGTGAACGCGAGCGCCGCGGCTAGGTTGGGCGCCGAGCTCACCACTCTGGACTCGGGCGTCCGGGTCGTGACCGAGGAGGTTCCCTCGGTCCGGTCCGTGGCGCTCGGGCTTTGGGTCCGGACCGGATCCAGGAACGAGACCCCGGCACAGGCCGGGGTCTCGCACTTCCTCGAGCACCTGCTGTTCAAGGGCACCGCGCGGTACTCCGCGATCGAGATCTCCGAGCGCTTCGACGGGCTCGGGGCCTCCGTCAACGCCGCCACCGGCAAGGAGACGACGCACCTGCACGCGCGCTTCCTCGACGAGCACACCGAGGAGGTCTTCGACCTGCTGGCGGAGATGCTGCTGGCGCCGACCTACCCCGACATCGACTCCGAGCGCCAGGTGGTGATCGAGGAGATCGCGATGTACGACGACGAGCCGCAGGACCGGGTCCACGACGTCCTCGCCGAGGCGGTCTTCGGCGAGCACCCGCTGGGCCGGCGGGTGCTGGGGGAGGCCGAGGTGATCGCCTCGGTGCCGGTCCCGGACATCGAGGCCTACCGCCGCGCCCACTACACGGCGCCGCAGATCGTCGTCGGCGCCGCCGGGCACCTCGACCATGACCGCATCGCCGAGCTGGCGCAGCGGCTGGTGCGGCCGCCGGCGCAGGGCGACGGGGCGCTGACCGAGGCCTCGCTCGAGGGCGGCTCGCGGCTCTGCTTCCTCAGCAAGGAGACCGAGCAGTACCACATCTGCTTCGGGGCGCCGGGGCTGCGGCGCGACGACCAGCGGCGCTTCCCGCTGGCGGTGCTGGACGCGATCTTCGGCGGCTCGACCTCCTCGCGGCTGTTCCGCGAGGTGCGCGAGAAGCGCGGGCTGGCCTACTCGGTCGGCTCCTACAACGAGCAGTTCACCGACCAGGGCCTGGTCGCCACCTACGTCGGCACCCGCGCGGACAACGTCGAGGAGGCCTGCTCGATCATCGGCGCCGAGATGGCGCGGCTGCGCTCCGAGTCGGTCTCCGAGGAGGAGCTGGCGCGGGCGAAGGAGAGCGTCAAGGGCCGGCTGGTGCTCTCCTCGGAGTCGACCGCGGCGCGGATGACGCGGATCTCCCGCGCGACCCTGTTTGGGCTGCCGATCGAAACCCTCGACGAGATGCTGGCCAAAGTCGACGCGATCCAGGTGGACGACCTGACCGAGCTGGCGGCCGAGCTCTACGGCGCCGAGCGCCTTTCGGCCGCCTGCGTGGGCGCCGACGAAGACCGCTTCCGGACGGCGCTGGCCCCGGTCAGCGAGGCGCTGGTAGCGGCATGACGCGGGTCGCGGTCGCCGGAGCGGCCGGGAAAATGGGCGCGACCGTCTGCGAGGCGGTCGAGGCGGCCGAGGGGCTGGAGCTGACGGGAAAGGCCGACCCGGCGCTCGGGACCGAGCTGGCCGAGGTGCTGCCGGACGCCGACGTCGTCGTCGACTTCACGGTTCCCGACACGGCGCTGGCGAACGTGAAGGCGTGCCTGGAGGCGGGCGTCCACGCGGTCGTCGGCACCACCGGGTTCGACCTCGACGCCGCCCGCGCTGCGGCCGAGGCCTCGCGGGCGAATTGCTTCGTCGCCCCCAACTTCGCGATCGGGGCGGTGCTGCTGATGGAGGTCTCGCAGACGATCGCAAGGCACATGCCCGAGTGCGAGATCGTCGAGCTCCACCACGACAAGAAGCTCGACGCGCCGTCGGGGACGGCGAAGCGGACGCAGGAGCTGATCGACGCGGCCGGCGGCAACGTCCACCAGCCGATCCACTCGGTGCGCCTGCCCGGCCTCGTCGCCCACCAGGAAGTGATCTTCGGCGGCGTCGGCCAGACGCTGGCAATCCGCCACGACTCGATCGACCGCAGCTCGTTCATGCCGGGCGTCGTCCTCGCCTGCCGCAAGGTCGCCGACCTCCCCGACCGCTTCACGGTCGGGCTCGAGAAGCTGCTTTAGACGAGTGGCCGCGCGACGGGATACCCTGAAACCGATGAAGGAGCCCCGGTGAAGGAGATTGCGGGAGTCATCACCGCGATGGCGACCCCGTTCAAGGACGGGGGAGTGGTTGACAGCGACGCCGCGCGGCGCCTGGCGGCGCATCTGTTCGAGCACGGGTCGCACGGGCTGGTGATCGCCGGCACCACCGGTGAGTGCCCGACCCTCACCGATGGCGAGGAGATCGAGCTGCTGCAGGCGGTTCGGGCCGAGGTCGGTGACGAGGCGCTGCTGATCTGCGGCACCGGCACCAACGACACCCGTCACTCCTGCGAGCTGACGAAGATGGCAGCCCAGGCAGGGGCCGACGCCTCCCTGGTCGTCTGCCCCTACTACAACAAGCCGAACCGGGCCGGCATCCGCGCCCACTTCGAGGCGGTCGCCGCGGCCGTCCCGGAGCTGCCGATGGTGATGTACAACATCCCCTCGCGGGTGATCATCAACGCCGACCCCGAGCTGCTCGCCGAGCTGGGCCGGATCGACAACATCGTCGCCGTCAAGCAGGCGAACGACGCCGAGCTGGGGCCGATCGAGGGCCTGACGGTCCTGGCCGGCAACGACAACACCTTCCTCCGC
This sequence comes from Solirubrobacterales bacterium, assembly GCA_036378275.1. GTDB lineage: Bacteria > Actinomycetota > Thermoleophilia > Solirubrobacterales > 70-9 > VAYN01. The sequence continues at coordinate 732 of DASUWV010000128.1, read as the reverse complement.
GTGCTCGAGTTCGGCGGCGGCGGCGGCATCCTCGTCGCCGCCCACATCGTCGGCGACCGGATGCGGGAGATGTGGGAGGCGGCGCAGAGCGGCGACCTCGACCGCGCCCGCGAGATCGACGCCGAGATCACGCCGGTCTACGAGGCGACCTCCGTCACTACCAACCCGATCCCGCTGAAGGCCGCGCTGGGGATGCTCGGCCTCTGCGAGGACCGGCTCAGACTTCCCCTGGTATCCGCCGACGAGGAGCAGCGAGCCGCCATCAGGGCCGGTCTCGATGCCGCCGGCGTCGCGGTCGCCAGTTAGAACTTCCTACGAGAGAGTGAGCGACTAGTGCCAAGCAAACTGCGAGTGCTGCCCTTGGGCGGCCTCGGCGAGATCGGCAAGAACATGACCGTGGTCGAGTACGACGGCAGGATCGTCGTCGTCGACACCGGGCTGATGTTCCCGACCGCCGAGATGCACGGGATCGACCTCGTGCTGCCGGACTTCTCCTACCTGCGCGAGCGCGCGGACCAGATCGAAGCGATCTTCCTCACCCACGGCCACGAGGACCACGTGGGTGCGCTGCCGTACGTGCTGCGCCAGATCGGCGCGGACGACGCGCCGACTGTCTACGGCGGCCCGCTGACCGTGCAGATGGTCCGCTCGAAGCTCGACGAGCACCGCCTGCGCGACATCCCGATGGAGGCCCTCGATCCGGGCGACGTGATCGAGGCCGGCCCGTTCTCG
>DASUWV010000127.1:0-13176 GCA_036378275.1 Solirubrobacterales bacterium | reverse complement strand
CCACCGAGAGGCCCGTCGTGTCGAGCTCGACCGCGTCGTCGGCGGCGCGCAGGGCGCCGTGCTCCCGCTCGGTGTCGCGGGCGTCGCGCCGGCGCTGCGCCTCGAGCACCGCGGCGACAGGCTCGCCGGTCTGGGCGGCGCGGCGGCGCGCCCGCTCCTCGTCGGAGGCGGTGAGGAAGATCTTCAGCGGCGAGTTGGGGCTGACCACGGTGCCGATGTCGCGCCCCTCGGCGACGTAGCGGCCGGCGGCGATCAGCCGGCGCTGGCGCTCGACCATCGCCGCCCGCACGCGAGGGTGGACCGAGACCCGGGAGGCAGCGGCGCTGACCTCCGGGGCGCGGATCTCCTTGCTGACGTCCTCGCCGTCGAGCAGCACCCGCTCGCCGTCGAAGTCGATCCCGAGCCCCTCGGCCAGCGCCCCGACGGCCTCGCCGTCTTCGAGGTCGGCCCCGCCCCGCAGCGCCGCCAGCGCCACGCAGCGGTACATCGCCCCCGAGTCGAGGTAGGTGAAACCGAGCTCGCCCGCGACCCCGCGCGCGACCGATGACTTCCCGGCCCCGGCGGGCCCGTCGATCGCGATCACCATCCCGGCAGCGTATTCGTCGTTTCCAGAGTTTTCCGTGTCAGGGCAGGGAAAAGGGTGGAAACGATGATCAGCGGCGGAGGAGGGAGGCGAGATCGGTCTCGAAGCCGGGGTAGCTGACGGCGGCGGCGTCCATGCCGCGCACCTCGACACCCTCCTTCGAAGCGAGGCCGGCGACGGCGCCGAGCATCGCGATCCGGTGGTCGCCGTGGGAGTCGATCATGCCGCCGCGGAGGCCACCGGTGCCTTCGATGACCATCCCGTCCGCGGTCGGCTCGACCTTGCCGCCGAGCGCGGTCAGGGCCGCGGTGACCGTCTCGATCCGGTCCGACTCCTTCCGCCGCAGCTCTTCAGCGTCGCGGATGGTCGTGGTCCCTTCCGCAAAGCAGGCAGCGAGGGCGACCAGCGGCAGCTCGTCGATCGCCAGCGGGATCTCGGCGCCGCCGACCTCCGTGGCCTGGAGCGGCGCCGAGCGGACGCGGAGGGTCGCGATCGGCTCGCCGGCAATTTCATCCTCGTCGTTGAGCTCAACCTGCGCCCCCATCCGGGCAAGGATCGTCAGTAGGCCGGTTCGGGTGGGATTCACGTTAACCGTGCCGAGCACCACATCGCTGTCTTCGATGAGGGAGGCCGCGACGACGAAGAAGGCGGCCGAGGAGAAGTCGGCGGGGACGATGATCGTTTTAGGTTCCAGCCGCTCGGCCGGTTGAACCACGACCGCGTCGCCATCGCGTTCGATCGAGGCGCCGGCGGCAACCAGCATTCGCTCCGTGTGATCCCGGCTGGGTAGGGGCTCGACGACCCGCGTTTCTCCCTCCGCCAGCAGACCGGCGAAGAGCAGGCACGACTTGACCTGGGCGCTGGCGATCGGCATCTCGTAGGTGATGCCGTGGAGGGGCGCGCCCTCGATCTCGAGCGGGGGCAGACGATCTTCACGTGCCCTGAGCCTGGCTCCCATCTGACTCAACGGCACCGCGATGCGATCGACCGGGCGGCGACGGATCGAATCATCGCCATCGAGCGTCCACCGCTCCCCTACCTGCCCCGCCAGCCACCCAGGCAGCAGTCGCAGAAGCGTCCCCGCGTTGCCGACGTCGATCGCGGCACTACCGGCCCCGCGCAGCCTGACGCCGGTGATGTCGACAAGGAGCAGGTCACTAACTCCGACCCGCTCCACGGCTACCTCTGCACCCAGTGCCCGAACCGCAGCCAGGGTCGAGCGGGTATCGGCAGCATCGAGATAGAACTCGATTCGGGTCTCCCCCTCCCCCATCGCCGCGATCAGCGCTGCCCGGTGTGAGATCGACTTATCGGACGGCGGGCGCAGGGAGCCGCGCAGGGGTCCCGAAGGCTCGAAGCGACTCATCGTCTGGACCCTATTCGCCGCTGCCGAGCACAGTCACGGTGTGGCCGAGGCCCCGCACCAGCTGCTCGGCCTTCGCCGCCTGCTCGTCGCCGGCGACCCAGAGCGAGACCGCGCCCGAGCTCATATCAGGGACCGGGTGGAGCGCCATGTCCTCGATGTTCACGCCCGCCTCGCCGAGGGTCAGGGCCAGCTCGGCGATCGTCCCCGGCTTGTTGGCGACGACGATCCGCAGCTCGCGCAGCGGCCCCACCGCCGACTCGGCTTCGAGCAGGCGCCGGCGCGCCTCCCCGGCCGCCCCGTGCCAGGCGGCGAGCGCCTCGCGATCGCCTTCGCGGATCAGCCGCGCCGCCTCGCGCAGCCGCTCGCCGACCGAGTCGACCGAGGCGGCCACCGCCTCGCGGTTGCTGGCGAAGATGTCGGCCCAGATCGCCGGATTCGACCCCGCCACCCGGGTCGCGTCGCGGAAGCTCGGCCCGACGTCGGGCAGCCGCTCGGAGTCCTGGGTGAGCGACTCGGCCGCCTCGGCTGCGAGTACGTTCGCCAGCACGTGGGGCAGGTGGCTGATCGTCGCCATCAGCCGGTCGTGGCTCTGCGGGTCGATCGCCTGCGGCCGCGCGCCCAGCGCCGAGAGCGCCCGCTGCAGGCGGTCGTAGAGGAGGCCGCTCGAGCGCTCTGTCGGGGTCAGGTACCAGCGCGCGCCCTCGAACAGGTCCTCGCGGGCGTTCTCGACCCCCGCCGTCTCCGCCCCCGCCAGCGGGTGGCCGCCGATGAAGCGCTCGTCGCCCCCCACCGCCTCGACCAGCTCGCCCTTGGTCGAGCCGACGTCGCTGACCACGGTCTCGGGCCCGGCCGCCGCCAGCGCCTCGCGCGCCTGCTCCGGCAGCAGCGCCACCGGCCCGGCGCAGAAGACGAGGTCGGCGCCCTCGCAGGCCTCGGCAACCGAGCCGGCGGCGCGGTCGATCGCCCCGAGCTCGACCGCCCGCGCCAGCCGCTCCGGGCTGCGCCCGCAGCCGACGACCTCGGCCTCCAGCCGCCGCCGTGCGGCGAGCCCGATCGAGCCGCCGATCAGCCCCACGCCGAGGACGGCGACCTTCATCGAGGGGGGCGCGGCTCCCTCAACCGCGCCGCGCCTCCACAGCCGCAGCGAACCGTTCAAGGGCCGTCACGGTGTCCTCCCAGTCGATGCAGGCGTCGGTGATCGACTGCCCGTAGAGGAGCTCCTCACCCGCGACGAGATTCTGCCGCCCCTCGACCAGGAACGACTCGAGCATCACCCCGACGATCGCCTTGTTGCCGTCGGCGACCTGGTCGGCGATGTCGCCGGCGGCGAAGAACTGCCTTTCGGGGTCCTTGCCGCTGTTGTCGTGGGAGGCGTCGATCACCAGCCGCTCCGGCTGCCCGGCGACGCCCAGCGTCACCAGCGCGTCCTCGACCTCGGGCGGGTAGTAGTTCGGCTGGCCGTGGCCGCCGCGGAGGATGATGTGGCAGTCGGGGTTGCCGGTCGTGTGCAGGATCGCCGGCATGCCGGCGTCGTCGATCCCCGCGAAGGCGTGGGAGGCCGCCGCCGCCCGCACCGCGTCCACCGCGACCTGGATGTTGCCGTCGGTTCGGTTCTTGAACCCGATCGGCATCGAGAGGCCGGAGGCGAGCTGGCGGTGCGTCTGGCTCTCCGAGGTGCGCGCCCCGATCGCCCCCCAGGCGACGCAGTCGGCGATGTACTGCGGCGTGATCGGGTCGAGGAACTCGCAGCCGATCGGCAGCCCCGTGTCCAGCACTTCCAGCAGCAGCTTGCGGGCGATCCGCAGGCCGGCGTTGACGTCGGCGCTTTCGTCCAGGTGCGGGTCGTTGATCAGCCCCTTCCAGCCCGTCGTCGTCCGCGGCTTCTCGAAGTAGACGCGCATCACCACCAGCAGCTCGTCGCGCAGCTCCCGCGCCGTCGCCGCCAGCTTCGTCGCGTACTCCATCGCCGCCTTCGGGTCGTGGACGCTGCACGGCCCGACGACGACCATCAGGCGCGGGTCGCCTCCCTGCAGCACCCCCCGCACTTCTTCGCGGCCGCGAATTACGGCTTTCGCCCGCTCCTCGCCCAGCGGCAGCTCGGCCAGGAGCTTCTCCGGGGACGCGAGCTCGACGATTTTCGCGATCCGCTGGTCGCGAACGCCGTCTCGTTTGGCCCCCTCCATCCCGATGAACATATTGCCTTTGCCTTTCTCCAAACCCCGAAATCGTACTTTCTGGTCGCTCGCATGCCGGGTCGGTTCGGCGTGCGAGCACATCGCAACTCCGATGGCGCCCGGCGGAGGATCGTGGTCTCCAGGCGGCATGCCGCCGCCCAGGCCGGACGCCTAGCTAAATCGCCAATACCGATACGTGAGGCAGGCCGGCGCGACGGCGGCGCCGCGCGCGCTGGAGCCGGTCGCGGATGTGCCTTTGTCGTGCCTCACCATGCAGCACGTTGTATCACGGGCGCGGCTTTAGTCAAGTAATTCCGATAGGGCGCGCAGGAACCGCTCGTTCTCCTCCGCGGTGCCGTAGCTGACGCGGATGCGGCCGGGGCCGCCGAGGGCCCTACCGGGGCGGACGGCGATTTCGCGCTCGGCCAGGCCGGCGAGGACCGCGGCTTCGTCGGCGTCGCCGAGGTCGACCCAGGAGAAGTTGGCGTGGGAGTCGGTGCTCTCGAGGCCGAGCCCCCGCAGCCCTTCCTCGACGGTGAGACGGGCGGCGATCGTGGTCTCGACCCGCCGCAGCACGTCGTCCTGGTGCAGGAGCGCCTCCGCCCCGGCCGCCTGGGCAAGGGCGTTGACGCTGAAGGGCTGGCGGACCGCGTCGACCGCGGCGCGGAAGTTCGCCGAGCCGATCGCGTAGCCGACCCGCATACCCGCCAGGCCGTAGCACTTGCTGAAGGTGCGCAGGACGACCAGGTTCGGGAAGTCCTTCAGCAGGTCGAGCGAGGCGTCGGGGTCGTCGTGGGCCTGGAACTCGACGTAGGCCTCGTCGAGGACGACGGTGACGTGGCTGGGGATGCGCTCGCAGAAGGCGGCGACCTCGGCGGCGGGGACATGCGTCGCGGTCGGGTTGTTCGGGTTGCAGACGATCAGCAGCTGGGTCGCCGCCGTCACCTCGGCCGCCATCGCGTCGAGGTCGTGGACGTCGCCCTCGGCGAGCGGCACCCGGACCTCGCGGGCGCCGGTCAGCGCCGGCAGGTACGGATACATCGAGAAGGCCGGCCAGGCGTAGACGATCTCGGCGCCCGGCTCGCAGAGCGCCTCGGCGGCGGCGAGCAGGATCTCGCAGGAGCCGTTGCCGACGGCGATCCGGCCCGGCTCGGTCTCGTAGCGCTCGGCGAGGCGGCGGCGCAGCAGCGTCGCGTCGGGGTCCGGGTAGCGGTTCATCGACGCCGCCGCCCGCTGGATCGCCTCCACCACCTTCGGGTGCGGCGGGAACGGCGACTCGTTGGAGGCGAGCTGCGCGAGGTTCCCCGAGGCGATCGCCTCGGGCGCCTGCCCGGTCGGGACGCCGGCCTGGTAGCCCGGCATGCGGGCGAGCTTCTCCGCGAAGGTGATCGTCATCTAGCGAGCGATTGTGACGGACGCCGGCGGCGCCGCGCTACTGGGCCGCGTGCAGGTCGGTCCGCAGCTTCTGCGCCGCGCCGACGTAGACGTGCTCGGGCTCGTGGCCTACCGGCGCGTAGAAGTGCAGCATCACCCGGATCACCCGCGGCATCGAGCCGGGGACGGGGATCTCGCGGCAGCACATCAGCGGCACCATTGTCAGCCCGAGGTCGCGCGCAGCGACCGCCGGGAACTCGGCGTCGAGATCGTCGGTGGTGGTGAACAGGCAGCTGACCATCTCCTCGGGCCGCAGCCCGTTGCGCTCGATCAGCCCCCGCATCAACTCCTCGGTAGCGGCCAGGATCGCCTCCGGCTCGTTCGCCTCGGCCTGCACCGCGCCGCGGACGGCGAAGAGGCGCTGCTGCGGTCCCTCATAACGGCCGACCCGCAGTTCGCCGCTTGCTCCATTACCGCTCACACCTCGAATCTTCTCAGAGGAGGGGGGCGAATCCGCCAGCGGTGTGACTTATGGCTGCATGTCAACCAAAACTCGCACCGCCCAAAGTCAGTGCCTGGCCAATCTTGCCGAGCGCCAGCACGGGGTCGTCTCACGAGGTCAACTTCGAGCTTGTGGGATGGGCGAGGGCGCAATCGCGTATGCGCTCAAGAGTGGCCGGATGTATCGCGTGTTCCGCGGTGTCTATGCCGTCGGCCACCGGCGGATAGGCGAACGCGGACGGCTGATGGCAGCAACTCTCGCCTGCGGAGATGGAACGGTCGTCTCACACCGCAGCGCCGCCGCTCTACTCGGATTCATCGACAAGGGACCGGTGGTCATCGACGTGATCGCGCCCGGAGACTGTGGTCGGGGCCTCGACGGCATTCGCTTCCACCGCGTGCGGGCGCCGCGGCTCGACGAGACCGGCACCGTTGACGGCATCCCCTGCACGAGCCCGGCGCGAACCCTGGTGGACCTCGCAGGGGTGGCGAGCGACTGGACGCTCGGCAGCGCCTTCGAGCGGGCGGCGGCGCGGCGGATGCTCGATATCGCGGCGATCGAGCGCTCGCTCGATCCCCGGCGGCGCGGAGTCAAATCGGTGCAAGCCCTGATCGACAAGTGGCGCAGCGCGGCGCCGCTGACGAAGACGCGGGGCAAGCTCAAGAGCCCATTGGAGGCAAAGGTCCTCCCGCTGCTCGTCCAGCGCGACATCCCCGCCCCGCTCTTCAACGCCCCGGTCCAGATCGCCAACGGCCGCATCGAGGTCGACTTCCTCTGGCCCGACCACAGCTTCGCCGTGGAGGCCGACAGCCGCGACTTCCACGCCACCCACGTCGCTTTCGAGCGCGACCGCTGGCGCGACCGCGAACTGATGCGCGCCGGCTACACGGTCCTGCGGGTGACTAGCCACGAAGCGGATAACGAAGCCGAGGCCGTCGTGGCAGCCATCGCCTCCCAACTCATTCTTTAGCCGCCTCGCGCAACCGGGCGATCTCGTCCTCCGAAAGCCGCCGTGAAGAACCCTCGGCGAGACCGCCGAGCGCCAACGGACCGAAGCGGACCCGCCGCAGCGCCACCACCTCGTTCCCCACCGCTTCGAGCATCCGCCGCACCTGGCGGTTGCGGCCTTCGCGGAGGACGATCTCGATCTCGTGGTCGCCGAGGCGCTTGACCTGCGTCGGCGCGGTCGGGCCGTCGTCTAGCTCCACCCCGCTCCGCAGCCGTTCGAGGTCCCTCTCGCCGATCGGCGCCTTCAGCCGCACCACGTAGGTCTTCGGCATTTCGTAGCGCGGATGGGTCAGGCGGTTCGCCAGCTCACCGTCGTTGGTCAGCAGCAGCAGGCCCGAGGAATCCGCGTCCAGCCGACCCACCGGATACAGCCGCGCCTCGGTCTCGACCAGCTCCACCACCGGCGTCCGCCTGCCCGGCTCGCGCGCCGTGGAGACCACGCCCACCGGCTTGTTCACCGCCCACACCTCCCGCGCCTCGGCTGCCACGGGCTCCCCATTGACCCGCACGTCATCGCCCTCGTCCACGTCAAGCGCCGGATCCCTCACCACCTCCCCCCCGACCGTCACCAGCCCCTTAGCAACGATCTCCTCGGCTTTTCTACGAGAGGCCACCCCGCCATGGGCGAGGAACTTCGCCAGCCTCATGGATGGAGGGTCGAGGGAGGGTCCTCCAGACGCTCCCCATCTTTTGTCTGGAGGACCCTCCCCCGACCCTCCCCCACCGCCATCACTCTGCGCGCTGTTCCCCCGCCTTCAAGAGCCGCTCGCGCAGCTCCCGCTCATCCTCCGGGCTGGGGTCGAACTTCGAAGGGTCGGGCAGCCGGTCGAGGCCGCTGAGGCCGAAGAGGCGCTCGAACAGCTCGGAGGTCTTGAAGATCGCGGCGCCGAAGCGGGACCGGCCGGACTCCTCGATCAGGCCGCGCTCGGCGAGGCTGGTCACCGCCGACTCGGAGCTGACGCCGCGGATGCGGGCGATCTCCGGCCGCGAGACCGGCTGCAGGTAGGCGACGATCGCTAGCGTCTCCGCCTGCGCCTGGGTCAGCGGCGGGGTCCGCGGCTTCGCCAGCAGGCGCCTCGCGGCCTCCTCGCTGGCCGGGTCGCTGGCGAGGCTGAAGCCGCCGCCGACCTCGCGCAGCACCACCCCGCGCCTGCCCTCGGCGAGGTCCTCGCGCAGCAGCTCGACCGCCTCTTCGACCTGGCCCTCGGTCGCCTGCGTCGCCTCAGCCAGGTCCTCGACCGAGACCGGTTGCGGCGAGAGGAAGAGCAGCGCCTCGACGGTGCGGGAGAGGTCGCTCATCCGCTCTTGGTCATCCCCGTCGGCGCGACCTTCTTCACCCGGATCGGGCCGAAGCACTTGTCCTGCTCCCAGGTCACCTCGCCCTTGCGGTAGAGCTCGAGCATCGCGAACACCGTCACCGCCTGGGTCAGCCGGTCCTCCTCGCCGAACTCCTCGTCGAAGTCAAAATCGCGGCGCCGCAGGAGCACGTCGCGCACCGCCCGCAGCCGCCGCTCCAGCGAGACGGTCGGGCGGATGTGGCTGACGTCGAGCTCGGGCGGCTCGGTCAGCAGGTCGCCGAGGGCGGCGCCGAGCTGGTCGGGGTCGTATACCGCGGTCGCCGCCTCGACCGCGACCCGCCGCAGCTCCGGCGGCAGCGGCGCCGAGCGGTAGAGGTAGCCGCGCTGGCTCTCGAAGCGCGCCGCCAACTCGGCCGAGGCGTCGCGATAGCGCCGGTACTCGAGCATCCGCGCGATCAGCTCCTCGACCGCCTCTTCCGGCTTCATCTCCTCCAGCCCGTCCTCCGGGCCGGGGAGCATCAGCCGCGACTTCAGCTCGAGCAGGGCGGCGATCAGGACGAGGAACTCGGTCGCCACCTCCAGCTCCAGCTCGCCCTCGCGCTCGAGGTGCTCGACGTAGGCGACGACGACCTCGCCCAGCTGCAGGTCGAGCAGGCTGACCTCCTCGCACAGGACGACCGCCATCAGCAGGTCGAACGGCCCGGCGAAGACGTCGAGGTCGAGGTCGAGATCGAGGTCGGCGGCGGCCATTGCGGGAGAGTAGCCTCCCCGGAGGAAGGAGCCCGAGATGGGTTTGAGCCTATTGCTGGTGCTTGCGGCGCTTGCGGCGCCGCCCCCGCTGCCGGCGCCCTCGGAATTTGCGGCGCGCGTGAGCAACCCCTGGTTCCCGCTGCGCCCGGGGGTGGCCTACCTCTACCGCGGCCGCAAGGACGGCGAGCCCTCGCGCGAGCGCGTCGTCGTGCTCGCCAAGACGAAGCCGATCCTCGGCGTCCGCTGCACGGTCGTCAGCGACAAGCTCTACCTGCGCGGCAGGCTCGAGGAGCGCACCCACGACTGGTACGCGCAGGACAAGATCGGCAACGTCTGGTACCTCGGCGAGGCGACCGCCGAGCTGAACCCGGACGGGAGCGTGAAGACGACCGAAGGCAGCTGGCAGGCGGGGGTGCGCGGCGCCCGCGCCGGGATCTTCATGCCGGCGCACCCGCGCCCGGGACAGACCGGAATCCAGGAGATGCTCAAGGGCGAAGCCGAGGACCACTTCCGCGTGCTCAGCCTCAGCGCCGCCGTCCACACGCCCGCCGTCTCCTCGCGCCACGCCCTCCTCACCCGCGAGTGGACGCCGCTCGAGCCGGGGGTCGTAGACCACAAGCTCTACGTGAAGGGGATCGGGACGGCGCGCGAGGAAACGGTAAAGGGCGGGGACGAGCTGAACGAACTGGTCTCGGTGCGCCGCTAGGCGGAGCCGAAGCCCATGCGCTCGCGCACGTCGGCGACGACCGGGGCGGCGATCGCCCGCGCCTTCTCGGCGCCGAGGGCGAGGACGCGGTCGAGCGCCCCCTCGTCGGGCCGCAGCTCCTCGTAGCGCTCGCGCACCGGGGTCAGGTACTCGACCACCGCCTCGGCGACCGCCTGCTTGAAGTCACCGTAGCCGCAGCCCTCGAACTCGGCTTCGATCGCCGCCTGGTCGACCCCGCGGGCGACGGCGAGGATGTCGATCAGGTTGGTGATCCCGGCCTTCCCGGGGGAGCGTTCGATCTCGCGGCCGGAGTCGGTCACCGCCGAGCCGAACTTCTTGCGGATCGCGCCCGGCTCGTCGAGGACGAGGACGGTCCCCTGCGGCGTCCCACCGGTCGTCGACATCTTCCGCTCGGGCTCCTGCAGGTCCATGATCCGGGCGCCGACCTCGGGGATCACCAGCTCCGGCACGACCAGGGTCTCGCCGAAGCGCGCGTTGAAGCGGCGGGCGATCTCGCGCATCAGCTCGACGTGCTGGCGCTGGTCGTCGCCGACCGGGACCTCGGTGGCGCGGTAGGCGAGCACGTCGGCGGCCATCAGCACCGGGTAGTAGAAGAGCGCCGCCGAGGCGAGTTCGCGGTCCTTCCCGACCTTTTCCTTGAACTGGTGCATGCGGTTGAGGTCGCCGTGGGAGGTGACGGCCGAGAGCAGCCAGGTCAGCTCGGCGTGCTCGTAGACGTCGGACTGGCGGAAGAGGATGCAGCGCTCCGGGTCGAGGCCGGCGGCGAGCAGGATCGCGGCGGTGTCGTAGACGCGCTCGCGCAGCTCGGCAGGGTCGTAGGGGACCGAGATCGCGTGCAGGTCGACGATGCAGAAGATCGCCGGCTCGCCCCGCTCCTGCCCCTCGACGTACTGGCGGATGGCGCCGATGTAGTTGCCCAGGTGCTTGCGGCCGGTCGGCTGGATGCCCGAGAAGATGATCGGCTTCGGCATGACGGCGGAGCCTAGATGAGGGCCGGGGATGGGTGTCCCTCGCTCGGACAATCGGCGGTCTAATTAGACCGCCGATTTGAGTATCCGCCCGCTCGAGGGACACCCATCCCCGGCCAAACAGGCCGTCCCCGCTGTCGCTCACCTCAGGCGGTTTCGGCGGCCGCCCTTGCCTTTTCTTGCTGAGGATGTCGGTCGCAGTCGGGGCTGTGGCCGCACTCGCCGGCTGGGGCGGCACCGCCTGCCGGGACAGCTTGGGTGCTTCGTTTCGGGTTTTCGATGCCGAGGCCGGAGGCGATGCCGCCGGCGATCATCAGCAGGCCGGCGATGACGACGCCGAGGTGGAAGGCCGAGGTCGAGGCGCCGGGGGCCTGCGCGGTCAGCGGGCCGCCGGAGACGCCCGGGCCGGCGACGGCCGCGAAGCGGGCGGAGATGACCGCGCCGAGGATCGCGATCGCCAGCAGGCCCGCCACCCGGCTGACGCCGTTGTTGATCCCCGAGGCGACGCCGACGCGGTGCTCGGGGACCGAGTCGAGCACGGTGGCGGTCAGCGGCGCCACCGTCGCCGAGAGGCCGAGGCCGAAGACGAGGACCGCCGGCAGCACTTCGGTGACGTAGTCGGCGCGGGAGCCGACCCGCAGCATCAGCAGCAGCCCGAGTCCGCCGACGATCGGTCCCAGCGTCATCGGCAGCCGCGGCCCGGTGCCGGAGGCGAGCTGGCCCCAGCGCGGCGAGAGGGCGAAGAGGATGACCGAGATCGGGGTCGTCGCCAGCCCGGCCTCCAGCGGCGAGTAACCCGCCACCTGCTGCAGGAAGAGGCCGACGAAGAAGAGGCCGCCGATCAGGCCGGCGTAGGCCGTGAACGTGGTCAGGTTGGCGACCGCGAAGTTGCGGATGCGGAAGAGGCCGAGGTCCATCATCGGGTGGCGCGCCCGCGCCTCGTGCCAGACGAAGAGGGCGAAGCAGGCGACGCCGGCCAGCAGCGGCACCCAGACCAGCGGGTCGCCCCAGCCGTACTGCGGCTGCTCGATCAGGGCGAAGACCGGGCCCGCGAGCCCGGCGGCCGAGAGGACGATCCCGCCCCAGTCGATGCCGTGGAAGGCGTCGGGATCGCGGCTCTCCTCGACCGAGTGCAGGGTCAGGGCGACGGTCGCCGCGATCAGCGGCAGGTTGACCCAGAAGATCGCCCGCCAGGAGGTGAGACCGATCAGCGCCCCGCCCCCGGCCGGGCCGATCACCGTCGCGATCCCCGTCCAGGCGGTCCAGGTCCCGACCGCCTTGCCCCGCGCCTCGCCCTCGAAGGTGGCGGCGACGATCGCCAGCGAGCCGGGGACCAGCAGCGCCCCGGCGATCCCCTGCAGCGCCCGCGCCGCGATCAGGAACTCGGTCGTCGGCGCGACGGCGCAGAGCGCCGAGGTGACGCCGAACCCGACCAGCCCGAAGACGAACATCCGCTTGCGCCCGAACTGATCGCCGAGCGAGCCGCCCACCAGCAGCAGCGAGACCAGGGTGAGCATGTAGGCCTCGACCACCCACTGCTGGCCGGAGAGCCCGGACCCCAGCCCTTCCTTGATCGCCGGCAGGGCGACGTTGACCACGGTGCTGTCGAGGAAGACGACGGTCGAGCCGAGGATCGTCGCGACGAGCGTCAGCAGCTGTCGGCGGGACACCCGACGAGTCTAGGCGGCGGCTTTCGCCGGCTCCTCGATTTCGCGCAACTGCGCCGCCGGGGTGAAGAAGTTGCGGTAGGCGAGGATCGTCGCGGTGAGGGCGGAGATCGAGACGCTGCCGAGCAGGACGTAGAGCAGGATCAGCTGCAGGCGGACGGCGTTGGTGGGACTGGCGCCGGCGAGCAGCATCCCGACCATCGTTCCCGGGAAGAAGATCAGGCCGGTGGTCTTGGTCGAGTCGACGAGGGTGATCATCCCCGAGCGGAGGGCGCGGCGGACGGTGGGCATCGCCGCTTCGCGGGCGGTGGCGCCGAGGGCGAGGGTCGCCTCGATGCGGGCGCGCGCCTCGCCCATCTCGTCGCCGAGGCGGTTGAGGGCGACGGCGGAGGCGGTCATCGCGTTGCCGATCACCATGCCGCCGACCGGGACCAGGTAGCGCGGCGTCGGTTCGAAGATGCCGAGGGCGACGACGAGGCCGAGCGTGGTGCCGCCGGCGAGCGCGAGGGAGATCAGCAGCGGCTTGAACGATTCCGGGACCTTCCTGGCGCGGCTGCGGGCGGTGATCGCGCCGAAGAGGACCATCACCGCCAGCAGCGCCAGCACCAGCCAGATCGTGTCGGCTTCGAAGATCAGCTTGATCGCGTAGCCGACGAGGGTGAGCTGGACGAAGGAGCGGACGGTGGCGATGCCGATGTCGCGCTCGAGGTCTGCCTCGCGCCAGAGCGAGATCGCCGCCGCCAGCGCCAGCAGGCCGGC
>DASUWV010000126.1:0-16949 GCA_036378275.1 Solirubrobacterales bacterium | reverse complement strand
CGCACGCTCCTCGTTGGTCCCCGTGAGGCGGATCACGATCGGCACCTGGATGTCGATCTGCCGTGTCGCGGTGACGATGCCGTTGGCGACGTCGTCGCAGCGGGTGATGCCGCCGAAGATGTTGAAGAGGATGGCGTTGACGTTCTCGTCCGAGGTGATGACCTCGAGCGCGTCCACGATCGCGTCGGCCTTCGAGCCACCGCCCGCATCCAGGAAGTTGGCCGGCTTGCCCCCGGCCTGAGCGACCACGTCGAGCGTCGACATGCAGAGGCCGGCGCCATTGCCGAGGATGCCGATGTTGCCGTCGAGCTTGACGTAGGTGAGGCCCTTCTCCTTCGCCATCTGCTCCTGCGGGTCGTCGACCGTATCGGCGATCTCGGCCAGGTCCTGGTGGCGGAAGAGCGAGTTGCCGTCGATCGTCACCTTCGAGTCCAGCGCGACGACGTCGCGCTCGGCGGTGGCGATCAGCGGGTTGACCTCGATCAGCGTCGCGTCCTCCTCGCGCGCCACCTCAGCCAGCTTCACCAGCACCTCGGCCGCCTGGTCGAGCGCGTCCTCGGCGAGGCCGGCGTCGGCGACGATCGCGCGCGCGTCGGCGGCGGTGAACTCGCGGGTCGGGTCGATGTGGCGTTTGACCAGCGCTTCGGGGTCCTCGGCGGCGACCGCCTCGATGTCCATCCCGCCCTTGGCCGAGACCATCGCCAGCAGCTTCTTCTCGCCGCGGTCGAGGATGACCGAGGCGTAGTACTCATCGGCGATGTCCGAGCCGCCCTCGACCCAGACCTGGTCGACGCGGAAGGGGCCCTCGCCGTGGGGGCCGACGATGTCCATGCCGAGGATCGCGTCGGCGTGGGCGCGCGCATCCTCGGCGTCCTGGGCGATCTTGATCCCGCCCGCCTTGCCGCGGCCGCCGATCAGTACCTGGGCCTTGATCGCGCAGGGGTAGCCGATCTTCTCCGCCGCGGTGACGGCCTCCTCGACGGTGTCGGCGACCTCGCCGCTGGGCACGGGAATGCCGTGCTTGGCGAACAGCTGCTTGCCCTGGTACTCGAGGAGGTCCATGAGAGGTGGGCGCCGGGTGCGCGGCGCGGAACCCTACCCGAGATCGCCCTGCCGCCGCCGAGCGGGAGGGGGACTGCCCGGCCGGCGGGCCAATGACATAATGCCGCGCTCGCGATGGCCCTCCCCAGTCTCAAAACCGTCAAATGGGTGACCACCGACTGCTACGGCACCCTGATCGACTGGGAGAAAGGCATCATCGAGGCGTGCAAGAAAGAGGCCTCCAAAGACGGCTTCAGCTTCGACGAGGGGCCGTTCCTCGAGCGCTTCATGGAAGTGCAGGCCGAAATCATGGCCGGCTCGTATGAGCTCTACGCCGAGGTGCTGCGGCGGACGATCGTCAAGGTCGCCGGTGAGATCGGCTGGGAAGTGGAGCCCTCGCGGGCCCAGTTCCTGCCCAACAGCGTCGCCTACTGGATGCCGTTCCGCGAGGCCAACGCGGCGATGGACCGGCTCGGCAAGAGGTACGAGATCGGGATCGTCTCCAACATCGACGACAAACTGCTGGGGATCTCGCGCCGCCACCTGCGGACCGAACTCGACCTCGTCGTCACCGCCCAGCAGGTGCGCAGCTACAAGCCCGACCCCGTCCACTTCAAAGAGTGCGCGCGGCGGATCGGTGGCAAGAAAGGCTGGCTCCACATCGGCTCCAACTACGCGACCGACATCGCCCCGGTGCTGAAGATGAACGTGCCGGTGATCTGGGTCAACCGCCACGGCGAGAAACTGGAAGGGCGCAAAGCCCCCAGCGCCACGGTTAAAAACTTCCGCGAAGCCGTGAAAAAGCTCGGCGCGTCCTGAGCGTCTTCTAGCTTTCACGCCGCAACTCAGGCGTGAGGCGCCGGTTTCGGGGGTAGCCGCCCCCGCATCCACTTGATGCAGATTTCCGCTCGACACACCAGTTCCATGCCCCTGCGCGCCTCGGCGCGGGTTGCCATCGCGGCCGCCCTCCTGGTTTTCCTCGTGGGGCTGGTGCTCGCCGGAGCCCGGAGCGCCGGCGCCGCCACCGCCTCGCTCTCGCCGATCTCCGAAGAAGCGCTCGAAGAACGCTCCTCGGAGCCGCTCAGCGAACGGCCGAGCTTCGTCGTGATCCAGACCGACGACCAGACGCTCGACCAGCTTTACACCGTCTTCAACGCCGGCGGGGTCGAAATCCCGACGATGCCGAACACGCTTTCGATGATCGCCGGACGGGGCGAGACCTTCAACCGCTACTACGTCTCCTACCCCCTCTGCTGCCCCTCGCGGGTGACCCTGCTGACCGGGCGCTACGCGCACAACAGCAACGTCCGCGGCAACGTCCAGCCCAACGGCGGCTACACCGGCTTCAAGGCACGCGGCGCCTTCACCCACAATCTCGCCACCTGGCTGCAGGGGGCGGGCTACCGGACGATCCACATCGGCAAGTTCTTGAACGGCTACGGCGACGAACCGTTCGACAACGGGACCGACGTGCCGCCCGGGTGGAGCGCTTGGCACACGGTGCTGAACGCCGACACCCACCACTACTACTACGGGTACACGCTCAACGACAACGGCTCGATCGACGGCCCCTTCGGCGACTCCGGCAACTGGGAAACGCGGGAATACGGCGAACGCGACTACTTCGGCTGCCCGACGACCTCGATCGAAGGCAAACCTTGCCTGTACGAGACCGACGTCTTCAGCCGCATCGCCTACGAAGAGCTGAACGGGACCCCGCCGGAACAGCCCTTCTACCTGCAGGTCGACTACACGGCGCCGCACGGTGACTTCCGCAAACCGGCCGGGCCGGAGCCGGCGCCGCGCGATTACACCCTCTTCGACGGCGCCCCCTACCCCCACAACCGGGAACAGGGCTTCAACGAGGGCAACGTCAACGACAAGCCCCGCTTCATCCGCGAAGCCCCCTACCTCTCGCCGGAAGAAACCCACACCTACCGCGTCTACTACGACAAGGCGCTGGCCTCGTTGCGCGCACTCGACGACGGGGTGAAAACGATCCTCGACACGCTCGGCAGCGAGCACCGGCTGCGCAACACCTACGTCATCTTCACCTCCGACAACGGCTTCTTCTACGGCGAGCACCGGCTGACCGGCGGCAAGTTCCTCGCCTACGAGCCGGCGACCCACCTGCCGTTCCTGATGCGCGGCCCGGGGATCAAACCCGGCACCTCGACCGGCGAGCTGGCGGCCAACACCGACATCGCCCCGACGATCCTCGAACTGGCCGGAGTGAAACCGGACAAGAGCATCGACGGCACCTCCCTGGTCCCCTTCCTCCGCGACCCGAGCCTGCGCACCCGGCGGGGGATCCTCTTCGAGTCCTTCGTCCAGACCGACGACGTCGAAGCCAACGGCGAACCGACCGCGCAGCGGACGGTCACGGAGGTGCGGCCCCGCCCGAAGAGCGGCACCGCCAAAGCCTCGATCGTGGCGCCGCCGAAGGACTACGAGGGAATTCGCCTCGGCCCCTACAAGTACATCGAGTGGCCCGACGGCGAGAAAGAGCTCTACGACATCAACAAAGACCCCTACGAGCTCAACAACATCGTCCGCGTCCCCAACTACTTCCCGATCCGGGCCTTCCTCCACGCCCAGCTGATCCGCCTCGAGGCCTGCGTCGGCCGCGCCTGCCGCGAAACCGCCCCGCCCTTCCCGCTCACCCGCAAGGAACAGCAGAAGGTGAGCAAGGAACGGCGTGAAGAAGAACGGCGGAAACAGAAGGAACGCGAAGAAAAGCGGCATCACAAACGGCACGCTTGAGGTTCTTGGGTTTGCCGGTACGGGAGGGGGATGACCCCCTTCACTCAACTTGCTCGGGTGGATCGCGGTCAGCCGTCCGAGATGGCCGTGACCGAGAAGTACAAGCCGTTCAGGGGGTCATCCCCCTCCCCCACAATCGGTAGCGTCGCCTCAAGCGTGCCGTGTAGCGAAGCTAGAGGGGAGCTAGTTGATTACGGCGAGGGTGTCGCCTGAGGAGACTGCGGCGCCTTCGGTTACGTTCAGCTCTTCCACTTTGCCGCTGCGGTGGGCGGTGATCTCGTTCTCCATCTTCATCGCCTCGATCACGCAGATCAGGTCGCCCTCCTCGACGGTGGCGCCCTTCTCGACGGCGACCTTGAGGACGGTGCCCTGGAGGGGCGAGGGCAGGGCCTCGCTGGAGGCGCTGGGGCCGCCGCCGCCCTTGCGGTCGCGTTTCGGCGGCTTCCTGCCGCCGCCGGCGGCCGGGGCGGCGGCGCCGCCCGCGGGGGCCTCGCCGATCACCTTGACGTCGAAGAGCTTGCCGGAGACCTCGACCTTGTAGTCGCGGGTCACCACCTCGGCGCCCTCCTCGCCGGGCTGGGGCGGGGTCGCGTCCTCGGGAGCGGTCGTCTTCAGCCACTCCTTGTCTTCCATCAGGTCGCGGCAGGTCTCCCCGCGCGCCCACTGCTCGGTGGCGAGGATCGCCTTGTGGAAGGGGATCAGGGTGGTGAGGCCGCCGGTGTCGTATTCGCCGAGGGCCCGCAGCATGCGGCGGGTCGCCTTCTCGCGGTCGACGTCCCAGACGATCAGCTTGGCCACCATGGGGTCATACATCGGCGTCACCTCGCCGCCGCCCTCGACGCCGGAGTCGACGCGGACGCCGGGGCCGGAGGGCTCGCGGTAGGACTCGCCGATCGGCCCCGGGGCGGGGGCGAAGTTCTTGTGGGCGGCCTCGGCGTTGACCCGGCACTCGATCGACCAGCCGTTGAGTTGCACGTCCTGCTGGGAGATCGAGAGCGGCTCGCCGGCGGCGATCAGAATCTGCTCGCGGACGATGTCGATGCCAGTGACCATCTCGGTCACGCAGTGCTCTACCTGGACGCGGGTGTTCATCTCGAGGAAGAAGTACTCCTCACCCACCTGCATCCCCTCGATCGTGCCGGCGCCGCGATAGCCGACCGCCGCCGCCGCGTCGGTGGCGATCTTGCCGATCCGCTCGCGCATCTCATCGTCGACGTGCGGGCCCGGCGCCTCCTCGACCACCTTCTGGTGGCGGCGCTGCAGCGAGCAATCGCGCTCGCCGAGGTGGACCACGTTGCCGTGCGAGTCGGCGAGGACCTGGACCTCGACGTGGCGCGGATCCTCGAGGTAGCGCTCGATATAGACGCGGGAATCGGAGAAGAACTTCTCGCCTTCGCGGGCCGAGCCCTCGAAGGCCTCCTGCAGGTCGTCGGGCGTCATCGCGACGCGGAAGCCCTTGCCGCCGCCGCCGCCCGCCGCCTTGCAGGCGACCGGATAGCCGGCTTCCTCGGCCTGCTTGCGGGCCTCGTCGAGGTCCTTGGCGACTTCGGTCGAGCCGGGGACGATCGGCACCCCGGCCTGCTCCATGATCTCGCGCGCCCGGGTCTTCGAGCCCATCGCTTCGATCGCCTCCGGCGGCGGCCCGATCCAGGTGACCCCGTACTCGGCGCAGGCGCGCGCCATGTCTGCGTTCTCGGCGAGGAAGCCGTAGCCGGGGTGGATCGCTTCGGCGCCGGCTTCCCTGGCGGTATCGATGATCTTCTGGATGTTCAGGTAGCTCTCGGCCGGGACCGCCGGACCGATCAGGTAGGCCTCGTCGGCCTCGCGCACGTGGGGCGCGTCGCGGTCGATCTCCGAGTAGACGGCGACCGAGGTGATTCCCATCTCCCGCAGGGTGCGGGCGACCCGGATCGCGATCTCGCCGCGGTTGGCTATGAGGACTTTCTGAAACACGGGGGCGGCAGTCTATTTAGGAGGGCAGCAGTGGTGCATGCCGCCCCAGGCAGAGCAGTTATTCACGCTTATGGCGGCTCGCTTCGTACTCCTCGACCCAGGCCGTCGAGCTGCGCCAGGACCCGTCGGCGGCCTTCGCCGCCTTCAGCCTTCCCCGGGTTGCGGCCACCCGCAGCGCGTTCGCCGAAAGCGTCTCGGTGGCCAACGCAGGCAGCGGGACGAGCCGTGCGGGCCCGGCAATCGCGGGGACGACGAACTTGTGGAGATTGTCGAGGATCGCTCTTGCCAGAAACTCACCGAGAGGACCGAGATCACCCTGGTCGGCACGACGGAGGGCGTTCAGGTAACGGGTTCGCTCGCCCTTGTAGATGATCGCCGGCGGGTATCCAAGACGGACCAGGAGGAGGTTGAGGACGAGGCGCCCGGTGCGTCCGTTCCCGTCGAGGAAGGGGTGGACTTGCTCGAATCTCGCGTGCAACCCGGCAAGGGCCTCGGGCAGCTCCGGCCCCTCGACCTTTCGCAGGGCCTGGGCGTCGCTGATCCAATCGCGGACCAACACCGTGACCTGCGTCCACTCGGGTGGCCGCATGCCGCCCGGGAATGGCTCGATGTCGTGTTCCCGGAAGGAGCCCGGGCGCTCCTTAGGCGTCGCCTGCGGATGCGGCGCCACGTCCCACACCGGGGTCATCGCAAGGGAATGGATCTCTCGCAGCTCGGCGAGCGTGATCAGCTTGCCACCGCCCCAGTCACCAGGCTGGATTCCCTGCCCATAGACCCAGGCGGCGGCATCCGCGTACCCGCGTACCTCGAGGTATTCGCTGAGCTCTTTGTTGCCTGCAGTCCTTCCCTCGTTGAGAAGTTTCTCGACCTGCTTGAGGACGAGAGTATTCCCCTCGATCGCCGTCGAGTGATGAGCCTCCTCGAGCCAGATTCCGCGCCAGATCCCCTCCGCCTCGTCCGGAGCCGGGAGTCCGCCCAACCGCTCGCGGAGCTCCTCGATCTGGACTTTCAGGCGCTCGTAGACAGCTGCCCGCGGAGGGCGCCCCCGTCTCGGCTTACCGGAGTTGTTCGGGTGAGGCATAAGTTAAATGTACCGAACAACTTTGAATTTTTGTTCGCCTACGGGCAAACTTATTGTTCCGAACAACTTGGGAAACGCTGCAGGCAGCTAGTCTGCGCGGCCGATGTTGATCGAGTTGCAGAGTCATTCGACGGTCTCCGACGGACAGCTGGCGCCGGCCGACGTGGTCGCCAAAGCTGCTGAGGCCGGCGTCACCACGCTCGCCCTTACCGACCACGACGCGATCGCGGGGGTCGGGGAGGCGCAGCGGGCGGCTGAGGAGCACGGGGTCGAGCTGGTGCCGGCGATCGAGATGTCCTGCGTCCACGAGTACGCGGAAGACCTGCACATCTGCGGCTACTGGATCGATGTCGGGAAGATCGCCGCGGCCTGCGAGCGGGCCCAGCACGAGCGGGTCACCCGGGCCGGCGAGATCGTCCAGAAGCTGCGCGGCTACGGCTTCGACATCCACCTCGAGGACGCGGTGCGGGAAGCCGGCGACGCCCTCTCGATCGGCCGTCCCCACATCGCCCGCGCCGCCGGCGCGACCGGCGACCTCGGCCCCTTCTTCGAGGAGTACCTGGTGCCGGGGGCCAAAGCCTTCGTCGCCCGCCGCTGGCCGACCGCCGAGCAGGCGATCGAGCTGATCCGCGAAGCCGGCGGCATCGCCGTCATCGCCCACCCCTACTGGGACATCTCGGCGCCGCACGAGGTCGACGACCTGATCCGCTCGCTCGAAGCCGACGGGGTCGAGACCTACTACCCGACTCACACCAAGCAGCAGACCGAACACCTCCTCGAGCTCTGCGACGAGCTCGGCCTCGTCCCCACCGCGAGCTCGGACTACCACGGCCCCACCCACAAGACCTTCGCCGAGTTCGACGCCTACGACACCTACGGCCTCGGCGAGCCCCAGGTGCCGCCTAGGCCCTGATCTCTCGTCGGCGTTCGTAGCGCAACACCTCGGCGCGACCCACTTCCTTGCGAACCCAGCGGACGAAATCGTCCTCGTCGATCGTCTCGTCCCCCAACTCGTCCAACTTCGCTCCGATCGTCTTCGGGGCAGGATCGATCGGCGCCCAAGGCAGGCGGGCCAGCATTTCCAGCATGCAGTCCCAAGCGACGTGCTTGTTGTCGCAAGTCAGGGGACGCTCGCGAATGATCGCGGCACAGCAGCGAGCTGCCTGCTCGACCGGCTCTGAGTAAAGGATGAGGTCGTCGGCCCCGCCGAAGGGTGCCCCCAGGGCCGCTTCCGCTCTTGATCTCGAGATCGTCGGTTCGACCTCGTCGGCCGACGCATCCTTCACCCGTGCCGTAATCAGGACGAAGCGCTTGAACGTCAACTTGCCATGCATGGCGATTCATTAAAGCATAGTTTCACTAAATTTGTTGTCTTACAACCGGATTTATTCGTGAGACAAGCGCCCGAATCTTTTTAGGTTATTTATGCTATAACGCTCACCACTGATGGCGAGCAGAGCGATAAGCCTTCGACTTCCAGAGCAAATGGCAGCTGAACTTGCGGCTATTGCGCGGACCCAAGACGTACCGGTGTCCGAGGTTGTCCGGCAAGCGGTGGAGGATCACATCGCGTCTCGCTTCGCCGATGAAGACTTTCAGCGCCGTCTCAAAAAGCACTTGGAAGAGGAGCTCGAAATCCTCAAACGGCTGGCCAAGTAGGCCCCTCAGCCCGTGTACGGGTGGGTCGGGATCTTCCCGCCCGCTTCGAGCAAGTCGAATCCGTCCGGGGTGTGGAGGTGGTCGGGGCCGGTGCCGGGGCGGCCGGTGACGCCGTACTGCCAGACGATCCTCTTCGTCTTCGGGTCGATGATCACGACGCGGTGGCGGTAGTCGTCGTTGACCGCGATGTCGCCGCTGGGGAGCCGCTCGGCCAGGCTCGGGTGGTCGAGGCGGCCGTTGCCGCTTTCCGGGTGGTAGGACCAGAGGATCCTGCCGGCGCGGGTGAACTCGTAGATGCCGCCGGGGTCGGCGTAGTCGACGACCAGGTAGCGGTCGGGCCCCAGCTGCTGGGGGTCGGAGGGGTAGGAGATCGGCAGCTGCAGGCTCCAGACGAGCTTGCCGGTGCGGGTGATCTCGTCGATGTAGGAGCCGTTGACCTCGGAGACGAGGATGTCGCCGTTTTCCAGCGGGGTGTCGCCGTTGGGGGAGCCGAGCCGGCGCGGGGGGTCGTGGGTGCATTCGGCCGGATCGCCGAATTCGCGCAGGACCTTCTTCTGCGGCGAGATGACCAAGATCCGGCAGTTCTGGGCGTCGGCGACCGAGACGTTCCCGTTCTTCAGCAGGTAGGCGTCGTCGGGCTCGTGCAGGTAGCCGGGTTCCGAGCCGGTCTGGCCCGGGTGCCCGTAGGACCAGAGCAGCCTGCCGCTCGGGAAGGAGAGCTGGACGATCCGCTCGTTCTTCTCCTCGTTGGAGATGATCTGGGTGCCGCCGTGGGTGAAGAAGGCGTCGTCGGGGAAGTAGAAGCCGCCGGGCGGCGCCGGATGCGCCTTCGAGGGATAGCGCCAGAGGACCCGCTTGCGGTTGTTCACGACGATGATCCGGTTGTTGCCGCGGTCGGCGATCATCAGCCGGCCATGGAAGGGCGGGGCGTGCTTCGAGCCGGCCGCCGTATTGGCGGCTGCGGCTTCGCCGCCGCGCGAGCCCCCGCCTTCAGCCGAGCCCTGGGGCGCTGACTTCAAGCTGAGCTTCACGACCGAGGCGAGCGCTTCCCCGCCTGCGCCGGTGCCGCCGATCAGGTAGGCGGATTCGCCTGCGCCGGCGACCGCGCCGCCCGCAACCGGGTGCGGCAACGACGATGCCGGGAAGACCTTGCCGCTGCCGGGATCGAAGCGCCAGCTCTTCGCAGTCGCGCCTTCCGCTCCTTCGCCGCCGAGGACGTAGACGGAGCCGCCCAGGGCGACGGCGGCCGCGTGCGAGACCGGCTGGGGCAGCCGGCCGACCTGTCGCACCGCCCCCTTCGCCGGGTCGACTTCCTGGATCGCGTCGGTCGGCCTGCCGGCGCCGGTCTCGCCGCCGAAGGCGTAGATGCGGCCGCCGAGGGCCGCGACCGCCATGTAGCGGGCGGGGACTTCGAGTTCCGCCACCTGTGAGAAGGAGCGCCCGTCCGCGGTCGCGAGCACCGCCGGATCGGGTTCGGTCCCGTCGTAGCCCCCGAGCACGTAGGCCCGCGATCCCACCGTCACCGCGCTGAGATCGGAGCGGACGGCGGGCAGGTGCCCGACGACCGTGGCCGTGGCGGGCGACGAGAGTGAGGCGCTCGCCGGCAGCGACTGCACCTGGTCGGTGCTGGTTTCGGTCCCGCCGCCGAAGATGAGGACCTTCCCCTTCAGCACCGTCGCCGCCGCGTCGTGCAGCGGCCCCGCCAACGACCCGGCCGACTGGACTCTCCCCGAGGGCCCGAGCGAGAAGACCCCTTCAACCGAAGCTTCGTTCGCATCGAGCCCGCCGAGGATCAACGTCCCACCCGGCACCGCCGCCGCGGCCTCCCCTGAGATCGGCGCCGGCAGCCCCTTCTGGGCTGCGGCGACCAGCACCTTCGAGGCAGCCGGAGCGTCGGCCACGCTAGACCCGCTCGAGCCTCCCGACGACCCGCCGAGCGCCCGCGCCAGCAGGAACCCGCCGACGACCAACGCCGCGAGCGGCACGAGCAGCCGGCGGCGGCGCTGCGCGCGTGAGGGCAGTCGGCGGCGTCGCCCAACTCGGTCCGCAGGCACTCGCTGCACCCGCCAAGGGTGCCGCCGTCAACTGAACCCTCTCTAAAGGAGGGGGCGGGAGCCCCCTCCCAAAGCACCGCGAATCAGACGGCGGCCCCCGCTTTGGCCGGGATCAGGCCCCGCTGCTCGAGGTAGGCCAGCAGCTTCTCCGCCGACTCCTCCGGGGTCTCATTTTCGGTGTCGGCGACGAAGTCCGGGTTCTCCGGGACCTCGTAGGGGTCGCTGACGCCGGTGAATTCCTTGATCTCGCCCTTGAAGGCTTTCTCGTAGAGGCCCTTGACGTCGCGCTCGGCGCAGGTGTCGACCGAGGCCTTGACGTAGACCTCGACGAAGCGGTCGCCCATCAGTTCGCGGGCCTCCTGGCGGATCGCCGCGTAGGGGGAGATCGCCGCGGTGATCACCGGCACGCCGTTGCGGCTGAGCAGGTCGGCGACGAAGGCGATCCGGCGGATGTTGGTGTCGCGGTCCTCTTTCGAGAAGCCGAGCCCCTTCGAGAGGTTTTCGCGGACGATGTCGCCGTCGAGGATCTCCAGCTTCGAGCCGCGCTCGAGCAGGTGCCCCTCCAGCAGTCGGGAGATCGTCGTCTTGCCGGCTCCGGAGAGCCCGGTGAACCAGAGGGTGAAGCCCTTCTCACCAGCCATGCTTTGTCAGTCCTCCTTGTAAGCGTCGATAAGGATGTCGGCGACCTCGTTGCGCGAGAACTCCTGCGGCGGCCGTTCGCCGTTGCCGAGCATCTCGCGCACTTTCGTGCCGCTGAGGAACACGTGCGCGGAGCCGTCGTGCGGGCAGGTCTTGCCCGAGGCCATGCCCTCGCACTCGTTGCACCAGAAGCTGTGCTCGAAGAAGAGGGGTTCGATCCCCAGCTCGTCGACGTCGATGTCGTCGAAGATCTTCTGGGCGTCGTAGGTGCCGTAGTAGTCGCCGACGCCGGCGTGGTCGCGGCCGACGATGAAGTGCGTGGCGCCGTAGTTGCGGCGGACGATCGCGTGCAGGACCGCCTCGCGCGGGCCGGCGTAGTGCATCTTCGCCGGCTTGACGCCGAGCATCACCCGGTCGTTCGGGTAGTAGTTCTCCATCAGCACCTCGTAGCAGCGCATCCGCACGTCGGCGGGGATGTCGCCGGCCTTGGTCTTGCCGATCAGCGGCTGGATGAAGAGCCCGTCGCAGGTCTCCAGCGCGGCCTTGGTCAGGTACTCGTGGGCGCGGTGGATCGGGTTGCGGGTCTGGAAGGCGACGACGCGCTTCCAGCCGCGCTTCTCGAACTCCGCCTTGGTCTCCGGCGCCGTCAGGTAGCGGCGCATGAAGGCCTCCTCGTGGTCGGGCAGCGCGTCGACCTCGATCGGGCCGGCGATGCAGCGGCTGCCCTCCTCGTAGATCGCAGCGACGCCCGGGTGGGCCTCGTCGGCGGTGCCGTAGACCTGCTCGGCCTCGCGCTCGGTGTCGCGCTCGAAGATCTCCTCGACCGTGATCCGGCCGAGCTTCTTGCCTTCGTCGGAGGAGAGCTCGACGACATCGCCGACCTCGCACTCGAGGTCGGTCGCCAGGGTGATCGGGATCGGCCAGTAATCGCCGTCGGCGGTCCGCATCTCGCTGCAGACGCGCTCCCAGTCGGCGGAGCCCTGGAAGCCGGTCAGCGGCGCGAAGCCGCCATTTCCGATCATCTCGAAGTCCGCCGTGTGGCGCTCGGAAAGGGTCAGGGACAACTCAGCCATCGTCTCGCTCATCTCACCTGTTCGGGTCGGGGGAAGGGTTACTGGTTAAAGGTCGGGGGCGGCTTGCCGGGGCCGCTAGTTGATCCCGCACTCGGTCTTTGCGAGGCCGCTCCAGCGGCCGTCGCGCAGGTCCCCGCCCGGTTCCACGGGCTTCGTGCAGTGGGTGCAGCCGATCGACGGATAACCGCGATCGTGGAGCGGGTTGTACGGGAGGTGGTGCTCACGGATGTAGTTCCAAACTTCGCGCTCGGTCCAATCCGCGAGCGGGTTCAGCTTCCAGAGGTTGAAGCGCTTGTCCCAAGCGAACTTCGGGGTCTTGGAACGGGTGCTGGAGTCCGCCCGGCGGACGCCGGCGACCCAGCAGTCTACGGAAGATAGGGCGCGGCGCATCGGCTCGACCTTGCGGATGCCGCAGCAGGCGTCGGGATCGCGGTTCCACAGCTCCGGCCCGTGCTCGGCCTCCTGCTCCTCAAGCGTCATGTTGTGGAAGCGGTCGAACTCGATTCCGAGCGCCTCGGCGAGGCGGTCGCGGGTCTCGTAGCTCTCCTCGAAGAGGACCTCGGTGTCGAGGTAGAAGAAGCGCGCCTCGGGGTTGACGGTGCTCGCCAGATGGGCGGTCACCGAGCTCGTTTTCTGGAACGAGCAGGCGATGTAGTGCCGCTCGCCGAAGTTCTCGAACATCCACTCCAGCGCCTCCTGCGCCGTGCTCTGCTCGAGCTCGGCGGCGATCGCCTCGTGGTCGAGGTCCGCAGGTGTGGGGACGGTTCCTGACAGGGTGACGGGAGGTGGTTTCATCGCTCCGCTGGGCGCGAGCTAGATCGCGCACTCTCCCTCGCCGCGCACGACCTCGTACGGGCTCGATCGGTTCCAGTCGATGAACTGCTGCATCGTCTCCAGGCTGAACTCGGCCGGCATCGTCAGCTCCTTGACCGCCGCTTCGAAGGGCTCGGCGCCGACCCGCTCGACGAACGGGTTGAACTCCTCGCCCTCGTTGCGCTCGGCCTCGTAGAGCTTGACCCAGCGCTCGACCGCCTCCGGCACCCGTTTCGCCGGCAGCCGCGATTTCAGCCGCTTGCCGAAGACGACCTCGCCGCCCTCGAAGTTGCCGCCGACGTGCGGGATGTAGGCCGGCATCTGGCGGCCGCCGACTTTCAGCGAAGCGCCGTAGAAGCCGATGTTGGCGATGTGGTGCTGGCTGCAGCCGTTGGGGCAGCCGCTCATTTTGATGTGGATCCGCTTGGTCAGCTCGTCGGTGATCTGCATCGAGTCGACCCGCTCCTTGATCGCGCGGTTGAGGCCCATCGAGGAGGTGATCCCGAGTTTGCAGCTGTCGGTGCCGGGGCAGGAGACCACGTCGGTGATCTCGCGGGCGCCGGCCTCGCCGAGGCCGAGGGCGGTGAGCCGCTCCCAGACGTCGTAGAGGGACTCGTCGCGGACCCAGCGCAGGACGAAGTTCTGCTGCACGGTGCTGCGGGCGGAGCCGCCGGTGTACTCGCGCATGATCTCGGCGAGGCCGCGGAACTGCTCCGGGGTGAGGTCGCCGCGGGTGACCTTCACCTCGACCGTGGAGAAGCCCTCCTGGCGCTGCGGCTCGACGTTCCCCTGCAGGAAGCGCTCGAACTCGGTGCGGTCGCCGTTCGGCGAGGACGGGGCGAGCGGCGGCTCGGGCGCGCCGGCCTCCTCGTCGGGGGCGAAGCCGAGGCGCTCGACCAGCTCGGGGCCGAATTCGCGCTCCTGCACCCACTCCCCCCGCAGCTCCTCGTCGACCTGCTCGCGGAAGGCGTCGATGCCGATCTTGTCGACCAGGACCTTGATCCGGGCGCGGGCGCGGTTGACGCGGAGCCAGTCCTGGCGGTCGAAGATGCGGAGCACGGCCTCGGCGACCTTGAGGTAGTCGCCGTTGTCGGCCTCGACGAACTCGTAGAGGGTCGGGGCGACGCGGGCCATGATCGAGGTGCCGCCGCCGACCCGGACCTCGAAGCCGCGGACGCCGTCGCGCTCGCGGCTGATGAAGGCGATGTCGTGCATGCCGGTGATCGCGCGGTCCTCCGGGGAGCCGGAGAAGGCGGTCTTGATCTTGCGCGGCATCAGCTGCGTCGTCGGGTGGCGGACGAAGTAGCGGACGTAGGCGGTGCCGTAGAAAGTGGGGTCGAAGACCTCGTCGGCGGCGACGCCGGCCCAGGGGTCGCCGGTGACGTTGCGGACCGTGTTGCCGCAGCCCTCGCGGGAGGAGAGGCCGGACTCGGCGATCTCCCGCAGCAGCAGCTCGTTATCGCGGAGCGGCACGTGGTGGATCTGGATGTTCTGCCGGGTCGTGATGTGGCCCTTGTTGAGCGGCGCGTACTTTTCGACGACGCTGGCGAAGGCGTCCATCTGCTCGGGCGTGACGCCGCCGAGCGGAAGCTTGATCCGGATCATCTGGACGTCGGGCTGGCGCTGCCCGTAGACGCCCTGTTTCAGGCGGAAGCCGATGAACTGGTGCTCCTCCAGCTGCCCGCTGAGGAACTGCTCGGCTTCGTTGTCGAAGTCGTCGAACTCGCGCTCGATGATCGGGATGACGTGGCCGGGGACGTTCTCATAGGTCTCAGGGTTCTCGAGGGACCCGACCCGGCCCTTGCCCTCCTGCACCTTGTTCTCTGCGACGGCTACCTCCATGGGCAGAAAGGTAGCAAACCCGATTGGGATTCAGGTATTTAAATTTTTGAGCGGTCGGCGGTCAGCTGTGCGAGGGTTTTTTCTGCGCCTGCAGAATTGCGGAGGCCTCGCCCGAATCGGCGACGTAGCCGCCCTCCGGCTCCAGCGGCAGGTCGTCGCCGGCCCAGCCGACGATCCCCTCGGTCAGCTTGACGGCGTCGTAGCCGGCGTCGTCGAGGGCGGCGGTCGCCATCGAGGAGCGGTTGCCGCCGCGGCAGTAGACGACCACCGGCCGCTCCCTGTCGATCTCGCCGGTGCGGTTGGGCAGCTCCGGCAGGGGCACGTGCTTGGCGCCGGCGATGTGCCCCGCCTCCCACTCGTGGTCGGCGCGCACGTCGATCAGCTGCGCGCCCTCGTCGATCAGCTTGCGTGCCTGCTCACGCGAGACCTCGCGCGCGTCCGTCCCCTGCTCCTCTGCCATCAGTCGACCTCCGTTCCCTCGATCAGGAATGCGACGCGGACGTGGGCGCGGTACTCGTCGAGGTTCTCACCGCGGATCCCGGTGGAGACGATGTCGACCGCGCGGATGTTGCGCAGCGAGCCCTGCGCCTGCAGCAGCGCCTGTTTGGCGGCGTCGTCGGTCGACGTCTTGGAGCTGCCGACCAGCTCGATGATTTTCACGACAGCCATGCGGATCCTCCTCGTAGGTCCTCGATGGTCTCCTTGGCGCCGATCCCCTCCAGAAGCGCCGCCCGCTGCCATGCGGGCGCTGCCGGCGCCTCCTCCGCCGGGACGCCGGTGAGCTCGGCCTCGAACCGCGCGATCGCCGCGGCGATCGCCGCGGCCTCGTCTCCTCGAGCGGTCTTCCGTGCCACACGAGGAAGCCTAGTTCAAGCGGGTTGAGCGAGACCGTGCTCGGAAGGAGGGAGACTTCGCGGATGACTTCCGCGCGGGACGCAGGCGCGCTCCTCTGGGCGCTCGCCGCCTACCAGCGGTTGCTGCCGGCGGTGCGCCGGGAGCAGCGGCGATGGCTGACGCCGGCAACGGCGATCCCGGACCCCTCCCTCCGCGCCGCCGCGTGGGAGGCGCTGCAGGAGAAGGGCGGGAACGCCGAAGCGACGGCCGTCTTCGGGATCCTCGCGCCACGCCCTCACCGGGCGACGGCGGTGCGGGCGATGACGGCTTTGCAGACGGCGGTCGACTACCTGGACTCGCTGGGCGAGCAGGCGTCGGCAGGCGATCCGCTTGCCGACGGGCTGCTGCTGCACCGGGCGCTGGAGGAGGCGGTGTCGCCGGGGTCCCCTACCTCCGACTGGTACCGCCTCCATCCCCACCGCGAGGACAACGGCTACTTGCTCGCGCTGGTGCGGGCCTGCAGGCAGGAGGTGTCCGCCCTCCCCGGCTGGGGCGCGGTCGCCCGTCTCGCACGGGGCGCCGCCCGGCGCTGCGGCGAGGGCCAAAGCCAGACCCACGCCGCCATGAGCGATGGCGGCGTGGGTCTGAGGGCCTGGGCGGAGGCCCTGGACGCACCGAGCGGCTACCTCTGGTGGGAGATCGCCGCAGGGGCGTCCTCCTCGGTCGCGATCCACGCGCTCATCGCCGCCGCGGCCGACCCGCAGACTGCCCCGCACGAGGCCGAGCTGATCGAGGCCGCCTACTTTCCGCCGATCGGCGCCCTCACCGTCCTGCTCGACGACATGGTCGACCTGGAGCGCGATCGCGCGGCCGGCGAGCACAACTATCTCGGCTACTGCTCCGGCCCGGAGGCGGCAGCCGACCGCCTCGCCCTGCTGGCCGAGCGCGCCCGCGAAGAGGTCGCGTCGGCGCCCCGGCGCCACCGGCACGCGGCGATCCTCGCCGGGGTGGCAGGCTTCTACCTCGCCTCCCCCCGGGCGCCCGCCGATTACGCCGTGCCGATCCGCCGCCGCCTGCTCACGAGCCTGGGGAGCAGCGCGCGCCTGGCGCTCGCAGCCGTCCGGCTCCGGCGCCGGGACTGACCGGGGCGACTTCAGCGGGGCGACTTCATTTGACGCAAACGACCTGGGGAGGGAC